>JBJTMC010000150.1:0-13303 GCA_046063325.1 Novosphingobium sp.
TTCGCTCGCCCGTGTCATGGGTTGTCCGAGCAATCGGGCCTAAGAGGGAAGCGGGCTGAACTCCCGCGCTGCCCCCGCAACTGTGACCGGGGAGCGTGCCGCCTATCACGCCACTGGCGAAAGCCGGGAAGGCAGGCGGCAAGCGATGATCCGGGAGCCAGGAGACCTGCCCGTGGCCGTCGTTCCGCAGCCGGGCGGGGTGTACCGGAATGCAGCGTGGACTGGGCGCCCTGGCGCCAGGCCTCTCGCCATGAACGGCTTTCGTTCATTGCTGGAGGTTTATCTGTGAAGTATCTGTATTTTCTGTCGGTTTGCACACTCATTCCCGCCGCCGCACAGGCGCAGGAATTCCGCGATCCATGCGCGACCACGCTCTGCGCCGGAGACGGCGTGATCCTCCCAGTCCGCCGGGTCAACGATGACGAAATCACCGTCGTCGCAACCGGCAACCGCAGCACGATCGAACAGACCGGCCAGCCGGTCAGCGTGATCGTCGCGCCTGAGATCGAGAAAATCCAGGGCCCGGACCTGACCCGCCTGCTTGAGCGTCTGCCGGGCGTGACCTACACGCGTAATGGCCCGCTGGGCAGCACCACGGGGCTGTTCGTGCGCGGGGCCAACTCCGAGCAGCTGCTGGTGCTGATCGATGGCGTCCGGATGGAAGACGTGGCCGCGCCTTCGGGCGGGTTCGACCTTGGCACGCTGATGGCCGGGGGGATCGGCAAGATCGAACTGCTGCGCGGTTCGAATTCTGTGCCCTGGGGATCGGCCGCGATCGGCGGGGTCCTCGCGGTCAGCAGCGACACCCGCCCTGGCCTTCGCGGAACCGTCGAATACGGCGCGCACAATAGCCTTTCGACCGGTTTTGGCGCGCGGATCGGCGAGGCGCAGAGCTACCTTTCGGTCAATGGCGGATATACCCGCAGCGACGGCATTTCCGCCTTCGCCGCAGGCACAGAGCCCGACGGGTTCCGACAGTGGAGCCTTGGCGGCAAGGGTCGGCTTGGGCTTGGCGATCGGTTCGCGTTCGTCGGCACCGCGCGCTATGCAGACAGCCGGATCGACTTCGACGGTTTTCCCCCGCCCAGCTACCAGTTCGCCGACACTCCCGAATACCAGACCACCCGCCAGGCCTCGGGCCGCGCGGGGATCGAGTACCGCGGGCAAGGGCTCAGCCTTGATGCGGGTCTGGCGCTGTCGGACACGCGGCGGTCCTACTTCGATCCCAGCTTTGGCCCGGCCTCGGGCTTTGACACCATCGGACGCAGCGTGCGCGGCGAAGTGACCGGACGGGCCGAACTGACGGGCGCGTTGCAGCTCGATTTCGGGGCCGACAGCGAATGGACCCGGTTTTCAACCAGCTACGACAGCCGCCGCACCGCGCGTCAGGCCAGCGGGCATGCCCTGTTCGGCTACCACGCGGGCCGCGCGCTGAACCTCACTGCGGGGCTGCGCTATGACGATCACGACCGCTTTGGCGGACACTGGAGCCTGGGCGCGGACGGAGCGGTCTGGCTCGGCGGCGGCTGGCGCCTGCACGGTGCCTGGGGCCAGGGGTTCAAGGCGCCGACGCTTTACCAGCTCTACGGCTATGGGGGCAACGCCACACTGCGCCCCGAAACCAGCGACAGCGTCGACCTGGGGATCGAACGCGGCGATCGAAACGCGCCGCTGCATCTGGGGCTGAGCCTGTTCCGCCGCGACAGCCGCAACCTGATTTCCTATGTCTGGCCCAGCGGCTATTACAACACCGCCCGCGCCCGCGCGCAGGGGATCGAGCTGGAACTGGCCGCGCGGCTGAGCCCGAAGGTCACCGCCAGCGCCACTTGGTCCTATGTCGAGGCCACCGACCGCGACACCGGGCTGAGCCTTGCCCGGCGGCCGCGCCAGGCGGTCACCGCCTCGCTCGACTGGACGACGCCGCTTGCCGGTCTGGCGCTGGGGGCCGACCTGCGCCTGGTTGGCGACAGCTTTGACGATGCCGCCAACACCCGCCAGCTCGACGGGCACGCGCTGGCCACGCTGCGCGCCAGTGTGCCGGTCGGGGACCATTTCGAGCTGTTCGCCCGGATAGAGAACCTGTTCGATCAGACCTACGCGGTCGCCACCGACTATGGCACCTATCGCCGTTCGGCCTATGGCGGGGTGCGCTTGCGGTGGTGAACCGCGGGATCGCCCTGCTTGCCCTGGCGCTCGCGGCCTGCGCCCCTGCCCCCGCTGATCGCCGGGCGGGGGCGCGGCCCGCGGGGATCGTCAGCCTTAACCCCTGCACCGACGCGATCCTGGTGGAAGTGGCCGATCCTGCGCAGATCCGGGCGCTATCGGCCAATAGCCGCAACCCGGCTTCGAGTTCGATGGATCTGGCAACGGCGGCGCGGTTCGCCTCGACCACCGGCACCGTGGAGGAGATCGCCGCGCTGCGCCCTGCACTTGTGGTGTCAGGCACTTTCACCGCGCCCGCAACCCGCGCGGCGCTGGCCCGGCTAGGCATTCCCCTGGTCGAAATTCCAATCGCCGGGTCGGTCGAGCAAAGTCTGGATCAGGTTCGTCAGCTCGCCGCCCTCTCCGGGCACCCGCAGCGCGGCGCGGCCCTGATCGCGCGGATCAACGCCGCGCTGGCCCAGGCCCAGCCCCAGGACAGGCGCATCGTTCCGGCGCTGGTCTGGCAATCTGGGGGCATCGTTCCCGGCGACCAGACGCTGATCGCCGATCTGCTGCGCCGGACCGGCTTTGCGAACGCGGCAGCTGCGCGGGGGCTTGGCCAGGCCGACTTTCTTCCGCTGGAACAGGTTCTGGCTGATCCCCCGGCGCTGATCTTTGCCGCCGGAGGCCGATCGGGTGAAGACCGCCTGCTCAGCCATCCAGCGCTCAACCGGCTTCCATCGACCCGCCGGGCCCGGCTCGATCCGGCACTGCTGTGGTGCGGCGGGCCGACGATCATTCGGGCGGCGGCGCGGCTTTCCGCGGTGCGCCGCCAGCTGGACGCGCCCGCACCGGGCGGGAGCAGCCTGTGACCCGGCTCAACCTTGGCTTGCTCGTCGCGCTGATCTTCGCAGTCCCGCTGTCGCTGCTGGCGGGCCGGGTCTGGATCGATCCTTTGCATCCGGCCCTTCCCAATGCCGGGCTGATCCTGCTCGAACTGCGCCTCCCTCGTGCGGTTCTGGCGCTGGTGCTGGGCGCGGGTCTGGGCGGAGCCGGGGCGGCGATGCAGGGTTATCTGCGCAACCCGCTGGCCGATCCGGGGCTGTTCGGCATTGCCCCCTCCGCCGCACTGGGCGCGGTGCTGGCGCTGTGGCTTGGCATTGCCGCAAGCCCTTGGGCGCTGCCGCTGTTTGCGCTGATCGGCGCGGGCGGCGCGATGGCGCTGCTCAGCCTGATCGCGGGGCGGCAGTCCGATGGGCATGGCGGCGGGGTGGCCCTGTTTACCCTGGCCGGCATGATGATCGCCAGCCTTGCCGGAGCGCTGATGAGCCTGGCGATCAGCCTTTCGCCCTCGCCCTTCGCCCAATCGGAAATCGTCACCTGGCTGATGGGCGCGCTGACCGACCGGGGCTGGCCGGAAATCTGGATTGCGCTGCCGCTGACCCTGGCCGGGCTCGCCCTGCTGCGCGTTGCCGGACCGGGCCTCGACGCATTGATCCTGGGAGAGACGACGGCGCGTTCGCTGGGGCTCGATCCCCGGCGGCTTCAGGCGCTGCTGGTCGGCGGGGTCGGCCTGACGATCGGCGCAGGCGTAGCGGTTGCCGGGATCATCGGCTTTGTCGGCCTGATGGTGCCGCATCTGGTCCGCCCCTTCACCGATCGCCGCCCGTCCGGCCTGATTGTTCCTTCGGCGCTGGCCGGGGCGCTGCTGCTACTGCTGGCTGACTGCCTGTGCCGGATCCTGCCGTTGGTGACCGAACTGCGGCTTGGCATTGCGCTGAGCCTGATCGGGGCACCGTTCTTCCTCACCCTGCTGCTGCGCTTGCGGCGATCGCCCGCGCTGGATGGGGGACTTGGCTGATGGACCTGCGCGCCGATGGCCTGTCCCTTCCCGGACGCCTCGCTGGTGTCAGCCTGACCTTGCGTTCGGGCGAAGTGACCGCGATCGTCGGACCCAATGGCGCGGGCAAGTCCAGCCTGCTGGGCTGCCTGGCTGGGCTGCTGCAACCGGTTAGCGGTGCGGTATCGCTGGATGGATTACCCCTTGCCGCGATGCCGCCGCGCCAGCGAGCCCGGCAGATTGGCTATCTGCCGCAAAGTCCGGAAGTGGCCTGGGACGTCACGGTGGAAACGCTGGTCGCGCTGGGCCGCCTGCCGTGGCAGGGATCCCCGCTCCATTCCGCCCACGCCAGCGCCCAGGCGGACGGCGCCGCGATAAAGACGGCGCTGAGCGCGATGGAGCTTGAAACTCTGCGCGCCCGCCCGATTTCGCACCTGTCCGGCGGAGAGCGCGCGCGGGCATTGGCAGCGCGGGTCCTGGCGGGACAGCCCGGCTGGATCCTGGCCGACGAACCGCTCGCCAACCTCGATCTGGCACATGCGGCGGCGCTGGTCCGCCTGCTGCGCGCCGAAGCTGCCGTAGGCCGCGGGGTGGTCCTGGTGCTTCACGACCTTGCCACCGCGATCAACCGCGCGGACCGGGTGATCGTGCTCGATCAGGGCAAGGTGGTGGCCGATGGACCAAGCGAACAAGCGCTCAGCGCGGATCTTGTCAGCAGGGTCTGGGGGATTGCGGCGCACTGGCTTGGCGAGCCGGGCCAGCGCGCTCTAGCGCTAGGCTAGGCTAGCCTTCCTTCACGGTCTGCATCGCCACGAAGGTCGACGAACTGGCAACGTGCGGCAGGCTGGAAATCTTCTCGCCCAGCACGATCCGATACTTGCGGATGTCGGACGTGCGGACTTTGAGCAGGTAGTCAAACCCGCCAGCGATCATGTGACACTCCTCCACCTCGGGAACCCGGCGGACCGCGGCGTTGAATTCCTCCAGCGCCGTCTCGCGCGTGTCGGACAGCTTCACTTCGGCGAAGGCGACGTGATCCATGCCCAGCTTGGCCGAATCGAGTACGGCCCGAAAACCGGTGATCACCCCGGTCTGGATCAACCGCTTGAGCCGGACCTGGCAGGGAGTCTTGGACAGACCCACCTTCTGCGCCAGATCGGTGATGCTGATCCGGCCGTCGCGCGTCAGGACGTCGATGATCTTGCGATCAAAGGAATCCAGTTCGACTACAATTGTGCCAATTGCCATGCCAATTTCCTGATTTATTGCTCGCATATGATCCATTTGCACTACAGTTGGCACAAACTAAGGCAGAATGGAATTTCGTTCTCTGCTATCGCTGTGCCATGGAACAGCCCTTCGCCGCATTCGCCCCGCCGATCCGTGACCAATCGCCGCTGCGCCAGGCCATAACGGCCGCCTATCGCCGCGATGAAGCGGCCTGCCTCGCGCCGCTTCTGCTCGAAGCCGCTCTGCCCGACGCCGAGCGCGCGGCCATTCGCGACACGGCGACACAGCTGGTTACCGGCCTGCGCGCCAACCCCAAGGTTGGCGGGGTTGAAGGTCTGGTCCAGGAATATTCGCTGTCGAGCGATGAGGGCGTGGCCCTGATGTGCCTGGCCGAAGCCCTGCTGCGGATCCCGGACGCGGCAACGCGCGATGCGCTGATCCGCGACAAGATCGGCGACGGAGACTGGAGTTCGCACCTGGGCGGTGGGCGGTCTCTGTTCGTCAACGCCGCAACCTGGGGTCTGGTGGTGACCGGCAAGCTGGTCGGCAGCGTCGACGATCGCGGCCTTGGCGCCGCGCTTGCCCGGCTGGTTGCCCGCGCCGGGGAACCAGTGATCCGCAAGGGCGTCGATCTTGCGATGCGGCTGATGGGCGAACAATTCGTCACCGGCGAGACAATCGACGAGGCGCTGAAACGGGCTCGCAGCCTTGAGGCGAAGGGCTTTCGCTACAGCTATGACATGCTGGGCGAAGCCGCGACCACCCAGGCCGATGCCGATCGCTATCTTGCCGATTATGAGCACGCGATCCACGCGATCGGCAAGGCTTCGAACGGACGCGGAATCATTGCCGGCCCCGGCATCTCGATCAAACTGTCCGCGCTGCATCCGCGCTACGTCCGGGCCCAGGCCGAGCGCGTGATGGGAGAATTGCTGCCGCGGGTGCGCGGGCTTGCGCTGCTGGCCAAAGGCTATGGCATCGGCCTCAATATCGATGCGGAGGAAGCCGACCGGCTCGAGCTGTCGCTCGACCTGCTCGAAAGCCTGGCGCTCGATCCGGAGCTGGCAGGCTGGGACGGCCTTGGCTTCGTGGTCCAGGGCTATGGCAAGCGTTGCCCGGCGGTGATCGACTGGATCATCGACCTGGCCCGCCGGGCCGATCG
The DNA here is from genome assembly GCA_046063325.1 of Novosphingobium sp. Lineage (GTDB taxonomy): Bacteria > Pseudomonadota > Alphaproteobacteria > Sphingomonadales > Sphingomonadaceae > Novosphingobium. Next base: position 6,375 of record JBJTMC010000150.1, read on the forward strand.
CCGGATCATGGTCCGGCTGGTCAAGGGCGCCTATTGGGATGCGGAGATCAAGCGTGCCCAGGTCGATGGGCTTGAGGATTTTCCGGTCTATACCCGCAAGGCCCATACTGACGTTGCCTATATCGCCTGCGCCCGCAAACTGCTGGCCGCACCCGATGCGGTGTTCCCGCAATTCGCCACCCACAACGCGCAGTCCCTGGCGACGATCTATCACCTGGCCGGACCCGATTACGCGCCCAGTCAGTACGAGTTCCAGTGCCTCCACGGCATGGGCGAGCCGCTGTACGAACAGGTCGTCGGACCGGAGAATCTCGATCGGCCGTGCCGGATTTATGCGCCGGTCGGAACGCATGAGACGCTTCTGGCCTATCTGGTCCGCCGCCTGCTTGAGAATGGTGCCAACTCCTCGTTCGTCAACCGGATCGCCGATCCGGCCGTTCCGGTCGACAGCCTGATCACCGATCCGGTCGATCAGGTCCGGGCGATGCCCCATCCTGGTGCGCACCACGATCGGATCGCCCTGCCCCGCGATCTCTACGCCGATCGCCGCAATTCCCGCGGAATCGACCTTAGCAACGAAGCCGGACTTGCCGGCCTTTCGGAAAGCTTGGCCGAAAACGCCCGGATCGACTGGATTGCGGTTCCGACCTTTGGTTCAGGGACCCCACACCCGGTCCGCAACCCCGCCGATCACAGCGATGTGGTGGGCACGGTGTTCGAAGTTTCTGCCGCGGACGCCCCTGCCGCCGCCGCGCGCGCCGCCGCGTCGGACTGGGGCAAGACCCCGATCGCTGCACGCGCCGCAATCCTTGAGAAGGCCGCCGACGCGCTGGAGACGCGGATGCCGGTCCTGATCGGCCTGATCGTCCGCGAGGCCGGAAAATCGGTCCCCAACGCCATCGCCGAAGTGCGCGAAGCGGTTGACTTCCTGCGCTATTACGCGGCGCAGGTGCGCTCCGGATTTGGCCCCGACCAGGTCCCGCTGGGCCCGATCGTGTGTATCAGTCCGTGGAATTTCCCCCTGGCGATCTTCACCGGGCAGGTTGCCGCCGCGCTCGCCGCAGGCAACCCCGTGCTTGCCAAACCGGCCAGCTTCACCCCTCTGATTGCGGCCGAAGCGGTGCGGGTGCTGCACGAAGCGGGCATCCCGCGCGACGCGCTGCAACTCATGCCCGGCGACGGCGCGCTGGGTAGCGCGCTGGTTGAAGCGCCGGAAACCTGCGGCGTGATGTTCACCGGATCGACCCGGGTTGCGCGGCTTATCCAGGGCAAGTTGGCCCAGCGGCTCCTGCCCTCGGGCCAGCCGATCCCCTTTGTGGCCGAGACCGGCGGGCAGAACGCGATGATCGTCGATTCGTCCGCTCTGCCCGAACAGGTCGTCGCCGACGTGCTGGCCTCTGCCTTCGATAGCGCTGGCCAGCGCTGCTCTGCGCTGCGCGTCCTGTGCATCCAGGACGACGTGGCCGACCGCACGCTCACCATGCTCAGGGGGGCGCTGCGGGAACTGCGGATCGGGCGCACCGATGCGCTGAAGATCGATATCGGTCCGGTGATTTCCAGCACCGCGCAGCAGGATATTGCCCGCCATATCGAGGCGATGCGTGCGGGCGGCGCACCGGTTGAACAGCTTGCCCTGCCCCCGGCCACCGAACGCGGCACCTTCATCGCCCCGACGATCATCGAGATCGACAACATCGCCCAGCTCAAGCAGGAGGTGTTCGGCCCGGTGCTGCATGTCGTGCGGTATCGCCGCGACAAGATCGAGGAGCTGATCGATTCGATTAACGCCACCGGCTATGGCCTGACCTTCGGCCTGCATACCCGGCTTGATCAGACGGTCGACCACGTCACCTCGCGGATCAAGGCGGGCAACCTCTACGTCAACCGCAACACGATCGGGGCAATCGTCGGGGTCCAGCCATTCGGCGGCCGAGGCCTGTCGGGCACCGGCCCGAAGGCCGGCGGTCCGCTCTATCTCGGCAGGCTGGTTGCCGCACCGCCGCCGCTCGATGGTTCGGAACGATCACCGGAAACGCCGCTGCATCAGTTTGCCGATTGGCTCGACACCCAAGGCGCAAGCGACAGCGCGCAGCGTGCCCGGCGCTATGGCCGGATCTCGGCCTTGGGCACGGAAATCGCGCTGCCGGGCCCCGTCGGTGAGCGCAATCTTTACGCGCTCCATCCCCGCGGACGGGTCCTGCTGCTTCCTGCGACCCTGGCGGGTCTGTACGAGCAGATGGCCGCAGTCCTTGCCACCGGCAATCGCGGCGCAATCGAAGGCATGGGACTGCCTGATGGCCTGCCTGAAACTGTCGCCGCCCGGTTTGAAACCAGCACGGCCGAGGCATTTTCCGCCGCGCTGGTCGAGGGAGGAAGCGCCGCGACCGGCGCAGCCCTGGCCCGGGTTTCCGCCCTGCCCGGCCCGATCGTTCCGGTCCATTCGGCATGCTGCGATGCGCCGCTCGCTTATCACTGTGATTGGTTGCTGGAAGAAGTCTCAACCTCGATCAACACCACGGCGGCGGGCGGAAACGCCAGCCTGATGATGATTGGTTGAACCCGTTCAGGCCTTGAAGGCCTCCCAAGCTGCAAGAGCGCGGGCACGCCCTTCGGCATGGCTGACCAGCCGGGCGGGATAGCCTGGCACCGGCAGCGGTGGATCGTGAATTTCGCAGTCGGGCAGATGCGCCAATTCGGGCACCCAGCGGCGGATATAGTCGCCCGCCGCGAATTTCTGCGATTGGCCAAGCGGAGCCATGATCCGCACGAACATGTTGGCGTCGATCCCGCTTCCCGCACTCCACTGCCAGTTTACCGCGTTCTGGCCATAGTCGGCATCGACCAGGGTATCCCAGAACCACTGCTCGCCGCGGCGCCAGTCGATCAGCAGGTGCTTGATCAGAAAGCTCGCGGCGATCATCCGCACCCGGTTGTGCATCCATCCGGTTGCCCACAGCTGCCGCATCCCGGCATCGACGATCGGATAGCCGGTGCGGCCCTGCTGCCAGGCGCGCAAGTCGGCCTGGGCCTGTTCGTCCCAGCGCCACGGAAATCCGTCGAACGCGCGCTTGCCGCTGGCTGTGCCATAGTCCGGCGCCTGAAGGATCACGTTCTGGGCATAGTCGCGCCAACCAAGCTCACCGAGAAAGGTGCCGACCGAACCGCCGGCTTCCGCCACCCGGTGCCACACCGCACCAGGGGACAGCTCTCCGAAATGCAGGTGCGGCGAAAGGCGCGAGGTGCCTTCTGTTCCGGGCAGGTTGCGTTGCTGTTCATAACGCACGGCAGAATCGGCAAAGTCCTCCAGCCGTTCCTGTGCCCCTGCTTCGCCGGGCGTCCATTCCGTCTGCATGCCGCCGGCCCAATCGGGCTTGGTCGGCAACAGGTTCCATCCGTCAAGACGATCGCTTTCGGGCCAGCTTTCCGGCGCAGGAATGGCCAAAGGCGCGGCCAGCGGTGCGGGCGGCGGCAAGCGCTCGCTCAGCGCGCGCCAGAACGGGGTAAAGATCTTGTACGGCGTTCCCGACCCGCTCAGCACCGTGCCCGGCGGGGCAAGGTAGTTGCCGTGATGGAGCCTCAGGCTCAGCAGCTTGCCCACTGCGCGTTCGGCATTGCGCCACCACGGTTCGTAGTGATGCAGCGCATGGACTTCGCCCGCGCCGGTTTGCGTCGCCAACGCGGCCAGAACATCGGCGCTTCGGCCGCGGCGCAGGATCAGACGCGATCCCCTGGCGCGCAGGGCTTTGTCGAGCGCGGCGAGCGAATGGTGCAGCCACCACCGGCTCGCTCCGCCCATCCGGCGATGCGCGGCGGTCTCGTCATCAAGCACATAGACCGGGATCACCGGCCCCGCCGCACAGGCTGCGGCAAGCGCTGCCTGATCGGCCAGCCGCAGATCGCGGCGCAGCCAGACAAGCGACGTCCGCGTCATTGGCGTTCGGCGGTCAGGCCTCGACAGTCCAGGTCTGACCCTTGGACAGCAGCTTCTTGAGGTCAGTGCTCTTGCCTTCGCGGGCCTTGGCGTCCTGACCAAGCAGCGAATCCTCGTAGGTCGGGCGCGGATCATCGTAGATCACGCCCAGCGCCATCGGGAAGGCCCCGAACGGCAGCTCGACCAGCATGTGCGCAACCGAGCGGTTGGTCACGTCGTGGACGATCACGCCGGCCGCCTGCCAATCACCGTCAACCACGTCGACCACCTTGAGCGTCAGTTTCTCGGTGTCGAGCGCGATCCCCTGGGTGCCCTTGGCGAACAGCATCGGCTGCCCGTTTTCCAGCCAGAGCTGGCGGTCTTCCGCGCCCTTGGGGGCGGCGAAATCGTCGAACACGTCCTTGTTGTAGACGATGCAGTTCTGGAAGATCTCGATAAAGGCCGCGCCCTTGTGGCGGTAAGCCGCCTTGAGCACTTCGGGCAGGTTCTTCGATACGTCGAACCCGCGCGCAACGAACCGCGCCCCTGCGCCCAGCGCAAAGGCGCACGGACTGGCCGGCCGGTCGAACGAGCCGAGCGGCGTGGTCGGGCTGGTGGTGCCGACCCGGCTGGTGGGTGAATACTGGCCCTTGGTCAGCCCGTAGATCTCGTTGTTGAACAGCATGATCTGGCAATTGATGTTGCGGCGGATGAAGTGGAACGTGTGGTTCCCGCCGATCGACATGCCATCGCCGTCACCGGTCACCAGCCAGACATCGAGTTCCGGATTGCTGAGCTTGATCCCGGTCGCAAAGGCCGGTGCGCGGCCGTGGATGGTGTGGAAGCCATAGCTGGCCATGTAATAGGGAAACCGGCTGGAACAGCCGATGCCGCTGACGAACACGGTGTTCGCCGGATCGGCCCCCAGTTCCGGCAAAGTGCGCTGCACCGCTTTCAGGATCGCATAGTCCCCGCAGCCGGGGCACCAGCGGACTTCCTGGTCCGATTCCCAGTCCTTTAAAGTGGTCTGGACGGCGATCTTGGTCATCTCGTTCATGCCAGAGCTCCTTCGATCGCGGTTTCGATTTCGGCGATGGTGAACGGCTGACCGCTCGTCTTGTTGAGCGGCTTGGCATCGACCAGGAACTGGTCGCGCAGCACGGTCTTGAACTGACCGGTGTTCATTTCGGGGACGAGGATCTTCTCGTAACTCCGCAAAAGATCACCCAGATTTTCGGGCAGCGGCCAGATGTGGCGGACGTGGATATGGCTGACGTCAAGGCCCTTGGCGCGCGCCCGGCGGACCGCCTGGTGGATCGGACCAAAGCTGCTGCCCCAGCCGACCACCGCGAGCTTGCCGCTGGTCGTGCCCAGGCAAACGTCCTGCGCCGGGATGCTTTTCGCGACGCCGTCGACCTTGGCCTTGCGCTGGTCGCTCATCGCCTGGTGCGCCGCCGGGCTGTAATCGAGATTGCCGGTGCCGGGGTTCTTCTCGATCCCGCCGATCCGGTGCATCAGCCCGGGTGTGCCGGGCTTGATCCAGGGCCGCGCTCCCTTCTCGTCGCGGGCGTAAGGCAACAGGCTGCCGTCCGGGCCGTTGGGCTCGGCCAGGAAGCTGGCCGGAAACGGTTCGTAGGCGGTGGGATCGGGGACCAGCCACGGCTCGGCCGCGTTGGCGATGTAGCCGTCGGTCAGCAGGATCACCGGGGTCATGTATTGCACCGCGATCCGGCAAGCCTCGATCGCGCATTCGAAGGCATCGCCCGGGCTGCGCGCGGAAATCACCGGCATCGGCGTATCGCCGTTGCGGCCATAGACCGCCTGGTAAAGGTCGCTCTGCTCGGTCTTGGTCGGCAGGCCGGTCGAGGGCCCACCGCGCTGCGAATTGACGATCACCAGCGGCAGCTCGGTCATCACCGCAAGCCCCATCGCCTCGGTCTTGAGGGCGATGCCCGGGCCAGAGGACGAGGTGACGCCCAGATGCCCGGCATAGGAGGCGCCGATCGCCGAAGCGATCGCGGCAATCTCGTCCTCTGCCTGGAAGGTGGTGACGCCGTATTCCTTCATCCCCGCAAGGTAGTGCAGGATCGAACTGGCGGGTGTGATCGGATAGCCCCCGAAGTACATTGGCAGGTCGGCCAGCTGGCAACCTACCACCAGCCCCAAGGCCACGGCTTCCGCCCCGGTAATGGTGCGATAGAGCCCGGCGGGGGCCGGCACCGCATCCATGTGGACCTTGTGCAGCTGTCCGCCGATTTCGGCCGTTTCGCCATAGGCATGTCCGGCGTTGAGCGCGGCGATGTTGGCCTCGGCCAGCACCGGGTTCTTGCGGAACTTGGCGTTGAGCCAGTCGATCAGCGGTGCCCGCTCCCGATCGAACATCCACAGCGCCAGCCCCAGCGTCCACATGTTCTTGCAGCGCAGCGCTTCCTTGTTGCCCAGCCCGAACGGCTTGACCGATTCCATCGTCAGCGCGCTGATATCGAATGCCAGCACCTTCCACCGGGCCAGACTGTCATCGTCCAGCGGACTGACTTCGTACTTGGCTTTTTCAAGGTTGCGCTTGGTGAACTCACCGGTGTCGGCGATGATCAGCCCGCCAGGCTTGAGCGCGCCGACATTGGTCTTGAGCGCCGCCGGGTTCATCGCCACCAGCACGTCCGGCGCATCGCCCGCGGTGTCGATATCGGTCGAACCGAAGTTGATCTGGAAAGCCGAGACGCCGAACAGTGTGCCCTGCGGCGCACGGATTTCTGCCGGAAAATCGGGGAACGTGGCGAAATCGTTGCCCGCCAGCGCGCTCGACAAGGTGAACTGGCCGCCCGTGAGCTGCATCCCATCGCCCGAGTCGCCCGCAAAGCGGACGACGACGGCTTCAGGGCTGTTGGTGGTAGATGCTTCCGGATCGGCGAATTGCGTTGCCATGCTTCTTCCTTGTCAGGCGGACCTTGCGCCCTGTCCCGAGCGCCCTAGTCCCCTCCCGCTTGCCCATGCAATCAAGAAAAACTCCTGCGCGGGC
>JBJTMC010000151.1:0-7672 GCA_046063325.1 Novosphingobium sp.
TGGCTCATATGAACCTCGTCCGGGCCATCGGCGATCCGCACGAAGCGGTTGAGGGTGAAGAACCGGGCGATCGGGGTGTCGTCGCTGACGCCCATCCCGCCGTGGACGTGGATCGCGCGGTCGCAGACGGTCTGCGCCATCTGAGGAGCGACAACCTTGATCGCGGCGATCAGGTCCTTGGCCACCTTGTTGCCATAACGGTCCATCGCGTCGGCCGCCTTCAACGTGAGCAGGCGCGACATCTCGATTTCGCAGAAGCTCTTGGCCACTTCCTGGCGAATGCTCGACTGGTCGGCCAGCTTCTTGCCGAAAGCCACGCGGCTGTCGACGCGGCGCGCCATGATCTCGAGCGCCCGCTGGGCCTGACCGATCGAGCGCATGCAGTGGTGGATGCGGCCCGGCCCAAGACGACCCTGCGCGATCTCGAACCCGCGGCCTTCGCCCAGGATCAGGTTGCCCTTGGGTACACGGACGTTGTCGAAGCGCAACTCGCACTCGCCGCCGGGCGAGTTGTGCGAACCGAACACGGTCAGATGGCGCACGATGGTGATTCCCGGTGTGTCGGGCTCGACCAGGATCTGCGAATGCTGCGCGTGGCGCGGGGCGTTGAAATCGGTCTTGCCCATCACGATCCAGATGTCGCAGCGCGGGTGCATCGCGTTGGAAATCCACCACTTGCGGCCATTCAGAACGTAATCGTCGCCGTCAGGCGTGATCGACAGTTCCAGGTTGGTCGCGTCAGACGAGGCGACTTGCGGTTCGGTCATCACGTAGGCCGAGCGGATCGTGCCGTTCAGCAGCGGCTTCAGCCACTTTTCCTGCTGCTGCGGGCTGCCATACTTGGCCAGCACTTCCATGTTGCCGGTATCGGGGGCCGAGCAGTTGAGCACCTGGCTGGCCCACGGCACCCGGCCGAGCAGTTCGGCGACCGGGGCATATTCAAGGTTGGTGTAGCCGGGCGAGAACGCCCCGTATTCGTGCGGCAGGAACAGGTTCCACAGGCCCTGCGCCTTCGCCTTGGCCTTGAGATCCTCCATCCCCGGCCATTCCTGCCACTGGTTGGCGGGATCGGTGACGAAGTCGTGATAGGCCTGCTCGTTGGGGTAGATGTGCTGATCCATGAAGGCGCCGACCTGCGCCAGCAGCCCCTTGACCTTCTCGCTGTGCTCGAAATCCATCGTCCCAACCTTTCTTTCCGCAACTTTTTAATCGATCGATTAATGAGGGGGCGTTCTGCGCTTGTCAAACCCGCAAGCGGCCATAAGCTGCCGCGCTAAGCCAGATGGAATGGAGAGTCCATGTGAGCGAAGCGATCCTCGAACCCGAACTGCCGATCATTGATCCGCACCACCACCTGTGGGACCTGCGACCTTTGATGGGTGCGTTTCCAGAGCCGCTTCACCCGTTCATCGCGGCAATCGCGCTGTCACCCTATTACACCTTCAACGAGCTGCATGCCGACACGGCCAGCGGCCACAACGTGATCGGCACGGTGTTCATGGAATGCGGCGCGTTCTACCGGGCCGGGGCGGACGAGGCGCTCAAGGTCCTGGGCGAGGTCGAATATGTGAACGGCGTCGCCGCGCAGAGCGCCAGCGGGCTCTATGGCGACAACCGCTTGTGCGACGCGATCATCGGCCATGCCGACCTTACGCGGGGCAGTGCGGCGGGCGGTGTGCTCGATGCGCTGATGGAGACGAGCCCCCGCTTCAAGGGGATCCGCCACGCCGCGGCCTGGAATGCCGATCCGGACGTGCTGGGCCCGCCGTTCCACGCGCCCGAAGGACTCTATCTCGATACGACCTTCCGCGAGGGCTTTGCCGAGCTTGGCAAGCGCAGTCTGACCTTCGATGCTTGGCTGCTGGAACCGCAGCTGGGCGACGTGCTGAGCCTGGCCCGCGCCTTCCCCGACCAGACGATCGTGCTCGATCACTGCGGCACCCCGCTTGGCATGGGCAGCTACCACGGCAAGCTGCACGAACGCTTCGATACCTGGCGCCAGCATATTCGGGCTATCGCCGAATGCCCCAACGTCCACGTCAAGCTGGGCGGCCTTGCCATGTCGTTTGCCGGGATGCCCGATCACGGCCCGGCGGCGGGCCTTTCGTCCGAGGTGCTGGCAGCGATGTGGCGGCCCTATATCGAAACCTGCATCGAAGCCTTCGGGCCGCAGCGCGGGATGTTCGAAAGCAACTATCCGGTCGACAAGTGGGGCGCGAGCTATGCAACGCTGTGGAACGCCTTCAAGCACCTGACGCTCGGCGCCTCAGCGGACGAGAAGCGCGCACTTTATGCCGGAACCGCGGCGCGGGTTTACGGCATGGAACACCTGTTGGACTGAACCGATGGCGACAATCCACCTTCCCCGCACCATCCGCATTGGCGGCGGCGCGCTGGACGAATTGCCCGCAGCGCTGGCCGCTGCGGGCCTGTCCCGGCCGCTGATCGTCACTGACGTGTGGATCGCGGGTTGCGGGATCCTCGATCGGGTCGAGCGGCTGCTTGCCCGGGCGGGAATCCCGGCGCGCACCTTTACCGGCGTGGTTCCCGATCCCACTGTCGCCTCTACCGAGGCGGGCTGCGCGTTCCTTGCGGAAGGCGCTCACGACTGCGTGATCGGGCTTGGCGGCGGCAGCCCGATCGACAGCGCCAAGATGATCGCGGTTCGTGGCGACCGGGCGATCCCGGCGCTCAAGGCCCCGCACCAGGAAGACGCGCCCGGCCTGCCGGTGATCGCCATCCCGACCACCGCGGGAACCGGATCGGAAGCGACCCGCTTTACCATCATCACCGACACCGAGACCGACGAGAAGATGCTCTGTGCCGGGCTTGCCTACCTGCCGCAGATCGCCATCGTCGATTACGAACTGACCCTGACCAAACCCGCCCGGCTCACCGCCGATACCGGGATCGACAGCCTGGTCCACGCGATCGAAGCCTATGTCTCGAAGCGAGCCAATCCGTTCTCGGATTCGATGGCCCTGTCGGCGATGCGGCTGATCTGGCCCAACCTGCCCCGCGCCTGTGCCGACCCGGGCGACCGGTCGGCGCGCGAGGCGCTGATGTTGGGCGCGCTGCAGGGCGGGATCGCCTTTTCGAACAGTTCGGTCGCACTGGTCCACGGAATGAGCCGGCCAATCGGTGCGCACTTCCACGTTGCCCATGGTCTGTCCAACGCGATGCTGATGCCGCTGGTCACCGCCTGGAGCGCCCCGGCCGCCCTACCCCGCTATGCCGACTGCGCCCGCGCAATGGGCATAGCGGCCGAGCAGGAGAGCGACCAGGGCGCGGTCGGACGTCTGGTCGAGGCGCTGGAACAGGTCAACGCCGATCTCCAGGTTCCCACCCCGGCCGGCTACGGCATTGCCAAGGCGCGCTGGGATGAACTGATCCCGCTGATGGCAAGCCAGGCGCTGGCCAGCGGCTCACCGGGGAACAACCCCCGCGTGCCAGAGGCGGAGGAAATTGCGATGCTGTACCGCCAGGCCTGGGGATAAGGCGGCGCGGCCCCTGACTCCAGCCAGACAGGCTCTCCTCGCTCGAGCCAAGCTGCAATTTTCGGTTCGTCGCACGATGCGCTCCCATTGACCGGACAACGGCTCGTCGCACCTTGACCGTTCATCTGGCAGCAAGGTTAATCTGAACACGGGGCCGACAAGTCCAGTTTGAACGGAGTTGCAAAATGCGCGTGATCACCAAGGGGCCGGGAGCCCTCGCTTTGCTTGCCATGCTTGCCGTGCCGGCAGCCGGCAGCCTTTCTGCCCAGGCGCAGCCGGAATCCCCACCGGCAACCATCGTCGTCAACGGTGAGGCGGTGCCCGATATATCGCAGCTGCCTGCCGGACCCGAAATCAAGGGCATCATCACCGCGCGCACGGCCGAGAAGATCAAGGTCACGGCGGCCGACGGCACCAGTTCGGTGATCATCATCACCCCGGCAACCAAGATCAAGTCCGGTGGCGGCCTGTTCGGCGGCAAGGGCAACCTGACCTCGGCCGCGCTGCTCAACGGGCTGCCCGTTTCGGTAAAGACCCTGCAGTGGAGCGGCGGCCTGGTTGCCGGTCAGGTGACCTTCAAAGGCGGCGACCTCAAGACCGCGAACATGATCCGCCAGGGAACCGCCCAGGGCTTTGCCGAGCAGACCGCGGCCACCGAAGCGCTGCGCAGCCGCATGGCCGATATCGACAAGTACAACATCAAGAGCACCACCAACGTCTATTTCGACACCGGCAAGTGGAAATTGTCCGATCAGGGCAAGGCTGATCTCTGCACCACGGCGACCACCGCCGATGCAAGCGAGAACACCCTGATGCTGGTGGTCGGCTATACCGATTCGGTTGGCGATGACGATTACAACCAGACGCTCAGCGAAAAGCGTGCGTCGAGTGTCATCAACTATCTGCAGCAGGCTTGCCACTGGAAGCCCTATCGCATGCTGACCCCGACCGGCATGGCCAAGGCCGATCCCGCGGCAGACAACAGCACCCCCGAAGGCCGCGCGCAGAACCGCCGCGTCTCGGTCAACGTGCTGGTCAGCAAGAGCGTCGACGTCGGAATGTAATCCTGGAACGCGGGGGGATGAGCATGGCTCGCCCCCCGCGGTTCCCCTGTGCGGGGATCGCTGCCCCCACGCCTTCAGACCACCTCCAGCGCCTCATGCTCCAGCGGTAGCGATTCCAGGGTGATGGCATCGCCCACCTGCACCGTGCCGCTTTCCACAACGATCGCCATGACCCCGCATTTGCGGACCAGGCTGCCGTCGGCCGCACGATCCAGCGTGGCGGCCATCAGACCCGCCGCAAGCCCGTCAATCTGCCGGCACGGGTTCCGCAGACCGGTGATCTCGATCAGCGCCTGGTCGCCCAGCCGCAACCGGGCCCCGCGCGACAGGCCAAGCAGGTCGATCCCGCGGGTGGTCACGTTCTCACCCAGTTCGCCCGGCGCGACCTGAAAGCCCTTGCCAGCGAGCTCTTCGAACAGTTCGGCGTGGATCAGGTGAACCTGACGCAAGTTGGGGGTGTCGGGGTCCTTGGCCATACGCGAGAGATGCTGGACCAGGCGCCCGGCGTGCGCATCGCCCTCTACCCCCAGTCCGGCCAGCAAGCTCAGCGAGCGGGATGGCTGTTTGGAAAAGCGGTGCTGCCGATCGCTCGACAGCGCATGGATCACGGGATGCATTACCGCAGCCTAACGCAAGACAAGGCCCAAGGGAACGCCTGCGAACCAGCCCTCGCGACCCTAATGGCACTGCCTTCCGTTACGGCTCGCAGGCAATGTGAACATTGTAAACTTATCCTCTCGACATCCCCGTTCGTGCCGCATATGAGCGCTTGACCGACTACCAAAACAGGATGCCGCAATGCCGCTACCCGCTCCGTTCGATCGCCTGCGCCTGCCCGTCATTGGTTCGCCACTGTTCATAATTTCCGGGCCGGAACTGGTGATCGCCCAGTGCAAGGCCGGGGTCATCGGCAGCTTCCCCGCGCTCAACGCGCGGCCTTCGGGCGTGCTTGACGAATGGCTGCATCGCATCACCGAGGAGCTGGCCGCGCACAACCGCGACAATCCCGATCGCCCGGCCGCGCCCTTTGCGGTCAACCAGATCGTCCACAAGTCGAACAACCGGCTTGAGGAAGACATGGAGGTTTGCGCCAAGTGGCAGGTGCCGATGATCATCACCTCGCTTGGCGCGCGAGAAGACATCAACCAGGCCGCGCACAATTGGGGCGGGATCGTGCTGCACGATGTCATCAACGATCGCTTTGCGCGCAAGGCGATCGAAAAGGGCGCGGACGGCCTGATCCCGGTCGCGGCCGGTGCGGGCGGCCATGCCGGGGTCCTTTCGCCCTTCGCGCTGATGCAGGAAATCCGCCAGTGGCATAACGGCCTGATCGCACTGTCAGGCTCGATCGCCTGCGGACGCTCGATCCTTGCTGCCCAGGCGATGGGCGCGGACTTTGCCTATATCGGCAGTCCGTGGATCGCCACCAAGGAAGCCAACGCGCAGCAGGGCTACAAGGACGCGATCGTCGAAGGCCGGGCCGAGGACATCGTCTATTCCAACCTGTTCACCGGCGTGCACGGCAACTACCTGCGCCCCTCGATCATTGCGGCGGGAATGGATCCCGACAATTTGCCCCAAAGCGATCCCAGCGCGATGACCTTCGGCTCGGGCGGGAACACCGAAGCCAAGGCCTGGAAGGACATCTGGGGATCGGGCCAGGGCATCGCCGCGGTGACAGCGGTTGAATCGGTTGCCGACCGAGTCGACCGGCTCGAAGCCGAATACAACCAGGCGCGCACCGAACTGGCTGAAAAGGCGCGGATGACTCTGGCCTAGGACCTGTGCCTAATCGGCGGGTTCGGTCACCGGCCAGAGTAAGTCGGCCATCGCGTCGAGGCCCGAGAAATCAACGGCGCGTCCCTGCGGATCGTGCCGGTTCAACTTGACCCGGCGCTGCTGGTCGAGCAGCCGCCGCCGCAGCGCGCGCTGCAGCAATTCCAGCCGCTGCAACGCGTCGACCAGCGCCACTTCCGGCGCGCGGTAGCGGTGTTCGGCCCAGCCTGCCTCGATCTGGCCGATCCGTTCGATCACCATGGCATTATAGCCCTGGTGCGGCCCGCGATGAAGCGGCAGACCGATCCGGAGCGCGGCGCGATCGTTGGCGGGCAACAGCAGGCCGTTGTGACGGAAATCGTCGAAGTTGAGCCGCTCGCGCCCCAAAGCCTCGAGCATGGGGCGAAAGCTCGGTTGCGAAAGGATCTGGCGCGGCAGAATGTGGTGCCGCTGCAGGCCGGAATCATAATCCGGCGCGTCGCTGCGATTGACCGCGCGAAACGATAATCGGGTCCGCTGCATGGCCAGGGCGTTGCGCACCGGCCGGGTCAGATTCGCCACGCCGCCTCCGTGGGCGGCGCCCCGCGCGCCGGTTTGGTGTGCCTCTGCATGGAGTTTCAGCGCCGGATCGTAACCCGCAGATACCGCCCGCGCATGACCGGCTCCGCCAGCACCCGTTCGCCCTCGGGCCCTTCGTATTCCTGCGATGCGTGCAGCGGCCCGTTTTCGACGATTCCGTGGATCAGCCGCACCGCGATCCGCGCGACAGCCGCGGGCACCACGCTGCGATCGGGGGTGAAGCGAAGTTCCTGGCCAACCAGGAAGTCTAGACCGGCGGTCACCATCGATCCGTCCCGCTCACGCTGCAGCGAGGTAAGCCCCAGAGCGGGAAAGGCGCCTCCGCCCAGCCAGTCGCCAACCACCGTGCGATAATAGGCCGCGGCCATCCAGCACCGCGCCGGATGCCAATAAACGCCCTGGATTCCCGGCAATCCGGCGAGTGCGGCGCCAAGGCCTGCCAGAGTCCGCACGACCGGCAGCATCCCCCGCCCTTCGGCAAGGTGAGGGGCAGGTTCCAGCGCTACCGCCTCTCCGGTCGGTTGTTCGGCAAGGCCCAGCAGGGCTCCCTTGCCGGGATCGTCTGCAGGGGCACCCGCGGCAAGCCCGCGGCAATCATAGGTCAGTCCCGAAGCGAGAAGCTCGACCCAGCTTTCGCCGTCCGGCGCATAATGGGTCAGCGCAAAAGGCATCGGATCCGGCCGCTGCATGCTCAGCATGGAAAGGGCATCAATAGTCGGCCGCTGCCCTTCCGCGAACATCAGCGAAAGAACAGTC
>JBJTMC010000152.1:0-2876 GCA_046063325.1 Novosphingobium sp.
CGGCCGCGCAGACCCGCGGCAAAGGCTTTTCCGTCGATGATTTCAGCTGTCATTGCAGTCCCTGACTGGCCGCCTGGACCAGGATTCGCTGGAGGAGGGTCAGGCCGATGATCAGCACCATCGGCGAAAGATCGAGCGGGCGGGTATCGGGCATGATCCGCTGGATCGGTTTGAGGATCGGATCGAGCAGCATGCTGGTGGTGCGCCACAGCGCGCTGACGAAATCGCTTTGCGGATTGACCACGTTGAACGCGATCAGCAGGCCCAGCACCATCTGGACGATCACCAGCATGATGATGAGCTGGACCAGGTATCCGATGATATCGACGAACGCGTAAAGCACAGGCTTATCCCTTCCAGTTGGCGCTGCGCTGATAGCCGAAGGCTTCCCGCGCAGGCAACCGGGCTTCTCCCGGGGATATTTGTAAGTGTTACTTACTAATTTGGCAAGGGGTCTTGAGTGTCTGTCCCTAGGGCTCGATCGTCAGTCTCTCGATGTGCCAGCGCAGCTGCTCGTCGGTCGCCCCGCGCACGTCGTTGACCCGGCGCAGCACGATCTCGCCCTTCACCCGGCGCTTGCCGTCGATCAGCACCAGCGGCGCGGTGTAATAGGACGATCCCGCCGCGCCTTCGCCTTGTCCCGGATAGATATCGAACTGCGGATCCTTCAGCTTGCCCCACTTTGCGCGGAACTGTTCGCGCGTCAGGCCCGAAGCGGTGCCGTGTTCGCCCCAATAGAGCCAGGCGCTGTCCCAGTCGTTCAGACTCATCGCCTTGGCCCAGGCCACCAGCACCTGTTTGGGATCGCGCGATTCGGACGGCGGAATGGCCGTGGGCGTAGCGGTAGGGGCCGGAGCCGCCGCCTCTGTTGCCGCGGCTTCCGCCGCAGCCGCGGTCGCATTCGCGGCATCGCGATCGGCCCCGCCCCGGCCGCAACCGGACAGCGCCAGCGCAGCGCCGCCCAACAGTGCGGCGCCAAGGACGGATTTGGACAAGGCGGACAAAGGCATCGGCACCTCCACAGATTCCGCGCCGCCATGCGCGTCAGGCGCGGATCAGTGTACCTGCGCCGCGAGAGGTAAAGATTTCAAGCAGCATCGCATGCGGCACCCGCCCGTCGAGCACCACCGCCGCCTCGCACCCGGCCTCGACCGCGTGGATGCAGGTTTCCAGCTTGGGGATCATCCCGCCGCTGATCGTGCCGTCCTGCTGCAGCTTGGCGATATCGGCGGGACGCAGATCGGTGAGGAGCTGCTTATCCTTGTCGAGCACCCCGGCCACGTCGGTCAGCAGGAACAGCCGCGCCGCGCCCAGCGCCGCGGCGATCGCCCCGGCCATGGTATCGGCGTTGATATTGTAGGTCTCGCCATCTTCGCCCACCGCGATCGGGGCGATCACCGGGATCATCCCGGCATCGGAAATGGTCTTGATCACCCGGCTGTCGACCGCCTTGGGTTCGCCCACAAAGCCAAGATCGACCACGCTTTCGATCTGGCTGTCGGGATCCTTGGTGGTGCGCTGGACCTTGCTGGCGGTGACCAGCCCGCCATCCTTGCCGGAAATGCCGATCGCCTTGCCGCCCGCGCCCGCAATCCAGCGGACGATTTCCTTGTTGATCGCGCCCGACAGGACCATTTCGGCCACCTCGGCCGTAGCCTTGTCGGTCACCCGCAGGCCATCGACGAAGGTGCTTTCGACCCCCAGCTTCTTGAGCATCGCGCCGATCTGAGGCCCGCCGCCATGAACCACCACCGGGTTGATCCCGATCGCCTTCAGCAGCACCACATCTTCGGCAAAGTCATGCGCCAGATCGGGATCGCCCATCGCATGGCCGCCGTATTTGACCACAAAGGTCTGCCCGGCATAGCGCTGGAGATAGGGCAGCGCCTCGACCAGCGTTTCGGCCTTGGCAAGCATTGCCGTCATCAGGGCGGAATCGTGGTTGTGCGGCATGGTCTGGGCGCTTTAGCCCGCTTTGCCGGGAATTGAAGCGTTTTTAGGCTGGGCGGGCGTCCAGCCAGCGCCCCAGCTTGACGAAGACTACGATCAGCGGCGGGACCATGATGGTCGAAAGCACCAGCTTGGAGATGATCTGGCCTTCCATGATCTGCATCAGCGGCATGTCCTGGCCATAGAAGCTGATCGTGATGAACAGCACCGTATCGACGATCTGCGACAGCAGGCTGGCGATCCAGGCGCGCAGCACCAGCGCCTTGCCCTGCCCGCCCGCGATCCGGCCGAACAGATAGACGTTGAGGGTCTGCGAGGTGCCGTAAGAAATCAGTCCGGCGAACTGCATCCGCACCCCCTGGCCGAGCAGCCGAGCGAAGGCATCCTGATCGTGCCAGAACGCGGCCGGGGGAACCAGCCGGATCACCACCGTCAGCATGATCATCGAGACGATCAGCGGCACGAACCCGAAGCGGACCAGGCTGTTCGCGGTTTTCTGGCCGAACAGTTCGGCCACCGCGCTGGAGATGATCACCAGGAACAGGAAGGCGAAGATCCCGCTTTCCACCGCCAGGTCGCCCAGCACCGGCCAATGGCCAAGCGAGGCCAGCTTGGTGCCCATCACCCCCGCAAGAACGCAGAGCCCGCCGTAAAGCAGCGAAAAGACGAACAGCGAACGCGGGATCGCGGGGGCCTGGTTTTGCATGGCGCGAGAATTAGCGCCGCCGAAACAAACCGCAATGCCCCCTGCCCAATCCTTCCCCGGCTTGTCGGGCCAGGGATTTGACTGTTGGTGCCAAGCCGTTACCACACGGCGCAACACAGCACGTCCCGGGGGATCGCCAACCGATGCAACACCTGCTCAGCCTTGCCGGCATCGCACTTATCCTGGCAATTGCATTTGTCCTGTCCTCTGACCGCAAGGC
>JBJTMC010000153.1:0-11146 GCA_046063325.1 Novosphingobium sp.
TGGGCAAGCCTGGCGCGGATGATCCGGTCATCGTGGGCCTGCCCGCCATCTGCCAGGCGGCGCGCACGGTGGAGGATCGACGGCTTGGGCCAGGGCACCTGTTCCATCACCACCAGGCGCAGCGAGTGGCCGGGAACATCAACCCCGTCGCGCAGCGCATCGGTGCCGAGCAGGCTGGCGCGCGGATCGTCGCGGAAGATATCGACCAGGGTGCCGGTATCGATCGGATCGACATGCTGGGCGTAAAGCGGCAGGCCCGCCCGGGCGAGCCGGTCAGCGATCCGGCCGTGCACGGCGCGCAAGCGGCGGATCGCCGTAAACAGGCCAAGCGCGCCGCCGCCTGCCGCCTCGATCAGCCGGGCATAGGCCCCGGCCAGCGCGGAGATATCGCCCTTGGTCACGTCGGTGACGATCAGCACTTCGGCCTGGGCGCCGTAATCGAACGGGCTGTCGAAGCTGGACAGGCGCGGAGCCACTCCCAGTTCGGCCGCCCCGGAATGGGCGACGGCGGCGTCCCAGTCGATGCCGTCGCGCCCGCTGCGGTCCGTCAGCGTCGCGCTGGTCACCATCACCCCGTGCGCGCCTTCCAGCACGGTCCGGGCAAAGGGCTTCATCGGGTCGAGCCAGCGGCGGTGGATGCCGATGTCGAATTCGCGCGCCTCGGCGCGTTCGACCGCCAGCCAATCGACGAACTCGGGATCGGCCGGGCCGCCCAGCCGGTCAAGCAAGGCCTCCCACGCGGCGAGCAAATCGATCCGCCAGCCAAGCGAGTGCCGCGCGCCTTCGATCCGGGCCCGGCCCGGCCCGTCGAGCCAGTCGGGCGGTTCGGACAGGATCGCCTCGAGCCGTACGCCGAGCCGTATTAGCGGGCTGCGCAGTTCGGCCAGAGCGGCCTGGGCGGCACCGGCCCGTTCGATGAAAGCCCCGTCAAGCTGCGCGGCTTCGGTTTCCAGCCCGTAACCTGCCTCTTGCCCGCCGCTTTCGTCGCGGGCGTAGACGGTGGCGCGCACCGCGGCGAGCAGCTCTTCCAGCGGGCCGGACGGGGCGTTGTCGTGCAGGCGCTGCAGCCAGCCGTCGCCAGGCATGGCCTCTGCCGCGTGGCGCGCGGCGGCGATCGCCTTGCCTCCGGCCTCATCGTAGCTGGCGATATCGGCAAGCCGCGCGGCAAGGCCGCGGCGGCGGCCCTTGGAGCCGCGCTCCGGCCCGATTACCCAGCGCCGCAACTCGATCGTTTCGGCCCCGGTCAGCGCGGCGGCGAAGGTCGAATCCGCGGCTTCGAACACGTGATGGCCTTCGTCGAACACGATCCGGGTCGGGCGCTGGGCGGCGTCGCGCCCGCGTGCTGCGTTGACCATGACCAGGGCGTGGTTGGCGATCACCAGATCGGCCTGGGCACTGGCCCGCGCGGCGCGTTCGATGAAGCATTTGCGGTAGTGCGGGCACCCGGCATAGACACATTCGCCGCGCTGGTCGGTCAGGGCCTTGACCCCGCGCTGGCGGAACAGAGTGCCAAGCCAGCCGGGCAAGTCGCCGCCGATCATGTCGCCGTCCTGGCTGTAGGCGGCCCAGCGCGCGACAAGCTGCGCCATGATCGCGGCACGGCCGGTAAAGCCGCCTTGCAGCGCATCTTCCAGATTGAGCAAGCACAGGTAGTTTTCGCGCCCCTTGCGCACCACCACCGGCTGGGTTCCGTCGCTGCGGGCCGAGGGCCAGGCCCGGCGGCTTTCGCGGCGAAGCTGGCGTTGCAGCGCCTTGGTGTAGGTCGAAACCCAGACCGTTCCGCCTGCCCGCTCGGCCCACAGGGACGTGGGCGCAAGATAGCCCAGGGTCTTGCCGATCCCGGTTCCGGCCTGGGCCAGCAGCAGGTGCGGCTGGCCTTCCCGTCGGCGCGCCGCGAACAGGTGCGCCGCTTCCTGGGCGTAGGCGGCCTGCGCAGCGCGGGTTTCCGCCCCGTTTCCGGTCAGGCGGGTGAGCCGCGCGTTGACGTCATCGGGATGCAGCGCGACCGGCGTCGGCTGCGGCCGTTCCGGGGCTTCTTCCCATTCGGGCAGCCTTGCGAACAGCCAGCGTTCCGGCCGGTTCGGCGGTGTGATCCGGGCCGATAGCAGCGGCGACCAGGCCCAGCGCAGCCGGACCAGGTTCTGCAGCGCCGACCAGGCTCCTTCGCGTTCCGCCCAGTCCGGCGTCTGGCAGGTGGCCAGCAACACCTCGGCCGCTTGCTGGAGCAGCGCCGGAACCGCATCGTCGCTTTCCGGCTCGGTCAGGTTCAACGCATGGGCCAGACCCTTGGGCGTGGGCACCACGAAGCGGGCGGGATGGACGAAGGCAAACAGTTCCAGCAAGTCCAGCCCGGACAGGTCGGGATAGCCCAGCCGGGTCGCCACCAGCGGCGCGTTGAGCAGCAGCAGCGGCGTATCGGCGGCCGCGACGATCGCGTCGCCCTTGCTCGTTCCGCGGGTGGCGCCATGGCCGTCGCGCAGCCAGCAGCCGCCATGGCTGGCATGCAGGGCAGGGAGGGGCAGCGCTTCGCTCACCCCGCAGCACTAGAACGAAAAGGAAACGGGGCGCAAGCGGTTGACCGGGACTTTGCCGTGCGCCAGCGTGGTTCCATGCCGAATCCCGCCCGCGCCGCCTTGATCGACCGTCTGCCCAAGGCGGAGCTTCACCTCCACATCGAAGGCTCGCTTGAACCGGAAATGCTGTTTGCGCTCGCCGCGCGCAACGGGGTGGCGATCCCCTATGCCAGCGCGGAGGAGGTGCGCAGCGCCTATTCGTTCTCGAACCTGCAGGATTTCCTCGACATCTATTACCAAGGCATGGCGGTACTGCAGACCGAACAGGACTTCTTTGACCTGACCTGGGCCTATCTGGTGCGGGCCGATGCCAATCAGGTTCGCCATGTCGAGATCTTCTTCGATCCGCAGGGGCATACAGAGCGCGGGGTCGGGTTCGAAACGGTGCTGAACGGGATCGAGAGTGCACTGAGGGCAGGGGAGGAGCAGCTTGGGATCACCTACCGCTTAGTCCTGTGCTTTCTGCGCCACCTTTCGGAAGAGGACGCCTTCGCCACGCTTGAGCAGGCCATGCCGCATCTGGACCGGATCGACGGCGTCGGGCTGGATTCGTCCGAACTTGGCCACCCGCCGTCCAAATTCGTCAATGTCTTCGCCCGCGCGCGCGAACTTGGCCTGCACGTCACCGCCCATGCCGGGGAAGAGGGGCCGCCGGACTATGTCCGCGAGGCGCTCGATCTGCTCCAGGTCGAACGGATCGACCACGGCAACCGCGCGCTGGAAGATTCGGCACTGGTTCACCACCTGGCCCGTGATCAGGTCACCCTGACAGTCTGCCCGCTGTCCAACCTGCGACTCTGCGTGATCGGGAGCCTGGCCGACAGCCCGGTCAAACGGATGCTCGACCTTGGGCTCAAGGCCACGATCAATTCCGACGATCCGGCCTACTTCGGCGGCTACGTCAACGCCAACTTCCACGCCGTGGCGGAGGCGCTGGATCTGTCCGAAGCAGAGATCGTCAAGCTGGCTGAGAACAGTTTTACCGGCTCGTTCCTGCCGGTGCTGGATCAGGCCCGCCACCTTGCCGAAATCGCCGAGGTCGCGCGTGGCTGAGAAGCTCTACCTCACCGCAGACCGCCTGCTGGAGGACAGCTTTGCGCTGGCCAACCGGGTGCTCGATTCCGGTTTCCGCCCGACCCATATCGTCGGGATCTGGCGCGGCGGAGCGCCGGTGGGCATCGCGGTGCAGGAACTGCTGGCCTATCGCGGGATCGAAACCGATCACATCGCGATCCGCACCGCCAGCTATTCGGGAATCGACCAGCAGGACAAGGAAGTGCGGGTCTATGCGCTGGGCTACCTGATCGACGTTCTGGATCCCGAAGACCGGCTGTTGGTGATCGACGACGTGTTCGATACCGGCCGCTCGGTCGAAGCGTTCCTCAAGGAGTTGAAGGCGCGCTGCCGCCACAACACGCCCAATACGATCAAGGTCGCCACAGCTTATTACAAACCCAGCCGCAACCAGACTTCGCTGAAGCCCGATTTTTTTGTACACCAGACCGAGGAATGGTTGGTCTTCCCGCACGAGATTTGCGGCCTGAGCGAAGATGAGATCCGCGCCCACAAGTCGGGGGCAGAGCAGATCCTGCGGAATATGTCCGCGCCCGAAGGGAACGGGACATGACCGATTTGGATGCCGAACTGGAACGCGAACGCCGGTCGTTGAGCGGCGGCGCGCGCATGGCGATTGGCTGCGCGATCGTGCTGGGCGTGCCGATCCTGCTGCTTGCCGGTTACGGGATCTATGTCGCCTTCATCCAGACCCCGGCACAGCGGATGGAAGCCTTGCTGGAGCGTTCCCCGCAGATTGCCCGGGTCGTGGCACCGGTCAAGCGCGCCTACCCAGCGGAGTTTGACCGGCTGGTCGAGCGGATCGACGGCAGCCGGGCGATGAACAAGGATGAGGATATTGTCTTGCCGATCGTGGCCGATTTCATGGCCAAGTTATGGGGCCGACACCGCCAGCAGATGACGCAGGCGCCGGACGCGCAGGTCCTGGCGGTCATCCGGGCGCAGGCGCGCATGGCGGAAATCGGGACAAAGAACGCCAAGGTCTGCCACCTGCTGTTCAAGGACGTGCCGATCAAGGACTGGGACTTCCTCAAGGAAAAGCCGACCCGGGATGCAGTCTATGCCATGGCTCAGTCGATTGCCGATGCCGCGGCGGCGGGGCGCGAGCATCCGGTTGACCGGATCCTCCCCAGCGAGGCCGACAAGCTGGCGATGGGCCGGGGCCTGGGCGGGCGCGGATTGACCGATGCCAGGATCCAGCAACTCAAGCAGCCGAACCTTCCTGACGAGGCGCTCGAAGCCAATTGCAAGACGCTCGACCTGATCTACGAAACCTTGCTGGGACAGCCCACGGAACGACTGCAACGGCTGGGGACCCAGGCGATGCGCGACGGCGGCACCGAGTCCTGACGCCCAGCGCACTTGCAAATCCGGCCCATTCGCGCGAAGGCGCCCGCGCTATGACCGACAACGCACTGCTGACCGCCGCACAGGTTTCCAAGGCTTGGCCCTTTGAAGAGGCTCGCAAGCTGCTGAAGCGGTTTCCGGACGGCAAGCCCGATGGATCGGCGGTGCTGTTCGAAACCGGCTATGGTCCTTCGGGCCTGCCGCATATCGGCACCTTTCAGGAAGTGCTGCGCACCACGCTCGTGCGGCGCGCTTATGAGGTACTGAGCGGCGGCGCGCCAACCCGGCTGGTGGCGTTCAGCGATGATATGGATGGGCTGCGCAAGGTGCCCGACAACATCCCCAACCAGGGGCTGCTGACCGCCTATCTCGGCCATCCGCTGACCCGGATTCCCGATCCGTTCAACAAGTACGAGAGCTTCGCTCATCACAACAACGCGATGCTGCGCGAATTCCTCGACCGGTTCGGCTTCGACTACGAATTCGTCTCGTCGAGCGAGTTGTACAACGGCGGTCAGTTCGACGATGCGCTGCGCGGCGTATTGCGTGCCTTTCCGGCGATCATGGATATCATGCTGCCGACCCTGCGGGCCGAACGCGCGGCGACCTATTCGCCGGTCCTGCCGGTCAGCCCCAAGACCCATCAGGTCCTGCAGGTGCCGATCGAAATGGTCGATGCCGAGGCCGGGATCATCCGGTTTGAGGATCACGGCGAAACCGTTGAAAGCTGCATTTTCGGCGGCAACGCCAAGCTGCAGTGGAAGGTCGACTGGGCGATGCGCTGGGTCGCGCTGGGCGTCGATTACGAGATGTGCGGCAAGGACCTGACCGACTCTGTGCGCGAAAGCGGCAAGATCGCCCGCGCGCTGGGAGGCCGTCCGCCCGAAGGCATGATCTACGAGCTGTTCCTCGACGAGAATGGCGAGAAGATCTCCAAGTCCAAGGGCAACGGCCTGACTATCGACCAGTGGCTGACCTATGGCAGCGAGGAAAGCCTCGGCCTGTTCCTCTACCGCGAACCCAAGAGCGCGAAGAGCTTGCACGCCGGGATCATTCCCAAGACTGTCGATGAATACTGGCAGTTCCGTGAAAAGCTGCCCAGCCAGCCGGTCGAGCAGCAGCTGGGCAACCCGGTCTGGCACCTGCTGCGCGCGGGCGGCGAGACGCAGGGCGAAGGGGACAAGCTGCCGGTCACCTATGGCCTGTTGCTCAACCTGGTTGGGGTTCTGGGCCTGCACGCGACGCGCGAGCAGGTCTGGTCGTACCTTGCCAATTACCTCGACGATGCCGATCCGGCCAAGCATCCCGAGCTCGACAAGCTGGTCACCAACGCGCTGGCCTATAACCGCGACTTCGTTGCCCCGACGCTCCACCGCCGCAAGCCCGCAGGCGGCGAAGCAGCGGCGCTGGCCGCGCTCGACCGGGAACTGGCGGCGATCGGCGAGAATGGAACCGCGGAGGCCTTGCAGAACATCGTCTACGAGATCGGCAAGAACCCGGACTATGGCTTCGAAAGCCTGCGCGACTGGTTCAAGGCCCTGTACGAAACCCTGCTCGGCTCAAGCCAGGGCCCGCGCATGGGCAGCTTCATCGCGCTCTACGGCGTGGCCAACACTCGAAAATTGATCGGTGAAGCGCTGGCCTGATCAGGTTCTTGCGGCCGCGATCCAGCGATCGATCTTCGCTTCCAGGATCGGCAGCGGCAGGGCGCCCGATCCCAGCACCTGGTCGTGGAAGGCGCGGATATCGAACTTCGCGCCCAGCGCGTCGGTTGCCTTTGCGCGCAGCCGCTGAATCGTCAGCGCGCCAATCTTGTAGCCCAGCGCCTGGCCCGGCCAGACGATGTAGCGCTCGACCTCGGCCGTGGCGTCGCTCTTGCCCATGCCCGAATTGGCCAGCATGAAATCGATCGCCTGTTCGCGGGTCCAGCCCTTGGCGTGCAGGCCGGTATCGACCACCAGCCGCATCGCGCGCAGCATCTCGTCGTCCAGCGTGCCCCAGTGCTGCATTGGATCCTTGTAGAATCCCATGTCATAACCCAACGTCTCGGCATAGAGCGCCCACCCTTCGACATAGGCATTGTTGCCGCCATAGCGCTGGAAATCGGGCAGCGAGGCATCTTCCTGGGCCAGGCTGATCTGGAAGTGATGCCCCGGCGCGCCTTCGTGCATGTAGAGCGTGACCACGCCGGTCAGGAACCGGCTGGGCAGGTCATAGGTGTTGTAGAAGAAGGTGCCGGGACGGCTGCCGTCGGGTGATCCCTGGTTGTACGAGCCGCCCGCTTCGTACTTTTCGCGATAGGCAGGGTAGGGCTGGATCAGCAGCCTGGTGCGCGGCACCCGGTTGAAATAGCGCGGGACCTGCGCGTCGACCGCGCGGGCGGTGTCGGCGAAGGCCTTGGCCAGTTCCTCTTTGGTCTTGGGGTGATAGCGCGGATTGGTGCGGATCTCGTCGAAGAAATCGCGCAGCGGGCCGGCAAAGCCCAGCTCCTTGCGCACCTTGTCCATCTCGCGCTGGATTCGGGCGACCTCGGACAGGCCAAGCTGGTGCACCGCTTCGGGCTCAAGCTTGACCGTGGTCTGCTCTTCGATCAGCCGGGGGTAGAGCAGCGGGCCGCCCTTCATCTCCGAAATGCCGACCGCTTCGCGCGCCGCTGGAAGGTACTTGTCGGCCAGGAAGGTCCGAAGCCGACGATAGGCCGGATAGATCGCCTTGTCGGCCACGTCATAGTAGGCCCGGCGCAGTTCGCCGCGGCGCGGTTCGGGCACCGCAGCGGGGAAATCGCGCACCGCCGAGGTGAACGGCGATTGATCAAGCGGCTGGGCCAGCAGCGCGTCGACCTGGGCGATCATGTTGCGGGTTGTCAGCCTTGTTTCGACCACGCCGGTTTTAAGACCCTGGCGGAACCGCGCCACCGCGTTGTCCAGCACCTGTGGAAACGCCCGCAGCAGCGCCAGATTTCGGCGATAGTCGGCCTCGCTGGCATAGCCCAGCGGGCCTTCCTTGGCCGCGAGCGAGGGAAATTCGATGTGGAACCCGCCGAAGTGGGTGAAGGGGCGAACCACGGTCAGCGCCAGCATATCCGGCTGGAGCCAGGCAAGTTCGCGGCGCTTGAGAGTCAGGAATGTATCATAGGAAATCTGCCGTTCCGCACTCAGCTTCGCGCGGTCGATCCGGCCAAGCCCGGCCAGTGCCCAGTTGAGCAGCGCCCGGCGCCCCCGGACATTGGCGTCGGTGAACAGCTGCCGGAACGCCGCGATGCTGGGATTGCCGCCGCGATAGAGCAGGCCAAGCGGGTCAAGCGCATCTTCGCGCCGGGCCGTTTCGTTGAACAGCGCCATCAGCCGCGAATCCTCATCCCCCGAAAGCGGGGAATAGATCGGCACCTTTGCGGCTGCGGGCAGGGCGGCGGTGCCGGCGCTGGCCAGCAGGACGGCCGCAAAGCGCCGCCGCGAAAACATCAGGTCCATCATCATCCCCATTTGCGCGTGCGGTACCATTTGGTCAGCACGTACTTTGTCCCCCGGATCACCGGCATCCCGGCGTGCATCGTATCCCCGTTGGGCGTCCCATCCGGTTTGCTGTTGTTCCAGATCAGCAGCATGCCCTTTTGCGGCGGGATCGAGATCCCGATCTGGGTGAAATCGGTGGTTCCGCCTTCGTCAACTTCGTTGAGATAGGCCATCGCGGTGAAGGATCGCTGCCCGCCGCGGCGCGCCTCTTCCTTCCAGTATTCGGCCTGGGTCCAGAACAGGTCGAGGTGGAACTTGAATTCCTGCCCCGCTTCATAGCGCTGACCCTGCATGGTCTCGCCATATTCACCCGGAACGCCCAGCAGAGCGTCGATCCGGCCTTCGACCGCCGTGATGAACGGATCATGGCGATCGACATTGCCCGAACTGCTTGTCCGCCAGACCTCTTCAACCCCGTGGTCGAGCACTTCGGAGGGCACCGCAGTGCGATCAACCATTTCCATCAACTGCGCGCATTCGGCGTCGTTCAGGAAACCGGGAAAGGCCCAGATCTCGGCCCGCTCGGTATCGATCCGCACGACCTGGGGGTCCGCATCCAACTTGCGCCGGACATGGGCCCCGAAGCGCAGCAGGGCCAGTTTGTCAGGATTGGGTGCCGTTGCCATGTAACTCATCGCAGGCCCTGCCTATCCGATTGGCGTGCACGGGAAAACGCACAAATTCACCGCCTGTCGATCATTCTGCCACGCCGGACGATGCAATAACATCGCACTTGCCCTGCGTAGCGGAATCGGTCAGCTTCGCAGCCCATGAATACAACCACCTTTCCCAGCGCCCGCTATTCCGGCGGAGCCATCATCCTGCACTGGCTGGTTGCCGTGCTGATCGCCTTCAACTTTGCTGCGGCCTGGGTGTCGGAAGACATGCCCAAGGAGGACGCGGCGGTGGTGATGGGCAACCACAAGGCCATCGGCATCACGATCCTGCTGCTTACCGTGATCCGGATTGCCTGGCGCCTGGCGCATCGGCCGCCACCGCTGGTCGATACGCTGAAGGCCTGGGAAGCAGCGCTGGCCAAGGTCATTCACGTGCTGCTCTACGTGCTGATGCTGGCCATTCCGATCGCCGGATGGGGGCTGCACTCCGCCTTCAGCAAGGGCGCGCCGGTTTCGATGTTCGGCCTGTTCGGTTTCCCGGCGCTGCCGGTTGGCTATGACAAGCCAACGATCGGCATGTTCCACGAACTGCATGAAATTACCGCGACGCTGATGCTTGGGCTGCTGTTCCTCCACGTCGGCGGGGCGCTCAAGCATCATTTCCTCGACCACGACGGGACCATGCGGCGGGTGCTTCCCTGGCTGAAATAGCCGGGCGCTTCTCCCAAACCGGAACGGGCCCCGCGCATTGCTGCGCAAGGCCCGCCCTGGGTTTCCTTCCGGGGATTACCAGAAGAAATTGTTGATCACGTCGACCACTTCGCCGCTGTAGATGTCTACCAGCACGGCATCATCATAATACCGCACCCAGCGGTAAGGGCCATAGGCCTCTGGCAGGCGGTAATAGTTGGGATCGGCAATCCAGTAGTCTTCACCGAAAAACAGCGAATCCAGGAAGAAGCCGATGCTCAGCCGCTGGTAGGAATAACCGCGGTACGGGGCATAGTAGCTGCCGACCCGGTAATAGTCGGGGTGGTAGCTGCGCCAGCCGTACCAATCATAGCGGTCGTTGCTGCGCCAGCGGGTGTTCCAGCGGTTGTAATTGCTGCCATAGGACCAGTTCCAGCTGTTGTTCCAGCCCGACCAGTTGCGGCGCGAACGGTCCCAGTGGTTGTTCGACCAGCTGCGGTTCTGCCAGTAGCTGCGGTCATAGTTCCGGTCTCGGTCGCGATAGCGGTCGCCGTCGCGGCGTCCATCATTCCAGTTCCGATCACCGTCGCGGTTCGACCAGTTCCGGTTGTCGGTCCGCTCGACCCGTTGGCGCCAGGAATTGTCGTCGCGCCGCTCGGTGCGCTGCGGGGAATTGCTCCAGCCGCCCGAAGGGGCCTGGGCGCTGCCCTGCCAGTTGCCGCGATCGCGCCGTTCGGTCCGATCGCGCCAGTTGCCCTGATCGGTATTGCTCCAGCCGCCCTGCTGCGCTGGCCGGGTCTGCTGCGGAACCTGCGCCGGGACGTTCTGCGGCGCTGTGCGTTCGCCATCGTTCCAGCTGCGGCTGCGTTCGCGGTTGCCGCCCGCCCAGCCAAAGGCGCGGTTGCCACCGTCGCGATTGACGGTTGCATTGGCATTGCCGCCGCGGTTGCCCGACCAGTCGGCCTGGCGTTGCTGCGGGGCCGGAGCGGCCTGCGGAGCGGGAGCCGACCAGCTGCGCTGAGCCTGCTGCGGTGCCTGTTGCTGCTGTTGCGGAGCCTGGCGCTGCTGCCAGCCGCCGCCGTTGCCGCCATTGTTGCTGCGGGCTTCACGGTTTTCGCTGTTGTTGCGCCATCCGCCGCGCTGGCCGTCGTCAGGATCGGCCATGGCGATGCCAGGCAGTGAAAGCGCGGCCACGGCCAGCGCCAGAACGCTGCCACGGCTCCACCTCTTGTTCGTCTTTACGGCCATCGCCGTCACTCCATCCTGTGCGCCGCACCATCGGCGGCGATCCTGAGCGATGGGCTAACCGATTCGCGCTGTCCGCAGCGTGAAC
>JBJTMC010000154.1:0-4241 GCA_046063325.1 Novosphingobium sp.
GGGCGTGGGCCACTTCGCGACCAATTACGGCTTCTACTTCCTGCTGACCTGGCTGCCGCTCTACCTGATCAAGTCCCGCGGCTACACGATTCCGGAAATGACCGTCCTGACCACGCTGGGCTTTTCGGCGCAGGGGATCAGTGCGCTGGTGATGGGGCGCCTGTCCGACACCTGGGTTGCGCGCGGGGCCGAAGAAGGTCCGCTGCGCCGCAACCTGATGGCGGTGGGGCAGGGGTTGGCCGCATTGGCGATCGGCAGCGTCTTTTTTGCGCAGGGGACATACCAGCTTGGTGCCTGCCTGATTGTTGCCGGGCTGGCGTCGGGGCTGACCTCGACCAATCTGTTCGCCATTGCCCAGATGTTTTCGGGGCCGCGTGCAGCCGGGGGGTGGATCGGGGTCCAGAACGCGATCGGCAATCTCGCTGGAATTGTCGGCCCGATCGTGACCGGGCTGATCATCGACTATCTGGGCGGCTATGGCTTTGCCTTCGCACTAAGCGCCCTGGTCCCCGCCTTGGGCGCGCTGTGGTGGTGGAAGGTGATCCCGCCGATCCGGCAATTCGAAGCCTGACCGATCCTTCGGGGCCGCTCAGGCCGCGAGCGCTTCCGCCCCCATCGCCTCGATCGCGCTGTGCAGCCGCTCGGCCGCCTGGGGATCGAGCCGGTGTTCGAACAAGGTCAGTTGACGGCGCAGGGTGCGGCGCACCGCGCCTGCGCCCGCGGCGATCGGCTCGCCCAGCTCACGATAATGTTCAAGGCCGTAGCGCAGGATGATGGTGGCGTTGATTGCCAGATCGCGCAGCCGCTCGCGCGGCCAGTCAAGCAGGCCGGCATCGACCAGAGCGGCCAGGTATTGCTCGATCTGGTCAAAGGTCATTTCCAGCCAGCGCGGGGTATTGCTGCTGACCACGCCCGCCTGTTCGCCATAGGCCCGCTGATCGCGGTAGAGAAAGCGGAAAGCGCGGAATTCGGCCATCACGGCTTCGAGCATCGCGGCATAGTCGCCCAGCGGATCTGCGCCGGGCCGCATCGCCAGCCGGACCTCGATCTCGGCCGCAAAACGCTCACCAATCGCGTCGAGCAGAGCCTGGCGGGTCTTGAAATGATACCACAGGTTGCCTTCGGCGATGCCGCAGGCCGCGGCCAGCGCGGCGGTAGTGACCGCACCATAGCCCTGTTCGTTGAACAGGCCGAGCGCGGTGACGACGATGCGGTCCCTGGTCTTCATCAGTAGTGCGACAGTTCAACCATCACCTTCTTGTAACCGTGGACGAAGCAGGTCGCGACCCGTTCCGGCTCCTCGATCACATTGGCGCGAAGGCGGCGCTTGCCCATTTCCTCGAGCAGGGTGGTCAGCTGCAATTCGGCCACGCGGGCCCCGACGCAACGGTGGATGCCATAGCCGAACGAAAGGTGCCGCCGGGCGTTGTCGCGATCAAGAATCACCTGATCGGCGTCCTTGAACACGCTTTCGTCGCGGTTGGCGGAAATGTACCACAGGCAGACCTTGTCGCCCTTCTTCATCTGCGCGCCTTCGATCTCGGTGTCTTCCAGCACTGTGCGCCGCATATGGGCCAGCGGGGTCTGCCAGCGGATCAGTTCCTGCACGGCGTTGGGGATCAGCGAAGGATCGGCCTCAAGTCGGTCGCGCTGCTGCGGGAACTGGCTTAGCCCCCAGACAAAGGCCGACATCGAATTGCGGGTGGTGTCGTTGCCGCCGACGATCAGCAGGATCAGGTTGCCCATGAATTCCTGCTCGCTCATGTGGCTCATCGCGTCGGAGCGGAGCATGACCGAAATCAGGTCCTTGCCCGGATTGGCCGCCTTTTGCTGCCACAGCTGGGCAAAGGCGGCGCCCATCTCCTGCAGGGCGGCGTTGCGCTTGGCGAAATCCTCGGGGCTCTTCATCAGCTCGACATTGCCGCCCATGTCCGACCAGTAGGTCAGCTTGTGGCGCTCTTCCCAGGGGAAGTCGAACAGCGTGGCAAGCATGCCTGTCGTCAATTCGATCGAAACCCGGTCGACCCAGTTGAACGGCTCGCCAATGGGGAGCGAATCGAGCACTTCGGCGGTGCGGGCCCGGACCTCTGCCTTCATTTCGGCCACTTCGGACGGGCCAAAGCTGGGAGCGATGGTGCGGCGCTGGGCGGTGTGATGCGGCGGGTCCATCGCGATGAACATCGGCATCCGCACTTCGCCATCCAGCAGTTCGTCGGACTTGCCCGGAATCGCGATCCCGCCATATTCCCAGCTCGACGAAAAAACCTTCGGCAAGGCTTCGATATGGACGATCGGCTTGTAGGTGCTGACCGACCAGTAGGCGCCAAAATCGCTGTCCGGCACGTACTGGATCGGCGCTTCGGCGCGCAGCTTGCGGAAAGCTTCCTGCCAGCCCTCGCCTTCGTAAAGTTCGGCACGGCTGACATCGATCGGGGCGATCGGCGATTCGGTACGATCAAGCGTAGCGGAACTGGCCATGGCAACTCTCCCTTCGGCGACGGACTCGCTCGTTTAGGGTAAACACCCTAAAGCGTGCCGTGAAGGAGTCAAGCGGGCCAGAATGCAAGCGCCGCCCGGAGCGATCCGGGCGGCGGGGGCCTGCAGGGGGAGGGTGCAGGCGTGGAGTTCAGTCGGCCGCGGCGACCTTGGGAACCTTGCGGTAGGGCACGAATTCACCCAGGCTGACGAAGCCGGTGGTGAAATGGGCGGTGCGGTCGACGGTGTGGATCATATCAAGATCGCACAACTGGCTGCCGGTCATCCGGACCACCATGATATCGTCCTCGTTCAGGTCTTTGGCGTTGCGGGGCACGTTGACATAGATCGTGTTGCCCCAGCCATAGACGATCGCAGTGCCGTCGATCACCTGCATCTCGCGGCTGTCGGTGTGGGAGATGCAGTGAACCGGCTTGCCCGCTTCGCGCCCGGCAATTGCCTTGTCGAGCTGTTGCTGCGGGGTCAGCCGGGGGCGGGCCTCAAGCGAAACCGCACCGGCCAGCGCGGCCGTGACGGCAAGGGCGATGGCGAACTTGCGCATGATCATGATCCTTTTCCGCTCCTGTGGCACTCTTCGCCTTCATACCTGAACCAAAGCTGAAAGTAAGGCCGCAAAGATCAGGCCGGATGGCCTGTGGCACAGCCAATCACGCGGTTCCCCCAACGGTCAGGCCTTCGACCAGCAGGCTGGGCTGGCCCACTCCGGCCGGCACGCTCTGCCCGCCCTTGCCGCAGATCCCGACGCCTTCGTCCAGCTCCAGATCATTGCCGATTCCCTTGACCCGGGTCAGCACAGTTGGCCCGTCGCCGATCAGCGTCGCGCCCTTGATCGGGGCGCCCAGCTTGCCGTCCTCGACCTTGTAGGCCTCGGTGCAGGAGAACACGAATTTGCCCGAAACGATGTCGACCTGGCCGCCGCCAAAGCTCTTGGCGAAAATCCCGGTCTTGATCCGGCTGAGCAGTTCGGCCGGATCGTCGCGCCCGGCCTTCATGAAGGTGTTGGTCATCCGCGGCATCGGCGCATGGGCATAACTTTCCCGCCGCCCGTTGCCGGTGGCTTCGACGCCCATCAGCCGGGCGTTCAGGCGGTCCTGCATGTAGCCCTTGAGGATGCCGTCCTCGATCAGCACGGTTTCCTGCGTGGGCGTGCCTTCATCGTCGATCGAGAGCGATCCGCGCCGGCCCTGTCCGCCGACCCCCAGGAGGGTCCCGTCATCGACCATGGTCACCCCGGCCGCGCCGACGCGTTCGCCGATCCGCCCGGAAAAGGCGGAAGTGCCCTTGCGGTTGAAATCGCCTTCCAGTCCGTGACCGACCGCCTCGTGCAGCAGCACCCCGGGCCAGCCGGGGCCAAGCAGCACGGTGAACTCTCCCGCCGGGGCGGGTACGCTCTCCAGGTTGACCAGCGCCTGGGCCAGCGCGCTGTCGATCGCGCGGTTCCAGGTTTCGGGCAGGAACAGGTCGTCATAGAGCCGCCGTCCGCCGATCCCGAAGCTGCCGGTTTCGCGCCGCCCGTTCTGTTCGGCCACGATCGAGACGTTGAGCCGGACCAGCGGGCGCACGTCATGCCCGGTAAAGCCGTCGGCCCGGACGATCTCGACCACCGACCAGCTTGCGGCAAGGCTGGCCGTGACCTGCGCCACGCGCGGATCGCGGGCGCGGGCGGCGGCATCGATCGTTTCGAGCAGCTTGACCTTGTCGGCAAAGGGGATCGCATCGAGCGGCGAGAGATCGGTATAGAGGTG
>JBJTMC010000003.1:0-3517 GCA_046063325.1 Novosphingobium sp.
GGCATGATCTTCGACGTGTCGAACCTGCAGATGCCCTACTGGCTGATGAACTTCGAGGAGCACTGCGAGGTGTTCCTGACCTCCAGCGGCAACGACCGCCAGGAAGACATGGACATCCTGTCCAAGTGCCTGCTGGCTGCGCGGATGAAGAACCGTCTGGCCGAATCGATGGGCAAGATCACCGTCGACAGCCCGATCCCGTACCTGCTCTCGGACCTGACCAACCTGATCCAGACCGAAATGGGCAAGCTCGACAAGGCGACGAGCAGCGCGCCGTTCATGCGGATCAGAACCAAGATCGACGAACTGAAAGCCGATCCGCGCTATCAGTTCCTGTTCTCGGGCATGCTGGTCGGCGATACGATGAGCGAATTCATCGCCAAGATCTTTCGCATGCCCAGCAAGGGCAAGCCGATCTCGATCATCGACGTTTCGGGCGTGCCTTCGGACGTTACCAGCACCGTGGTCGCGGTGCTGAGCCGCCTGGTGTTCGACTTTGCGATCTGGGCGCGTGACGAAAAGACCCGGCCGGTGCTGCTGGTCTGCGAGGAAGCCCACCGCTATGTCCCGAACGAGAAGAACTCCGACGGGTCTTCGGTCGGCCGGATTCTCAGCCGGATCGCCAAGGAAGGCCGTAAGTACGGGGTCAGCCTGGGCCTGATCACGCAGCGCCCGTCCGACCTTGCCGAAGGCGTACTTTCGCAGTGCGGCACGATCATCTCGATGCGTCTCAACAACGACCGCGACCAGGCCTTCGTCAAGGCGGCCATGCCCGAAGGCGCTCGCGGCTTTCTCGATTCGATTCCCGCCTTGCGCAACCGCGAATGCATCATCTGCGGCGAGGGCGTCTCGATCCCGATCCGCGTTGCCTTTGACGAGCTGGAGGAAATGAAGCGCCCGGCCTCGGCCGACCCCAGCTTTACCAGCCTGTGGAGCCAGTCGGGCGGCGAAGAGGAAATGGTCCACCGTACCGTCCAGCGCTGGCGCGCGCAGGGGCGGTAAGAGCCCGCCTTACCCGACCATCGCGTTGCCGACGCGGGCCGCAGCGATGCGCGCCTGCATCAGCCTGCGCCACGGCGCGTAGAAGTAGACCGCCAGGGTCAGCACCATCGACATCACCGAACTGAGCAGCAGCGAATACCACAGCGCATCGGCGTGGAACTGCGGATACAGCAGGTGATAGGCGCCCAGCCGGATCGCGTACATCGCCACGAACAGCACCAGCAGCTGGGCATAGATCACCCCGAAGGCCCTGAGTGTGCCGAACAGCACGATCGTGATTCCGAACGGCAGATAGGTCCAGATCGCAAGGTCCTGGATGTGCAGCGCGGCGGCCACGGACGGACTTCCGGCGCCAAGGAACAGTTCCAGCACCGGGCGGTCGAACGGCAGAAGCAGGGCGATCAGCACCCCGGTCATGCCAAGATTGGCGAGCGATCCGGCGCGGCTGATCGCGTCGATGCGGTCCTCGCGCCCGGCACCGATATGCTGGGCGACCATCGCGCTGACCGCGCCGCCGATCGCCATGGCCGGCATGCCGATGTAGTTCCAGACCTGCAGCAGGGCGCCATAGGCTGCGGCGATGACCAGCCCCTCGCGGTTGACCAGCCCGATCATGATCACCCCCGCGCCCGAGATGATCAGCATCTGCGCGCCCATCGGCAAGCCCATGGTCAGGAGGTAGCGAGTCTCTTCCCCGCGTGGGCGCAGCCAGGCGAGTTCGCTGCCGCGCAGGCGCAGTGGCAGGTCCTTGGCATAGATCCAGGCGATCATTGCGGTGAACCCGATTGCCGTGGCGATCACCGTGGCCCAGGCCGATCCGGCGATGCCCAGCGCCGGGAACGGACCCCAGCCCAGGATCAGCAGCGGGTTGAGCGCAACATCCAGCACGGTCGCCAGGATCATGAAGCGCAGCGGGGTTGCCGCATCGCCCGAGCCGCGCAGCCCCATCGCGATCATCGTGGTGATGGTGGCGAGCGGATTCGCGATGAACACGACCTTGAGATAGGCCAGCGCCTGGCCTCGCGCCGGTCCCGGCGTGGCGAGCCAATCGAGCAGGGTGTGGGCGTAAAGGATTCCGCCCAGCGTGGTCAGCAGGGCGATCCCGCCGGTCAGCCCCAGCGCGGTGCCAAGCACGCGCCGCGCCGCGATCACGTCATGCGCCCCCCAGGCCTGGCCGATCTTGACCGTGGCGGCCATGCCAAAGCCGAACACCAGCGCGAACAGCAGGAACATGATGATGTTGGCGTTGGCAGTCGCCGCCAGCGCCTGATCGCCCAGCAGTTGCCCGACCCAGATCGCGTTGATCGATCCGTTCAGGCTTTGCAGAACGTTGCCGACCAGCTGCGGCAGGGCAAAGACCAGCAGGGTGCGGGCCAGCGGGCCCTGCGTCAGATCGCCGCGCAGCGGGGTATCGTCGGCGGGACTGGGTGCGGATGGGGCATCACTCATGTCCCGCGGGTGTCACCGTAGAGGTGAATGTGCAAGCGATCGCTCAGCCGCAGGCCATTTTCGAGCGCGAGCGGAGCCAGCCAGCGCTCGCGCGCGCGTAAGGTGGCGCTGTCCGTTCCTTCGGGCATCAGGTAGATCCGCTGGCGCGGCATGGCATGCGCCGCGGCGAGGGCGAGGACCTCCCTGACTTGCCCGGGTGCGGAAATCACAAACTTGAAGTAAGCTTTAGGTTCCCGCGACCAGGCGGAAAGTCGCTCTGGAATCAAGGCGATATCCGCCGAATTTCCGGAATGGCCGAGCTTCGGACTGACGGTGTATTGCGCCACCAGCGGATCGAGCGCGGGGTGCGGGGCGACCGTGCCGTTGGTCTCGATCTCCACGCTGACGCCGTCGAGCAGCGCCACCATCCGCGCCAGCGCCGCGCCTTGCAGCAGCGGCTCGCCCCCGGTGATGACCAGGCGGTCCTGCCCCAGCGCCAAGATCCGCGCGGCGACTTCGGCTTCGTCCAGCACCAGCTGGTTGGTCTTGCGATCGAATTCCAGGCCGTCGCGGTGCGGGCGGTTGTCGCCCTCGAAACGCCAGGTGTAGGCGGTGTCGCACCAGCTGCAGGCCAGGTTGCAACGGCTCAGCCGGACGAAGGCGCAGGGCCGCCCGGCAGAAGGGCCTTCGCCCTGCAACGAGGCAAAGATCTCCGGTTCGCCGGGGGTGGTGGTCGCCAGGGTCAGCGCCATGACGGGTTCCGTGCTTGGACCACGTGGACCACAGTCCTGGCGTAGAAAACAGGCGCCAGCCTCAGTGTTTGGTCATGCGTGCGAACAGGGGCAGGTTGGCGGCTCATCGCGCGGCTTGTGGCAGAAATGATCCGGGTAGGAAACGCCAAGTCGGCTCCGGCTTATCAAACTTGCCCGCGGTGTTTATGTTTGGGCCGGACGACAGGACAGGAGAACAAACGTGGCGACACCGGCAAACCCCACCGCATACCAGCTTGGCGACCGCGCGGTGAACCGCATGGGCTACGGCGCGATGCAGCTTGCCGGGCCGGGCGTGTTCGGCCCGCCGCGCGATC
>JBJTMC010000155.1:0-18388 GCA_046063325.1 Novosphingobium sp.
CTTCTGGATGCAGCCGACTGGATTGGGGCAACCATCCGGGATGGAGATGGTTCGCCCCAGTTCTTGCCAGCCGGGCCGCCGCCCGTTCTTCGCTAGAGCACGAAATCCGGGGCCGAGAGCAGATGATGCCCTAGCAGGTCGATCGTAAAATCGGCTGCAAGACCATTGCCTTGGCCGATCGGATTGACGTTGCCGGAAAGCAGCGTGTGCTCGTTGCCTTGCGCATCGGTTACATACTGGACGCGAAGCTGGCCGGCGGCGGTGAATTCGTTGCCGGTGCCGTCCCACGGGGTGGCGATGAAGGTGAAGGCATCGTCCTTTTTGCCCTGAATCGCGTCGATCCCCTGCAGGTTGATGACATCGTGCAGCACCCCGCCTCCGTCCAGCAGCGAGCGGAAGTCGGTGATCACGTCGCCGCTGCCCGGGGAATAGGTCGGTCCGTTCCGCGCCGCATCCAGTGTGGCAAACACGAACCGGTCGGCTCCTTCGCCGCCGGTAAAGGTGTTGCGCGCGTCATTGGCCGTGAACACGTCATTCGCGCTCCCGCCAATCACATTCTCGATCCCGCTGAGCAAGGCCAGGCCAAGCTGGGACCCGGTCCCGACACCGGTTGCCAGGTTGACCGTGCTGGACGTCGTCAAGCCCGAAAGGTCGAGCGTGTCGGTGCCCGCACCGCCAGCGAGGAAATGGACGCCAAAGGTGCTACCCGCCGCTATCGCGATCAGATCGTCACCGCCGCCTGCGTTGACCGCCAGGTTGGTGGTGCTGAAATAGATCGTGTCTTCGTGTGCGGTCCCGTTGACCGTCGTCTGTCCTGGTTGGCCGACGATCGGATCGTACTGGACCACATTGATCGCCGGCTGGGTTGCGGTTGCCGCACTGTTGCCGGCCGTATCGACAGCCACCGCGCTGAGCGCGTGGCTCCCCACTGCAAGAGTTGTGCTGAAGCTCCAGGTTCCGCCGGAAACGGTCGCGGCGCCGAGATCGGTGGACCCGTCGAACACGTGGACACTGCCCACCGCCACGTTATCGCCAATCGTCCCGCTCACGGTCACTCGCCCATCGCTGGTGATGAGATCGCTGGCAGACAGTCCGGTATCAGTGGTCAGTACCTGGCTGGTGATCGCCACTATCGGTGCAGCCTGGTCGACCACGATCGGAGCCTGAAGCACGCTGCTGGTGACATTCCCGGCGGTGTCGGTCGCAACCGCGGTGAGGGCATGCGCGCCCGCGCCGAGCGTCGCCGCAAAGGTCCAGCCGTCGGCGCCCAGCGTGGCTGCGCCCAGATCGGTCGCTCCGTCGAACAGGTGGACGCTGGCAAGAGCGGTGTCGTCCGAAGCCGTGCCGGTGAGTGTGACACGCCCGTCATTGGTGACCAGGTCGCTGCCCGAAGCGCCGGTATCGCTGGTCAGTACCTGGCTTGAAACCGCAACCGACGGACCGGCCTGATCGACCAGAATCGAGGCTTGCAGCACGCTCGTCGTGGTGTTTCCGGCGGTGTCGGTCGCAACCGCGGTGAGGGCATGGGCGCCCGCGCCGAGCGTGGTCCCGAAGGTCCAGTTCCCTGCCACCAGCGTTGCCGCACCCAGATCGGTGGCGCCATCGAACACGTGCACCCCGACCAGCTGCACCCCGTCCCCGACAGTACCGCTCAGCGTTACGCTGCCGTCCTTGGTGACATTGTCGCTGTCGGATACTCCCGTATCGGCAGTCAGGACCTGCGCGATAACCGCCAGATCCGGCGCGGTCTGATCAACCACGATCGACGCCTGCGTGGCGCTTGACGCAGTGGTGCCGGTATTGTCGGTCGCCACCGCGTGCAGTGCGTGGGTCCCTTCGTCCAGCACCGTGCTGAAGGTCCAGGTGCCGGCACTCAGCGTCGCTGCGCCCAGATCGACCGCGCCATCGAAGACGTGGACACTGGTCACCGTGCCATCATCGCTGGCTATTCCGGTCAGTGTGACGTGGCCATCATTGGTGACGAGATCGCTCCCCAAGGCGCCGGTATCGTGATCGAGCGCCTGCGAAGTGACGGAAACGGACGGCGGCTGGCCACCCGGGCTGAAGAGCGAGTTCGGATCGATCGCCTTGTTGGTAGCCAGATCCCAGCCGAACTTGAGGGTTGTTCCCAAGGAGCCGTTGGGATTGACCACCGTGTTGACCAGCCCGATCTTCGTGAAAGCGAAGGAGTAGTTGGTGAAGACTCCGTCCGCGCCGCTGGCTGCGCTCTGCATTGCCGAGGTCACAATGACGTTGTTGAGCGTGAGGTCATAGACCGTCTGGCCCGCTCCGTTGACGCCTTCGACTTCGATTGCGCGGATCACGACGCCGGCGGCATTGTCGTGCATCAGCGGAGTCAGCGACCCGGCCCCGCTCAGGGCGAGACTCAGGTCCCCGAAGTTGACCTTGCCGCCCGTTCCGCCAAGGATCTGCGTTTGCACGGCCCCCGGATTCGTCCCGCCGAGGGACAGGGCGGAGACTTCGAACCAGCCTTCGTGGCCCTTGCTGGTCGAGTTGCCCATGACCCCGTCAACCTTGAGGTAATAGACCGATGGCGAGCCGGCCGAGCCAGTTGCGGTGCTGGTGGGTTCGGAAAGAGCCAATGGATCGATGGCCTTGTTGGCGATCAGGTCCCACCCGAACTGCTGCTCCCCGGCCGTTGTCCCGTCTGGCCGAATGCTGGTCGTGACCAAACCGATCTGGCCGTAGTTGAAGGAATAGCTGGTGGACGGCGTTCCGCCGACTGACGCGGACTGCTGGACCCCGGATACCAGAACGGAATTAAGCGTAAGGTCGTAGACGATGTGCCGCGCGCCGGTGCTATCGGTCGTTACGCCCTCGATCTCGAGCGCCTGTATTCCCTTGCCCGCCGCCATGTCGAGCAGCAAAGCCGAAAGCGCCGTATTGTCTCCAAGCGTCAGCGACAGATCGCTGAAACTGGTCTTGCCGGACAATCCACCCAGCCCCCCGCTGGGCGTCGAGGCGTTGTAAGAGAAACTGGGAAGATCGAACCAGCCTTGATAACCCTTGCTGGTGGCGTCGCCAGCCACCCCGCTGATCTTCAGGAAATACTGCGTCGGCGATGGTGCCTCGGCAATCGCCCCGGCGACCGGAACGGTCAGCGAAACAGGATCGATCGGAGTGGCGGTGGTGAGATCCCAGCCGTAGCTATGCACATCGCCAGCCGTACCGTCGGGGTTCACGCCAGTCGTAACCACACCGATCTTGCCGAAATTGAAACTGACGGCAGTCGCCGCACCTGATCCATCGGCGCCGCCGTGGTTGATCGAGCTGACCTGAACATGATTGAGCGTCAGGTCGTAAACCGTCCGCCCGTTCGCCGCGACGCCCTCGATCTCGAGCGCGGTGATCACCTTGCCGTTAGCGTCAAGCGAAAACAGCGACGCCAGCGCCGTGTTGTTCTCCAGGTACAACGAAAGGTCGCTGAAGTTTACAGCTCCGGCCCCGCCGCCGCCGCCGGTCGAAAGGCTGCCGCTGTTACTCTGGCCGATGCTGAAGGCGGGAATCTCGAACCAGCCTTCGTGCCCCTTGCTGGTCGAATCGCCGGAAATTCCATCGATCTTGAGATAGTAGGCGACCGGATCCGGGACGGGATCGGTGGTCCCCGCCACCGGCGCAGTCAGCGTTCCGCCAATCGCCTTGTTGGCCGCGAGATCCCACCCGAACTCGTGCGTCCCGGCTACTGTGCCATCGGGGTTGAGACTGGTGGTGACGATGCCGATCTGGCTGAAATTGAACGTTGCGCTGGTTGCCGCGCTGCTGCCGGACGAATCGCTGTGTGCGACCGAGCTTACCAGCACGTTGTTGAGCATCAGATCGTAGACAGTCCGCCCGTTCGCCGCGACGCCCTCGATCTCCAGCGCCTGAATAGCCTTGCCGCTGGCATTATCCATCAGCAGTGCGCTTAGCGCCGCGTTGTCTGTCAAAAAGACTGACAGATCCGAAATGTTGACCTTGCCTGCGGAGAGGCTCAGCGCCGAACCGGAATTGCTTGCACCAAAGCTGAACGCGGGGATTTCGAACCATCCCTCGTGCCCCTTGCTGGTCGAATCCCCGCTGATGCCCGATATCCGGAGAAAATAGGATACCGGATCGGGAACTTCGATTCCTGTGCCGGCCACGGGCGTCACCAGGGACGTTGGGGCGATCGCCTTTGCTGCGGCAATGTCCCAGCCGAAGCTCTGGCTGTCACCCAGTGCGTCTGTGCTGGTGATGCTGGTGGTGACGAGCCCGATCTTGGCATAGCTGAACGAGAACGCCGTCTGGGGTTCCACGCCCTCGCTGTTGCTTTGCTGGACCGAGGACACAAGAACATCGTTGGCTGTCAGATCGTAGACGATCTGACCGTTGCTGTTGGTTCCTTCAACCTCCAGCGCTGCAATGTGCTTGCCGCTCGCCGCGTCGGCCAACAGCGCGGTAAGCGCGGTGTTGTCTGAAAGTGAAAAGAACAGCTCCGGAAATACGGCCTTGCCGGCCTGCAGGCCGGCCGAATTGATCACTGTGGCGTTAAACGCCGCAAACTGCGTGGCGTTCAGCTCGAACCAGCCTTCATGGCCCTTCGCGGTCGAATCTCCGGCAATCCCGTCGATCTTGAGGAAATAGGCAGTCGGCTCGCCAGCCGGATCCGTTCTCATAGCGGGTTCTGTATGGATCAGATCGGGATCGATCGGCTTGTTCGCAACCAGATCCCAGCCGAATTCCTGCGCGGTGGCCAGTGTGCCGTCCGGCTTCTGCTCGTAGGTCTGCAGGCCGATCATGCTGTAGGCAAAGGAGATATTGGTCGAAGGTTCGGACCCGCTTCCGGCCCCCAGGGACAGCGAACTGACCAGCAGGTCGTTGAACGACAGATCGTAGACAACCTGGCCGCTGCCGTTGACGCCTTCAATCTCCAACCCGGTGATCATCTTGCCGCTTGCCAGGTCGAGCAGCAGGGGGCTGAGCAGCGTGTTGTCCGCCAGAGAAATCGACAAATCGCTGAAACTGACTTTCCCGGCGCTGATACCGCTTAGCAGTGTTGCAGGGTTGCTCTGTCCCAGACTGAAAGAATTGATCT
Organism: Novosphingobium sp.; assembly: GCA_046063325.1. Classification (GTDB taxonomy): domain Bacteria; phylum Pseudomonadota; class Alphaproteobacteria; order Sphingomonadales; family Sphingomonadaceae; genus Novosphingobium. The sequence continues at coordinate 5,075 of JBJTMC010000155.1, forward strand.
CGAACCAGCCTGCGTGAGACTTGCTCACCGAGTCGCCAAAAATACCGTCTATTTTCAGATAGTAGGTGGTGCTCATGAGAGGCCCCTTCTTGCTGATCCGCGAGGCTGGCAATTTATAATCAGTGAGTCAAACCAGTGGCAGCATAAGATGGTTGGGTATCTGAGCTAAATATTGGCATCAGCAAACCGATGATCTAAACCATATTGTCGGCATTCCGACCAATAAACCCGGCTGGCCATCCTTGTCTGCAAGGATCGCGATCTTTCCCTTACAACTGTCCCGAATTGACACATCTCTCGGGCATTGCTCGAATCGAGTGCTCTGGCACAGTCCGGCCAGATGCGAGTCTAAGGATTCCCCGATGCCCCAATCCGAACCCGATCCGACCGGCGGACAGAACGCGCTCTATGACCTGCACCCCTACGAATCGATGCCCTTTGCCCAGACCCAGCCGGCCAGCATCGCCGCGCTGGGCACCCTGTTCGGGTTGACCCCACCGCCGGTCGCAGATTGCCGGGTGCTGGAACTTGGCTGCGCATCGGGCGGTAATATCATTCCGCTCGCCGCGCGGTTCCCCCAGGCGCGGTTTGACGGGCTCGACATCTCTGAACGGCACGTTTCCCTGGCAAACGCGCGGATCGCTGCAACCGGACTGACCAATGTCGCGATCCGCCAGGGCGACCTGGCTGATCCGGCCGCGGTCACGGGCGAATACGACTACATCATCTGCCACGGGGTATACAGCTGGGTGCCGGAAGCGGTGCGGCGACGCATCCTGGAGGTCTTCCGGCAACATTTGGCACCCAATGGAATAGCCTATGTCAGCTACAACATCTTGCCCGGGTGGCTGCTCCGCAAGGTGGTGCGCGATATCTTTCGTCTCGCCGCATACGGTTGCGCCAGTCAGGCCGAAAGCGTCGCGACGGGGCGTCGGCTGCTCGACCAGTTGGCCGCGATCAGCAACGAAGAAACGCCCTATGGCAAGTTTCTGCGCAACGAAGCCCGCCAGATCGCGCCGATGCCAGACAGTTACATCATCGCCGAGTTCCTGACCGAAGAAAATGCGCCCTGCTACTTCCGCGACTTTCTGGGCGAGGTTCGCAGCGCAGGGCTGGAATACCTGTCCGAGACCGAGCTGCACGCCGCGCTGCGCACCTTGTCGAGCCCCGATTTCAACCGCGCCGTGCAGGCGATTGCCGGCCCTGATCCGATGGAAGCCGAACAGACCTTCGATCTGGTCCAGGGCCGCCAATTCCGTCAATCGTTGCTGATCCGGGCCGACAATCCCGGAACCATCGACCGCGCGCCCAGCGCGCTGCGCCTGGCCAGCCTCCATTTCGCGACTTCGCTGCGGATCGCACCGGAACTGGCCAACAACGACGAAGTGGTGCTGCGCGATCCCGGCGGACGGACCATCGCAACCAACGACCGCGCCGTCGCTGCTGCGCTTGATCGTCTCGGAACAGCCGGGCCGGCAACCCGGACCCTGGCGGAGCTTGTCGAAATGACCGGGGCCGAACCAGCGCAGCGAGAGGCCGTCGCCGGCCGCCTGCTTGAAACGTTGCTAAGGGTGGTGGTGGCAGGACTGGTCAGGATTTCCGCGGCGCCGCTTCGCACCACTGGTTCTGATGCCGAGCACCCGCAAATCTGGTTCCACGCCCGGGTCGAACAGGCCGACGGACAAGCCTGGACCACCAACCTGCAGCACCTGCCCCTGCGGCTCGATCCGCTGGCTGCCGCCCTGCTGCCGCTGGTTGACGGAACCAACGACCGCGCCAGTCTTGCAGCCCAACTTGTTGATCGCGCGGCCCGGCACGAAATCGATCCCAACCTGCTCGCCCGGATGCCGGGAGCCCAGACGCCCAGCTCGGACCCTGCCGCCGTTGCAGCGACGCTGGTAGAGCTGGTTCTGGCCCAGTTCGAACGCCTCGCGCTGCTCGATCCGCAGATCTGATCCAACGGAGACATCCGTTCGACCGTCTCGCTTGGGATGCTGATGCTGATGCTGGAGCGTCGGCGTCTGACTAGCAGACCCGGCTCGCATTCCAGCCGTCGCCGCCTCCGGAGCCGACGGCTGACGCCGCCGGCCCGGTCGGGTAGCTCGGCTTAGAATTTGAGGCCGACGCGGACCTCGATGGTGCGCGGATCGATGATCGATGCGGCCTTGGCGCCAGAGAACAGCGGCACGTTGACGACATAGGATTTGGCCCGCACATCGCCGATGTTCTTGCCCAGCAGCGAAACCGACAGGCGATCGTTGGGCGCCAGCAATTCCACGCTGGCGTCGATCGTGGTGTAGCCCTTTTGCCAGCCCAGCGGATCGAGATCAGGCGCGACGAATGCGCCGCTGCGGCTGTTGGCCCCGGCGTAGAGCCGCATGTTCCAGTCCGACGCGACCGCGAACTCGTAGTTGGCGCTGACGGCAGAGCTCCAGTGCGCCGCGTCGGTCAGCGGGCGGCCGGTCAGGTCCTGGCGGCACCGGCCGGTCCCGGTCCAGGCCGCGGACTGCGCGGTGGTGCAGGCGGCACCGGTGAAGCTGTCATAATGGGCATCGATGTAGACCACCGATCCCGACAGGGTCAGGCCGCGCAGCGGCGACCAGCGCGCTTCGGCCTCGACCCCGCGCGAGCTGGCCTTGGCGGCGTTGGCGGTGACAAAGGCGATGCCGTTGAAGGCCTGAACCTGCAGGTTGTCGAACTTCGAATAGAACCCGGTCAGGTTCAGGTTGAAGCTGCGGCTGATCCCCCATTTCAGACCGGCTTCGTAGGCCGATACGCTCTCGCTTTCATAGGGCAGCGCCGTGCCCGCGCTGTCCGATGCGTCGAACCCGCCGCTCTTGAAGCCGCGCGTGAACTTGGCATAGGCCATCGTGTTCGGCGCGATCTTGTATTGCAGGGTAACCGCCGGGGTGAACTGCTTTTCCTTGATCGCCTGGGACAGGCTGAAATTGCGCGCGCCCAGGACCGCCCCCATGGTCGCGATGATTCCGGCATTGGTTTCGGGCAAGCCGGTCACCGGATCGGTGATCACCAGCGACCGGTCGGCCGCCTTGTCCTCGATCATGTAGCGTCCGCCGCCGATCAGCCGCAGCCCGTCGAGCAGTTCCAGGCCGAGTTCGGCGAACGCGCTGTAGGTATCCGCGTGCTGGTCGAACACGCGCCGGGTCTGCGAGTTGAGCGATCCGCTGGTTACCTGGGTCCACGGCTTGCTGGTATAGTGTGCGCTCTGGAAGAACAGCCCGGCGGTGTAGGTCAGCTTGTCATCCTGCGCCGAGGCGAAGCGGAATTCCTGGCTGAACTGCTTGTAGGTCTCGCTGTTGTCAAAGCGTATCAGCGGGACCGGCGAAAAGTCCGAATCCTCGTTGATGGTGCGGGTCTTGTAGGTGCTGTAACCGGTGTCGGAAGTCAGGTTGGCGCCGCCGATCGGCAGGTTCACCCGCAGCGACGCGTTGTGCGCGCTGATCGAGTTGAAATCGCTGCCGGGCACGCCGCTGCTCGTCTTGAGATCGAGGTTCGATTCGAAGTTCGGATCAAACGCGGTGAAGGTCCCCGCATAGGTGCCGGGCGCGAAGATCTGGAACAGGCCGCCCCGGCGCTTGCCATAGGAATATTCGTACTTCGCGTTGACCTCTATATCGCCGGGCTGCCAGGCCAGCGAAACGCGGGCGATGTTGCCAAGCCGCTGGGGTTCATTCTCGCCGGTACGGGTGTTGAACAGGAAGCCCTTGTCGCGCTGTTCGTGCTTGAACGCCACGCGCATCTGCAGGTTGTCGGCCAGCGGCTGGTTGAGCACACCGGACAGGTCCCAGCCGCCAAAGCGGGTCTCGTAACCGCCCGCCAGCGAGAGTTCCTGGCGCTTGGAGGGGCGGGCCGTGATGATGCTGACCGCGCCGGCCACGGTGTTCTTGCCGAACAGGATCGACTGCGGGCCCTTGAGAACCTCGACCCGTTCGACGTCGAAGAATGGCGAGCTGAACTGGGCGGCGCGGCCGGTGTAGATGCCATCGACGAACATGCCGACCGACTGTTCGAACCCGCGGTTGGTGCCGGAACTGATCCCGCGCAGGGTGATCCGGTTGCCGCTGGCGGATTCGGACACGTTGAAGGCCGGGACATAGCGCGACATCTGTTCGAAGCTGGTGAGGTTGAGGCTGCTCAGCTGGTCGCCCTGGACCAGGCCGACCGCCACCGGAACATCGCCCAGCCGTTCGACCCGCTTTTGCGCGACGACCATGATCTCGTTGAGCGGCGTATCCTGCTGGTCGGCGTCCTCGGCGGCCGGAGCCGTCTGCGCGGGTGCCGCCGCCTGGGCAAAGGCGCTTGCCGGAAGAAGGCAAACTGCGACCGCGAAAGATGCGACACCGAAACGGACTTTAGCCATGTATCCTACCCCGTGATGGGCCGGCCCGCGCAAGTGTTTCGGGGCCCGGCCTGGTTCCTCGACCGGCGCAGGTATCGGCAGGGGCGCGCGCCAAACAAACGAATTGGGCGCCCCAATGATGAACCAGGATCACGAACATGAGCCTGAATCAGCGGCCCCGGGGCAGCGGATGAAGGCCAGTCACTTGCGGCCCGCGAAATTAACTCGGCTTGCGCCGCGCAGTCGTGCAAACCATGCTTCGAACGCACCCGGGCGTGCATAGCAGAGGACGAGAGCGCACCATGAAGACACGGATAACCGAGCTGTTCGGGATCGAGCACCCGATCGTCCAGGGCGGGATGCATTTCGTCGGCCTGGCCGAACTGGCCAGCGCGGTTGCCAACGCGGGCGGGCTGGGGATGATCACCGCGCTGACCCTACCCGGGCCGGAAGGCCTGGCGGACGAGATCCGCCGCTGCAAGACGATGACCGGCCGTCCGTTCGGGGTCAATATCACCTTCCTGCCGTCAACCCGGCCGCCCGATTATGCGGGCATTGTCCGGACCGTGATCGAACACGGCATCCCGGTGGTCGAAACCGCGGGCAACAACCCCCAGCAATGGATCGGCGCGCTGAAGGAGGCCGGGATCAAGGTGATCCACAAGTGCACTTCGGTTCGCCACGCCCTCAAGGCGCAGGCGATCGGCTGCGATGCGGTCAGCGTCGATGGGTTCGAATGCGGCGGCCACCCCGGCGAGGACGACGTGCCCAATTTCATCCTGCTGCCGCGCGCCGCCGATGAACTGACCATTCCCTTCGTCGCCTCGGGCGGAATGGCCGATGGCCGTTCGCTGGTCGCCGCGCTGGCGCTGGGCGCGGACGGCATGAACATGGGCACCCGCTTTCTCGCCACCCGCGAGGCGCCGGTCCACCAGAAGGTCAAGGACGCGATCATCGCGGCGAGCGAGCTTGATACCCGGCTGGTGATGCGCCCGCTGCGCAACACCGAGCGGGTGCTCAACAATGCGGGGGTCGAGCGGCTGCTCGAAAAGGAGCGCAGCCTTGGCGCGGCGATCAAGTTCGAGGACATCATCGACGAGGTCGCCGGGATCTATCCCAAGGTCATGAAGGACGGCCAGGTCGAGGCCGGGGCGTGGAGCTGCGGCATGGTTGCCGGACTGATCGACGATGCCCCCAGCGTTGCCGACCTGATCGGCCGGATCATGGCCCAGGCCGACCAGATCATTGTTGAGCGGCTGGCTGGACTGGCCCGGCCAGCGGCCTGATCGGGACGCAGCCCGCGGTTCGCGGACCGTGGGCGCACCCGCCGTTCAGCGTCCGGTAAAGCGGGCGGGGCGGCCTTCGCGCAGGGCGGCGATGCCTTCCTGGAAATCGGCGCTGGTCCGCATCGCCTCGACCATCCGGGCCGCCGCAAAGCCCTGCTCGACCGGTCCCTTGGGCAGGGTCTGCAGGGCGATCGCCTTGATCGAGCGGACCGCCAGCGGCGCGTTGGCGGCGATCCGGCGGGCCAGCGCCATCGCGCGGTCAAACGCGGCGCCCGGGTCCACCACTTCGTTGACGAGGCCGATCTGACAGGCACGGTCGGCGGGCATCGAATCGCCGGTCAGCAGCCACTGCAGGCCGGGCTTGTAGAGCATCCGCCCCGGGAACCCGGCCATCATCCCGCCGTGGAAACCCATCGTCGCTTCAAGATAGGCGAACCGGGCTTCGACGCCGGCGATGACGATATCGCTCATCAGCACGAGCGAGCAGGCCATGCCCAGGCAAGCCCCCTCGACCGCGACAAGGATCGGCTTGTCGCAGGCCACGGTGGTGTTGGGCATCGCGCCGTCATCGCTGGCCGGCGGGTCCCGGAAATCGAGCCCGGCGGAAAACACCGGCCCTGCACCCCGGACGACGCAGGCCAGCGCGGCATCGTTGGCGGCAAAATCGATCCACACCTGGCGGAAGCCATCGACCATCGCCGCATTCCAGGCGTTGCGCTTGTCTGGCCGGTTCATCGTCACAACCATGACCGGACCATCCATCTCCACCGTCACTGCTTGCATTGTCTGCTCCCGGAATTGCGGGCCAAGGGTGGAATCGGATCGGACCCGCGACAAGCAAATTCGCCCACGGGCCGATGAGCAACGCTCAGGCCCTGACAGGGTCGATTGACGGTTTGAGATCGGGCGGGGTCCGTGATACCCCGCCGGTCCAAAGCCGGGAGCAAGCCATGCGCGGCTGCGGCGCGGGGGGGGGGACGAAATCTTGAGCACGCCTTTGCCGCCCTTCATTCTGATGCAGACGATCGAGGCGGTGACCCGTCTCGGCAGCCTCAAGCGCGCGGCCGAGGAAATGAACGTCACGCCCTCGGCGATCAGCCACCGGGTCCGGCTGGTCGAGGAACAGTTCGGGCAGCGCCTGTTCGAGCGCGACGGCCAGGGAATCCGATCGACCCGGAACGCCGATGAACTTGCCGCCGCCGTCGCCCGGGCGCTGGCCGGGGTCGAACAGACCTGGCGCGAGCTGACCGCGCAGCACGACGGGCGCGAGATCCGGCTCTGCGCGATGTCAGCCTTTGCCGAGCAGTTCATCCTGTCCAACCACGAGGAATTTCGCCGCCGCTTTCCCGATTTCCGGGTGGATTCGACCAGTTCCACGATCGGCGAGGGCGGAATGCGCGGCGAATACGATATTCTGATCGGGATCGGCGCCTATCCCGGCGCGGGCTGGGATTACGAGGATATCATGCCCTACACGGTCAGAGCGGTGTGCTCGCCCGGAACGGTCGGGCAGATGGTTTCCGGCACCGTGGTATCCGGCCCGCTGCTCAACTCCACCAGCGACTTCCTGCCCTGGGACGCGGCCGCGCGGGAACTGGGCCTCAGCATCGCGTCCGGCGCTGAACAGATCCGGTTCGATTCGGTCCTGACCGCCTGCCAGGCCGCGACCCAGGGCAAGGGAATCGCGCTGGCGCCGTCGTGGATCGCCGACAAGCTGGCCAGCGAAGGCGAACTGGTCACCCTGGGATCGGGGACCGTCCGCAGCGACCTGACCTATTGGATCGCGGTGCGCAAATCGCGCAAGCTCGATTCAACTTACGGCCGGTTTCACCGCTGGCTGATCTCCGCGATCGGGCGCACCGCCGGCGCAAACGGTTGAATGAGGCTCAACTGACCGGATCTCAAATCGCTTGTTGCGCGGCCTGCCGTGCCGCACCAGCGGGCCATGCCGGAACCCTGCCGGTTTCAGCCAGTTAACGGAGAGCCCGCGTGTCCATTCCCAGCCAGTTTCGCGATCACCTGCGCCTTCCCGCGATCGGCGCGCCGATGTTCATTGCCTCGGGCATCGAAATGGTCGTGGCGCAGTGCGCCAGCGGGATCATCGGCACCTTTCCCGCGCTCAACGCCCGGCCGCAGGAAACATTGAGCGACTGGATCCGCGAAATCCGCGAACGACTGTCGGCGATCCAGGCGGCGAACCCGGCGCGCAAGGTGGCGCCGTTCGGCGTCAACCAGGTGATGTCCGAACGCAACGACCGCTGGGAGGCAGACCTTGTCACCATCGTCCAGGAACAGGTCCCGCTGATTATCACCAGCCTGCGCGCCCCCCCCCGCGAGATCCTGGACGAGGTCCACGGCTATGGCGGGATCATCTTCCACGACGTCACTAATCTCAAGCACGCGCGCAAGGCGGCTTCGATGGGGGTGGACGGGCTGATCCTGGTCGCCGCCGGCGCGGGCGGTCAGGGCGGCGACAAGAGCCCCTTTGCGCTGATCAACCAGGTCCGCGAATTCTTCGACGGCACGATCATCCTGTCGGGCGCGATGAGCACCGGGCGCGATATCTATGCTGCCCAGGCGATGGGCGCGGACCTTGCCTACCTTGGCACCCGGTTCCTGGCTTCGGCGGAATCGACTGCCAGCGTGGAGCACAAGCAGGACGTGATTTCGTCGGGCGCCGATGACATCATCTATACCAACATGTTCACCGGGATTTACGGCAACTACATCAAACAGACCGTGGAGGCCGCAGGGTTCGATCTGAACGATCTGCCCAAATACAGCCCCGAGACTGCCAAGTACCGCACCGGACCCAATGGCGAAATCAAGGTCTGGAAGGACATTCGCGGCTGCGGCCATGGGTGCGGTTCGATCTCGTCCGAGCAGCCGGTGGCCGGAATCGTCGACGATCTGGAACGCCAGTACCAGGCCGCCGCGCAGGACATGGCCGTGCGCGCCTTCGCCTGACGCGCGGCAACGAAAGGCAGGGTCATGGCAGGCTTCATCGAACTGGCGGCGGCAGCGCCCGAACGGATCGCAGCGGAATTTCCGGCATGCGGCATCGCCATGACCCGCGGCGAGCTGGATGCAGCCGCCAACCGTGCGGCCCATGCCTTTCGCTCGCAGGGCCTGGCGCGGGGGGACTGCGTGGCGCTGTCGATCGGCAACCGCCCCGAATTCCTGGCCGCGATGCTGGGGGCCCAGCGCAGCGGGCTCTACTACGTTCTGCTGTCGACCAAACTTTCGGTCGAGGACGCCCACCATATCCTGGCCGATTCGGGAGCGCGGCTTGCCGTGTTTTCCAGCGAGAGTTTTGCCGCGGGCGATGCGGAAGCGCTGCGCCAGAGCCCGGTTCCGATCCTAGGCATCGGTCTGGATCCACGCTTTGCCGCCTGGGCAGACCTGACCGCGACGATGCCCGCGACCCTGCCCGATGATTGCTCGCCCGGCGCGGTGATGCTCTACAGTTCGGGCACCACCGGCCGCCCCAAGGGCGTGCGCAAGCCGCTGCGCAGCGATCCGATCACCGCGCTCGATCCGGCCAATGCCGGGCTGATCCGCGGCTATGGGCTCGATGCCGAAGCCCGGTTCTACAGCCCCTGCCCGCTCTATCACGCCGCGCCGCACCGCTTCGTCGACGCAGCGCTGGCCGCCGGGGCGCGGGTGATCATCCCGGACCGCTTCGATGCCGCGGCAGCGCTTGACCATCTGGACAGCTTCGCCTGCACCCACAGCCTGTGGGTGCCGACCATGTTCCACCGCATGCTGCGCCTGCCCGATGCCGTGCGCAGCGGCCACACTTTCCCCCACCACCGCCACGCCGTCCACGGCGCCGCGCCCTGCCCGATCCACGTCAAGCAGGCGATGATCGACTGGTGGGGGCCGATCCTGGATGAATACTATTCGGGCAGCGAGGGGATCGGATCGTCGGCGATCACATCGGCCGAATGGCTGGAACATCCCGGCTCGGTCGGGCGGCCGACCGGGTGCACGGTCCACATCCTCGACGCGCGGGGGCAGGAATTGCCGCCGGGCGAAACCGGCGACATCTTCTTCGAATCCGATACGCCCTTCGCCTATTGGAACGACGCGGAAAAGACCCGCAAGGCCACCAACGATCGCGGCTGGCGGACCTTTGGCGATGTCGGCCACGTCGATGCCGACGGCTATCTCTATCTGTCCGATCGGCGGCACTTCACGATCATCTCGGGCGGGGTCAACATCTATCCGCAAGAGATCGAGGCGGTGATGCTGGAGCATGAGAACGTCCGCGATGTCGCCGTGATCGGCGTGCCCGACGACGAATTCGGCCAGGCCGCGCTTGCTGCCGTGGAACCGGCAGGGAATGTCGATCCGGCTCAGTTGATCGCGGATCTCAGCGCCTATGTCCGCCGCCGGCTGGGACCGGTCAAGGCGCCCAAGCGGATCGAACTGGTCGAAGCCCTGCCGCGCCACGATACCGGCAAGCTCTACAAGGCGGAACTGATCGCGCGCTTTGCCGGTCCGGCGGCGCCGCCGGCATGAACCGCGAGGACCGCGCGCCGCTCAGCCTTGGCCAGACCCTGGCCTATTGCCTCTACGCGATCCCGCTGATCGCGACGACCGGGGCGATCAGCACCTTCATCCCGCCCTATTACAGCCAGGCGCTGGGCATGCCGCTGGCGCTGGTGGCGACATCGCTGGTCCTGATCCGGCTGATCGACGCGGTCTGCGACCCGGCGATCGGTCTGGCGATCGACCATGCGCACTTTCGCCAGAAGCATCGCCCGTGGCTGCTGATTGCCTTGCCGCTGTACCTGGCTTCGGTCGGCCTGCTGTTCTTCCCGGTCCGATCCCTGACCGGGCCGGTCTATCTGATCGCCAGCGGGGGACTGGTCTATATCGCCTTCACCATCGCCCAGGTCGCGCACCAATCGTGGGCGGCCGCGCTTGAGCACGATCCGCGCCGCCTGTCGCGGCTGTTCGGCTTGCGCGAGGTGGCGGTGATCGTCGGCGTCCTGGGGGTCTTCGCGGTCGCCGCGCTGGCCAGCCATCTCCACGGCAGCGACGTGGCCGTGCAGGCGCGCGCCGCGGGTCTGTTCATCCTGGTCACGATCACCCTGTTCACGGCTGTCACCTGGGCGTTCACTCCGGATTCGGGCAAGGGCGGCCATGCCCACGGCGCGGCCAGCTGGGCGCTGCTGCGGCCGTTCCTGCTCAGCCGCGACTTCGTCCTGCTGTCGCTGGCGATGCTGGTCTACAACAGCGCCTGGACCGCGATGGGGGCGATGGGGTTTTTCGTGGCGCAGCACCTTTACCGCGCGCCCGAATACTTCGCCCTGTCGATGGTGCTGACCTTTGCGATCGCGCCGTTCGGGATGATCGGCTGGATGAAGCTGGCGGGCCGCCTGGGCGACCGCGCCACGCTGCGGCTGGCCTGCCTGTTCCTGGCCGGATCGGTTGCGCTGCTGCCCTTCGCCACCCGGTTCGGGCTGCCGGGCCTGATCACGGTTCAGACCCTGATGGGCCTGGGCTTTGGTTCGGGCCCCTATCTGCTGCGCTCGATCACCGGGGTCCTCGCCAACGCCTATATCGACCGCACCGGACGCGAGGTGCGCGGGGCGGCTTTTGCCATGATCAACTTCTTCGACAAGCTGGGCAGCGGGCTTGGCGCGGCGGCGCTGTTGCCGCTGGCGCTGCTGGGTTTCGATCCGAAGGGCGCGGTCGATGACCACGGCCGCCAGGTGCTGCTGGTGATCGCCACCGTGGCTCCGCTGGCGGGCTTTGCGATCGCCGCGGCGCTGGTGGGCGCGTTGAAACTCGCCGGTCGGCCGGATCAGCCAAGCACGCCCTGATCGAGGAAACGCTCGATCGCAGCCTCGTGCGGGGCGAGATCGAGCCCCTGATCGGCAATCCAGGCATCGTCGAAATAGGATGAGCGATAGCGCTCGCCGCTGTCGCACAGGATCGAGACGATCGAGCCGGGTCGCCCGGTCCGGGCCATTTCGGTGGCTAGCAGCGCGCAGGCCCAGATGTTGGTCCCGGTCGATCCGCCGCACAGCTTGCCCAGCCGCCGCGAGATCGTCCGCGCCGCCGCGATCGACTGGGCATCGCTGACCACGATCATCCGGTCGACCACCCCGGGCACGAAGCTGGGTTCGACCCGCGGGCGCCCGATCCCTTCGATCAGGCTGGTCGCCCCGTCCTGGCAGGTGACCGCGCGGTCGTGCCAGTGGCGGTGGAACACCGAAGCGGCGGGATCGGCCACGCAGACCTGGGTGGCGTGGCGGTGATAGCGCGCGAAGCGGCCGATCGTCGCCGAGGTGCCGCCGGTGCCCGCGCCGCACACGACCCAGGCCGGGACCGGATGCGGTTCGCGCGCCATCTGGGCATAGATCGATTCGGCGATGTTGTTGTTGCCGCGCCAGTCGGTCGCGCGCTCGGCAAAGGTGAACTGGTCCATGTAGTGCCCGCCGCTCGTGGCCGCGAGGTTTTCGGCCACGGCATAGATCGTGCGCGCATCCTCGACCGGGTGGGCCGTGCCGCCAAGATCGGTGATCGCCGCGATCTTTTCCGGAGCGGTGTTGGCGGGCACCACCGCGACGAAAGGCAGGCCAAGCATCCGCGCAAAATAGGCTTCCGATACGGCGGTCGACCCGCTCGACGCTTCGATCACCGGGCAACCCTGCTGGAGCCAGCCGTTGCTTAGCGCGTAGAGAAACAGCGACCGTGCCAGCCGGTGCTTGAGGCTTCCGGTCGGGTGGCTCGATTCGTCCTTCAGGTAAAGCGCGACATCGGGCAGCGCCGGGATCGGCACCGGCAGCAGGTGCGTATCGGCCGATCGGTTGAAGTCCGCCTCGATCCGCCCGATCGCCCAATGCACCCATTCGCGGTCCGCAGGCTGCGCTGCCGCCGGGTCGTTCAGGCTCGCTTGATTCATTGCGTCACTCCATTGCCGGCCGATGATCCTGCCCGGTTCCTCTGGCTATCACCGCGGCGGCCGGGGAACGAGTGAATCGCGCGCGTCCGGGTTGAACCAGGCTTGCCCTCCGCGCCCGCCCTCTGCCCGGTCAGCGGCACAGATCCAGGATCGCGATCTTCTGCATATGGGCCGTTTCGGCCAGGATGGTTTCGCGCGCCAGGCCGCTTTCGGCATGGAGCAGCTCAACCGCCATGTAGCCATATTCGACCAGCATCCGGACCCGCAGCCAGACCCGGTCGCGGGGAATGCCGGGCAGGTGCGCGGCAAAGGCGTCGCTCAGCAGGTCGGTAACGAAGCGGTGCGATTCGATCCGGACATGTTCCAGACGCGGGCTGGAGTGCAATGCCCGTTCGACCCACACCCCGCCGGGATCGGCTTCGGTAATCTCCGCGGTTTCCCGCAGCAGTTCCTCGGTGTGGTTTGAATAGGCGTCGATGCCACCTTTTGCATGCCGCTCGATCCAATGGGCCAGGGCTTGGTTCTGGCGATCCATCAACCGTTCGCCCAGCGCGGTGATGATCTCGAACTTGTCCTGGAAATAGTAATAGAGCGCCGGCGGCGTCACCCCGGCCCGTTCGCAGATCATGTTGGTCGAAATGCGCTCCATCCCGACTTCGCCGAGCAGCAGGCCAGCCGTATCCAGCAACAGGTCGCGGGTCGACGGGCGGGCCTGCCCCGCTGATTTCCGCTTTGCCGCTGGTCTTGCC
>JBJTMC010000156.1:0-11813 GCA_046063325.1 Novosphingobium sp.
CCGCATCTGGTTCATGGAAATGAACACCCGCCTGCAGGTCGAGCATCCGGTCACCGAAGAGATAACCGGGGTTGATCTGGTCGAATGGCAACTGCGCGTCGCGAGCGGCGAGCCAATTCCGCTGCGGCAGGAAGACCTCAGCATCAATGGCTGGGCGATGGAAGCGCGGCTTTATGCCGAGGACCCGGCCAAGGGGTTCTTGCCCAGCATCGGCCGGCTCGAGCTGTTCGAACTGGGCGAAGGAGCGGGAGGACGGATCGACACCGGCATCTATGAAGGGGCCGAAGTATCGCCGTTCTACGATCCGATGATCGCCAAGGTTATCGCCCACGGCAGCGACCGCGAACAGGCGCGTGAGCGGTTGCACGACCTGATCGTTCAGAGCGCGATCTGGCCGGTGCGAACCAATGCCGCGTTCCTTGCCCAGCTGATCGAGCAACCGGATTTCGTCGACGGCGATGTCGATACCGGCTTGATCGCGCGTGAGGGCGACGCCCTGACTGCCGACCCGGCGCCGTCCGATGAAGGCCTTACCCATGCTGCCGCCGCGCTGGTGTCCGCCGAGCCGATGCTTGGGTTCCGACTCAACGCGCCGCCGCGCCGCACGGCCTGGTTCCTCGTCGATGGTGCGCCGCGCGAACTGGCCTTTGCCGATGGCGACCCGGAACCGCAGGACGCAGTCTTGTTCAGCGAAGCCGGCCAGACCTGGCGGGTCACGCCGTGGCGCGCGGAAAGTGGCGGTCAACATGGCAGTCATGACGGCGATATCCTTTCCCCCATGCCGGGCAAGATCATCGCGGTCGAAGTGTGCGCGGGCGATACCGTGACCAAGGGTCAGAAGCTGCTCACGCTCGAGGCGATGAAGATGGAGCACACGCTGACCGCGCCGTTCGACGGGACGGTGGCCGAACTCAGCGCCACGCCCGGTGCGCAGGTACAGGTCGAGGCGCTGCTGGCAAGGATTGAGGCGGCGGAGTGACCTGGAAACCCGAAGTCGAGGAACTGCGCCAACGCCGCAAGCTGGCCGAGCAGATGGGCGGCGCGGAGAAGGTCGCGCGGCAGCATTCGCGGGGCAAGCTGGATGCCCGGGCGCGGATCAAGGGGCTGGTCGATCCGGGCAGCTTCCGCGAAATCGGCAAGATCGCGGGCAAGGGTCAATACGGCCCCGACGGCGAGCTGATCGACCTGGCCCCGTCCAACGTGATCTTTGGGCGCGCCAGTATCGAGGGCCGTCCTGTGGTGGCCAGCGCCGACGATTTCACCGTGCGCGGCGGCGCGGCCGATGCCTCGATCAAGCGCAAGTTCGAGCAGTGCGAGAAGATGGCGCACACCCTCAAAATCCCGCTGATCCGGATGATCGACGGAACCGGCGGGGGCGGTTCGGTCAAGACGCTGGAGATGGTCGGCGCAACCTATGTGCCCGCGGTTCCGGGCTGGGGCGACGTGGTCAAAAACCTCGAAAGCGTGCCTGTGGTGGCCCTGGCGCTGGGGCCGACCGCGGGCCTGGGCGCAGCGCGGGTGGTGGCGAGCCACTATTCGATCATGGTCAAGGGCCTCAGCCAGCTGTTCGCCGCCGGCCCCGCCGTGGTCGAGGCGATCGGGGAAGCGAGCGACAAGGAGGGTCTTGGCGGCTCGATCATCCACACCCGCAACGGCGTGGTCGACGAGGAAGTGGGCAGCGAGCAGGAGGCCTTCGCCCAGGCCCGGCGGTTCCTGTCCTATCTGCCCAGCACGGTCGGGCAGTTCGCCCCGCGCACCGCCACTACCGATCCGGTCGATCGCAAGGAGCCCGGGCTGGTCAGCCTGGTCCCGCGCGAAGCGAAGCAGGTCTATTCGATGCGCAAGCTGCTCGACGCGGCGTTCGACAAGGGCTCGGTTTTCGAGATGGGCAAGCTGTGGGGCCGCGCGGCGATCACCGCCTTTGCCCGATTGGATGGCTGGCCGGTCGCGGTGGTGGCCAGCGATCCGACGTTCCTGGGGGGATCGTGGGAGGCCAAGACCAGCGAGAAGGTCGAACGCTTCATCAAGCTGGCCGACCAGTTCCGCCTGCCGGTGGTCCACCTGGTCGACAACCCGGGGTTCATGATCGGGCGCGAGGCCGAGATGACCGGCACGATCCGCTATGGCGTCCAGGCGATGAACGCGATCTACAAGGCTACGGTGCCGCTGTGCAGCGTGGTGGTGCGCCGCGCCTATGGCATCGCGGGCTCTGCGATGAGCAACGCCGAGACCTTTCAGTACCGCTTCGCCTGGCCGAGCGGCGATTGGGGCAGCCTGCCGATCGAGGGCGGGATCGAGGTAGCCTACAAGAGCGAGATCGAAGTTGCGGAAGACCCCGCCGCGCACCTTCAGGCCATCCGCGAGCGCTTGAACCGGGTGCGCAGCCCGTTTCGCACCGCAGAAATGTTCGGGATCGAAGACATCATCGACCCGCGCGACACCCGGCCGCTGCTGTGCGAATTCGCCGATCTGGCGTGGAAGGCGCTGGGGGCGTGGTAGCGCCGGGGCTTCGACAGGCTCAGCCCGAGCGGGGCTCGTTTAAGCTCAAATCCGCTCAGGCTGAGCCTGTCGAAGCCCGGGCACCTGCCTATCCGCCCAGATAGGCCGCCAGTTCCGCCTTCTGCTCCGCGCTGAGTCGCAGACCCAGTTTGGTCCGCCGCCACAGCACGTCGTCGGAGCTCAGCGCCCATTCCTGCGCCACGAGATAGTCAACCTCGGCCTGGCGCAGCCCATGGCCGAAATCGCGGCCCTGCGGCCCCGCCAGCCAGACCCTTGCCCGGGTGCCATAGGCCCGCGCGATCCGGTCGGCATCGGCCGGGGTGAGGAACGCAAAGTCGCGCGCCAGCCCGTCCCTGAGCACGTCCAGGCCATCGACCGCGAAATCGCCGCCCGGAAGCGCCGCGCTGCGGGTCCAGGCCGGGCCGCTCAGCGCCGCAAGGCGCGGCGCGAGCAGATCGACCGCTTCTTCGGCAAGGTGGCGATAGGTGGTGATCTTGCCGCCATAGACCGAAAGCAGCGGCGCGCCTTCGCCTTCGGCCGACAGATCGAGCCGGTAACCCCGGGTCGCGGCCTCGGGCTTGCCGGAGCTGTCGCTGACCAGCGGGCGCACCCCCGAATAGGTCCAGACCACGTCCGCCGGGGTGATCGCGCGGGCGAAATAACGGCTCGCCCCCTCGCACAGATAGGCCACTTCCTCTGCGCTGGCAGCAACCGGATCGCCGGGTTGCTGATCGCGGTCGGTCGTGCCGATCAGGGTGAAATCGCGCTGATAGGGGATCGCAAAGAAGATCCGCCCGTCGGGTAGCTGGAAGAAATAGGCATAGGGGTGATCGAACAGGCTGGGCACCACGATGTGGCTGCCGCGCACCAGCCGCATTGCATAGTCGGGCGCATCGCCGACCAGCCCTTCGACCTCCAGCACGCTTGGCCCGGCGGCGTTGACCAGCGCGCGGGCAGTGAAGATGCCGCACGTCGTCTCGATCCGCCACAGGCCGTCCTCGCGCCGGGCCCGGCTCACCCGGGTGCGGGTTCGCACCTCGCCGCCCCGTTCGGCCGTATCGCGGGCGTTGAGCACCACAAGCCGGGCATCGTCGACCCAGCCGTCGGAATATTCGAACCCGGTCGAGAACCCGCCCTTGAGCGGCGTGCCCGCGGCGTGGCGGCGCAGGTCCACGGTGCGGGTTGCAGGCAGCAGCTTGCGCCCGCCGATATGGTCATAGAGGAACAGCCCCAGCCGCAACAGCCAGCGCGGTCGCAGACCCGGGACATAGGGCAGAACGAAGCGCAACGGGTGGATGATGTGCGGCGCGATCCGCCACAGCGCCTCGCGCTCTTTCAGCGATTCGCGCACCAGGCCGAACTCGTAGTGTTCTAGATAGCGCAGGCCGCCGTGGATCAGCTTGGTCGAGACAGAGCTGGTGCCCTGGGCCAGGTCGCCCGCTTCGAGCAGCAGCAGCCGTGCCCCGCGAACCGCAGCGTCGCGGGCGATCCCTGCGCCGTTGACCCCGCCGCCGATCACCGCCAGGTCAAACGGAATGTCGCTCAAGCTCAATGCACTCCCGGTTCGGGCACCGGCCGCGGGTGGCCGGGTGGATTGACGCGACGGAACAGCCGCCCGCGTTCTGCATAGAGCAGGAGCGCAAGCGAGATAAGCCCTGCAAGCAGCAAGGCCAGCCCCAGCGGACGCGCGGTTCCGTCAAACGCCTGGCCGATCAACCCGCCCAGCAGCGCCCCCACCGCCATGCGCAGGAACGATTGGAACGAAGCGGCGGCCCCCGCGATCCGAGCGAAGGGCTGCAGGGCGATCGACCCGAAATTGGCCCCCATGAAGCCCATCAGGCACATGTTCGCAGCCATCAAGGGCACGAATTCCCACAAGGTCTCGCCGCCACGGAAGGCCTGCGCGACCTGGACCGTGCTGACCGCGATGAACACCAGCAGCGCGGCATGGCTGACCCGGCGCGCGCCGAACCGCTCGACGATACGGGCGTTGGAAAAGTTCGCCACCGCCATGCCGCCCGCCATCAGCGCGAACAGCAACGGAAACCGGTCGCCCGCGCCGAAATGCTCGGCCACCAGCTGCTGGGCGGAATTGATGTAGCCGAAAATCGCCGCGGTCAGCAGCGCCCCGGCCAGGGCATAGCTCATCCCCAGCCGGTCGGTTGCCGCCTGAGCCATATTGGCCGCGATCGAGCGGATTGCGATCGGCTGGCGAAACTCGGGATGAAGCGTTTCGGGCAGACGCAGGTACATCCAGACGCCGACCACCAGCGCCATCACCGCCATCCCGCCGAAGATCCAGCGCCAGCCCGCAACCAGCATCACCGCCTGGCCATAGGACGGCGCGATCATCGGCACGAACATGAAGACGACGATGATCGTCGACATCATCCGCGCCATCTGATCCCCGCCAAACCGGTCGCGGATGATCGCGCCGGGCAGGACCGAAAGCCCTGCGCTGGCGATCGCCATGGCGGCGCGCAGCACCAGCAGCATGGTGAAGTTCGTCACCAGCGCGCAGCCGATCGCCAGAACGATATAGGCGGCAAAGCTGGCCAGCAGGACCGGGCGGCGGCCATAGCGATCGGCCAGCGCGCCAGGGATCAGCGATCCGAAGCCCGCCGCGAACAGGAACACTCCGACGACCAGCTGGCGCTGGTTGGGATCGGTCAGGTGAAGGTCGCGCGCGATCTCGCCCAGCGCGGGCAGCATCGCATCGATGCACAGCGCCTGCAGCGCCATCATCATCGCCATCAGCGCAATGAATTCGCGTTCGCCGATCCGGGTCGGCGCGGAAGCAGGCAGTGTCGCAGGCATGGCCTGCCCATGGGACTTCCGGCGGGGCATTGCCACCCCAAAATCGGTGTTTTCGTATGCGGGCGCGCCCGGCTAGGATGCGGCCTATGGATGAGTTCCTGCCCGAATCCGCTGAGGAGGACGAGACCGCGAGCGGGCTCCGGAAGATCATCCATGTCGATATGGACGCCTTCTACGCCAGCGTCGAACAGCGCGACGAACCGGAACTGCGCGGCAAACCGGTTGCAGTGGGCGGCGACGGGCCGCGCGGGGTGCTTTCGACCTGCTCCTACGAAGCGCGCAAATTCGGCTGCCGCTCGGCCATGCCGTCGATCACCGCGCGGCGGCTCTGCCCGGGCCTGATATTCCGGCGCCCGCGCTTTGCGGTTTACACCGCGATCTCGCGCCAGGTCCGCGCGATCTTCCTCGACTATACCCCCCATGTCGAACCGCTCAGCCTCGACGAAGCCTTCCTCGACGTGACCGAGGATATCCGCGGGATCGGTTCCGCCACCCGCATCGCCGAACTGATCCGGGCCCGGATCAAGGCCGAAACCGGGCTGACCGCCAGCGCGGGCGTGTCTTACAACAAGTTCCTCGCCAAGCTGGCCAGCGACCAGAACAAGCCCGACGGGCTGTGCGTGATCCGACCCGGCGAAGGGGCGCAGTTCGTCGCCATGCTGCCGGTCCGCCGCTTTTTCGGGATCGGGCCGCGCGGCGCAGAGAAGATGGCAGCGCTGGGGATCGAAAGCGGCGCCGACCTAAAAGCCAGGGACATCGCCTTTCTGCGCGCGCACTTTGGCAGCCAGGCCGATTACCTATACCGCGCCGCACGCGGGATCGACCTGCGCCGGGTGAAGGCCAACCGGCCGCGCAAGTCGCTGGGAGCAGAGCGCACACTCGACAAGGATATCTCTTCGGGCTCGGTGCTGCGCGAGGTGCTGGAAAAGATCATCACCATCACCTGGGACAGGATCGACAAGGCCGGAGCCAAGGGCCGCACGGTAACGCTGAAGCTGAAGCATGCCGACTTTACCGGGCTGACCCGCGCGCGCAGCCTGGCGCGTCCGGTTGCCAGCCAGGACGAGTTTTCCGCGATTGGCCATGCCCTCCTGGACGAGGTCCTGCCGCTGGCCCAGCCGGTGCGGCTGGTTGGCCTGACCCTTTCGGCGCTGGAAGAAGACGAGCCGGCTATCGTCCCGGTAGGCGGCGCGGCGCAGTCCGAACTGCCGTTCTGATCGGCGCATCTCCGCCGTGAAACCTGCCCTATTCAGGGACGCGAAAGCAATTTTGTTGGACACGAACGACGTCTTGGCGGAAACCAGGACCGGGGATCGGTTCTCGTAAATGTGGCCAAGGGTTCGTCCGGCGGCGGGTGCGAGCAGCGGGGACGATGACCTGTTAGACCATCGAACGAGGGGTTATCAAAGATGAAGTTCCGTATCGCAGCCGCTGCCGCGGCATTGCTCGCTGTTGCCATGCCAACCGCCTCCAGCGCGGCCGATGATGGCATGTCGTATGACAAGCTAACCCACTGCGCCGCCTTCAACATGCTGTTGTCGCAGGTGATGAGCGTGGGTGACGACAAGGACAAGCCCGAGAACAAGACCCAGGCCGAAACCTTCACCAACCAGGCCGCCGCGCTGATGGTGGTTGCCACGGTCACCAGCAAGAAGGATCCCAAGGTCGTCCAGGCCGACGTTTCGGCCGAGAACGACAAGATGATCGCGTCGCTGAGCGAGAAGGGCGCCGCCGACAAGCTGGTCGGCGACAACCTGGAAACCTGCAATGCCATGGGCAAGGCCGCCTACCAGGCGGTGCAGGAAGTCACCAAGAAGTAAGCGACCGGACGATTTGGTGAACCCCGGCTGGCGCGCTGTGTCGGCCGGGGTTTTCTATGCCCGGGCCGCGGCGATCCAGCCGGCGATGCCCTTGGCCAGGGCTGGTGAGAGTCGTTCGGGCAGGCTGTCGGTGGCAAAGAAGGCCAGCTCGATCACCTCGCGGCCGTCCCCCTTGGGCGCGCCGTGCGCGGCTCCGGTAACCAGGTGAACCCGGTTGACCGTGCCATAAAGCGGTTCCTCGACGACTTCGAACAGCCGCGCTTCGGCCAGGTCGCAGCCGGTTTCCTCGCGCAGCTCGCGCAGCGCCGCGTCGAGCGGATCTTCGCGCCTTCCGATTCCGCCGCCGGGCAGCATCCAGTTGCCGCTGCCATAGGAATGGCGGATCAGCAGCAGGCGGCCTTCGGCATCGAAGGCCAGGATCCGGCAGCCGCTCAGCCGGACTTGCGCCAGCCGCCACCAGCGCCGCCGCACCGCATGGGCAATCCGCAAGCCGGTGCGGTGCAACGGGGCGGGAATCAGGTGAAGCATGTTACCGGGCAGTGCGCGGCCTTCAGGACCCGCGCCACCGGCAGATCGTTCTCGCCATGCATCGCCGCTTCGAACAGGGCGCGCTTGTCCGCGCCGCGGATCACGAAAACCAGCGCGCCGGTATCCAGCAGTGCCGGAATGGTCAGGCTGAGCCGGGCAAACGGCGCCTCGGGCGGCAAAGGATCGGGAACCAGACGGCGCAGCAGTTGCGGATCGTCGGCCTGCGGATCGGTGTTGGGAAACAGCGAGGCGATGTGCCCATCCCCGCCCATCCCCAGCCAGGTCAGCGCGAAACGCGGCGGCCGGGCCCCTTCGCGCAGCCCCACAACGCGCGCGCCGTGGGGTTCGAGTGCGGCGCGGATTCGCCCAACGTTACTGGCGGGATGATCCTCCGGCACGATCCGGTCATCCCCCGGCCAGACCGCAATCCGGTCCCAGGCAAGGCCCATTCCGGCCAGTTCGGCCAGGATCGGGAACGGGGTCGAGCCACCGGGAATGGTGATCGCGATCTCCCCCGGTTGTTCGGCAAGCGCAGCGCTGAGCTGCCGGTGCAGCCAGTGGGCGATGGCGGCGTCATCCGCCCCGGCGATCAGGTTGACCTTGTGCATGGCTGCGCCCCTAGCACTTTGCCGCGCCCGGAAAAACTGCAGCGCATAGCTATTGGTGCGCGCAAGGGTGGCCGGACCCCGGCCAATCAGCGCAGCGCAAGGTAGAATGCCCCCGCGGCCAGCAGAAGCGCGGCGCCCAGCGCGCGCCGGATCTGCACCAAAGGCAGGCGCAGAAGCGCGTCGCCAGCCATCCAGCCGGTGGCAACGACGGCCATGCTACCAAACGCCCCGCCCAGACCGGCCGCCAGCGGCAGGACGCTGGCCGTAACGATCGCAAACAGCAGAAAGCGCGCCGCGTCGGTGATCTGCTGCGCCAGCAGGACAAGACCTGTCGCGCCGAGCGACTGGGTCGGCTCGTTCAGCGGCGCCTTCGGCTGGACCACGATCATTTCCAGCGCGGCGACCGCCAGGGCAAGCACGGCCAGCATCCGCCGCGCCGCCGGTGCGAGTTGCGGCGCGAACCCGCCCGCCAGCCAGACCGCGCCAGCGGCCGCGAACGCCGAAGTCAGCAGCCCGGTGAGCAGCAGCGCGGGCCGCGCTCCGTTCCTGGCTGCCAATCCCGCGACCAGAACCTGATCGCGCGCGCCAAATCCGGCAAGGAAGGTCGCTACAAGGGCAAGCAGAAATCCGGTCATGGTGCTTGCTGCACACAGGCACGCGGCGTGGTCAAGGGCGCCTGATTGGCGGCGGCGATATTCTCGCCAAGGAGGCGTCAATCGCCTGCGAAGCTTCTCGCCATCCGCATCTTGTCGGCCTTGGCGCCGGTAAAGATCTCGAAGGCGCGGGCGGCCTGGCCAACCACCATGCCGCTGCCATCAAGCGTGCGGCAGCCCTTTTTGCGCGCGATCCGCAGCAATTGTGTCTCGAGCGGGAAATAGACGATATCCGCCACCCAGTGCCGGCTGGAAATCAGCGCGGGATCGATCGCCGGGTCCGGATTGGCGGCCATGCCCATCGGCGTGGTGTTGACGATCCCCTGAATCGCGCTGGTATCGATCGCGGCGCTGCTGCGGGCAATAACCCGGCCAGGGCCGTATTCGGCGTTCAGCCGGTCGGCCAGGGCTTCGGCCCGGCCAATATCGACATCGGCGATTTCGAGCCGCGCCGTACCGAGCGAGAGCAGCGCATTGGCAACCGCCGCCCCCGCCCCGCCGGCTCCCAGCTGGAGGACCGCGCCAAGCCCGGCATCCGGCAGGCCTTCGGCCACGCTTTCCTGAAAGCCGGTCTTGTCGGTGTTGTAGCCGATCAATCGGCCTCTGCGCATCGCCACGGTGTTTACCGCTCCGACCGCGCGGGCACAGTCGGCCAGTTCGTCAAGCAGCGGGATCACCGCCTGCTTGAACGGGAAGGTGACGTTGACGCCAAGATAGCCTTCTTGCGCCAACCGCTGAAGCAAGGGGCCAAGATCGGCATCGTCGAACCCGCGCTCGGTAAAGTCGAACAGTTCGTAAGTCAGCTCAAGCCCCTGGGCCCACGCTTCCTGTTCGTGAAGCCAGGGAGAGCGCGAGGCCTTGATGGCGCGGCCGATGAGTCCGGTGCGAAGCATGATCTGGTTCAGGGCAATATCGGGCCGAAGCTGAGAGGGTCAACTCCGGCCCGATTGCGACCGTCAGAACTTGGCCTTGAAGCCAATGTAGAACGATCGTCCGATCAGATCGTACTGCGCCGTATCGGTGCTGGTCTGGTTGCTCGCCACGATCGGCAGGCTGCGGTTGAACAGGTTGTTCACGCCGCCGCGCAGTTCGAACCGGCCGTTCACGTTGAACGAGGCAAAGGCATCCCAGGTGGCATAGGCCGGCACGCCCACCGCAACGTTGGTCGGGGTGTTGACCTTGCTGACGTCATCCAGAGGGTTCTGGTACTTCCAGCGCAGCCCGAAGCTGACCGCGTCGGAACGGTAACCGAAGGTGGTCAGCGCCTTCCAGCGCGGGGTGGCCCGCGGCGGGACGCTGCCTTCGTTGGCGCTGCCGTTTGAGATCCCGGTGTAGTTCAGGAACGGACCGCCCGGCAGCAACTGGACCTTGTAGTTGTTGAGATAGCCGATCGCCGTATCGACGTAGAGTTTGCCGCTCTGCGCCAGGAACGGAGCGCGGATGCCCCAGTGGACCTGGAATTCGATCCCGTCGGTCTTGAGCGAACCGAGGTTCTGGTACGGCGTGTTGACCGTGATGATCTGCCCGGTCAGCGTATCGCGGGTGATCAGCTGGCAATTGGCGTTGGTGACCGAATAGCTCGGGTTGGTGCCATCGAGGTTGTAGCAGCCCGACAGCACGGTCAGCCCTGGCACCGCCGAGATCACGTTCTTGATCTTGATGTTGTAGTAATCGACCGAGAACGAGAAATCGCCCAGCACGCCGTCACCACGCGGCGCGTTGAAGACGAAGCCGACGTTGAAGGTATCGGCCTTTTCCGGGGTAATCGCGGTGCTGCCCGGGGTTGCCTGGCCGACCGCGGTGGTCGGGAACTGGTAGGTCGCGATGCTCGGCACGCCCTGGGCAACGCACAGCGCGGTAACCTGCGCGCCGTTGGCCCCGGTCCGCGCCGTTGAGCGCGAATCGCACGGATCGCCCAGGGCGGCCGGCGGGGTGCCGATCGCCAGCTGCGAGCCCTGCGCGGGCGAGAACAGTTCCGCGATGTTGGGCGCACGCACCGCGCGCTGGTAGCTGCCGCGGATCAGCAGCATGTCCGCCGGGCGCCACCGCGCGTCGGCTTCATAGCTGGTGACCGAGCCCGAGACCGAATAGTCCGAAACGCGGGCCGCCGCGCCGATCGCCAGTTCCTTCATGAACGGCTTGTCGCTGAGCAGCGGGATGTCGATCTGGCCGGCCAGTTCCTTGACGCTGATCGACTTGCGCGAAACCGGAAGCTGGACGGTATACGCTTCGATGTTGCCGCCGGGCGCCCAGCCCGATGCCGAAGTCGCGTCCGAATCCGGGGCATAGGCATAGGAGTTCAGTCGGTAATCGGCGACCAGCGCGATCTGCGCCGGACCCGCACCCAGATCGAACAGCTTGCCGTTCAGCTGGACCAGGGCCTGGGTCTGCGAAAGGCGTTCGGTACTGACTGCATCCTTGGTGATGTAGGCCTGGCAGGCGGCCGACAGCGAACGGGCGTTGGCATCGCCGAACGGGTTGAACCCGCCCGCGCAGATCGAAGCCCCGCCGTCGGCCGCGTTGAGCAAGGTCTGGACCCGGCTTTTCAGCACGGCGTTATGCATCGTCGATGTGTGGTTCGACTGATCATAGGAAACGTAAGCGTCGAAGCTCCAGCCTTCGGTGATGTCACCCTTGATCCCGGCCAGGTACTGCTGGATCTCGAAGTTCTCGTCCCAGCCCTTGTAGGGCACGCCGACATAGCGTCCGCTCCAGTTGAACGGAGCATTCGCGTTGGGGCGCGAGGCCAGGACCGTGCGCAGATCGGCCGGGATGAACGGGTTGGTCACCGGGATGGTGGTCAGCGTCGGGAACTGGGTCAGGCTGCCGCCCGAATGGGTGGTGGTGGTCAGATCGACGAACATGAACTGGCCGTAGACGGTCAGCCC
>JBJTMC010000030.1:0-21176 GCA_046063325.1 Novosphingobium sp.
CGACCTGCTAGGGCATCATCTGCTCTCGGCCCCGGATTTCGTGCTCTAGCGAAGAACGGGCGGCGGCCCGGCTGGCAAGAACTGGGGCGAACCATCTCCATCCCGGATGGTTGCCCCAATCCAGTCGGCTGCATCCAGAAGTCATGAGCAGTCTACCGACCGATACCCGCAGATTTACACCGGTTTTCGGGGGTCTGTCGAAAAGGCACGGGCACTTTCGGGAAGGGCCGTTGGAGCGGGTGAAGGGAATCGAACCCTCGTCGTAAGCTTGGGAAGCTTCTGCTCTGCCATTGAGCTACACCCGCCCGGGTGCGGGCGGCGCATTGCCATAGTGGGGCGGAGCGGTCAACCGGAGTCAGGTGCCCTGCTGGGCGCGGCCGCGTTCCATCACGGCGCGGCGGCGATCGTCCACCTCTGCGCCGCTGACCGCGGAATTGCGCGCCGTCGAACGCGTGTGTTCCAGCGCCAGGGCCTCGCCGAAGGGCAGGGCATAGCCATCGTCGATCAGGGACTTGTAGGCCTCGATCATGCCGGGATCGGCGCTGGCGATATCGGCGGCGAGCCTTTTTGCGGCGGAGAGCAGCTGATCGGCCGGTACCACGCGGTTGACCAGGCCCCATTCGCGGGCGGTCTGCGCATCGAGGAAGTTGCCGCTGAACGACAGCTCCTTGGCACGGGAGATGCCGATCATCCGGCTGAGCTTTTGCGACAGACCCCAGCCGGGCATGATCCCGACCCGGGCATGGGTATCGGCAAAACGCGCGTTCTCGCTGGCGATCAGCACATCGCAGGCCAGCGCAACTTCGAACCCGCCGGTGATCGCGACGCCGTTGATCGCGCCGATCACTGGCTTGCGGCATTGCTCGACCGCCTTGACCGGGTTGGCGGCGGGAGCCTCGGCATTGGCGGCGCCGAGCCCTTCGGTGCCGAGTTCCTTGAGGTCGAGCCCGGCGGTGAAGGCGCGCGTGCCAGCCCCGGTCAGCACCACGGCGCGGATCCGTTCGTCCTCGTCAAGCTGCTTCATCGCCTGGGCAAGCTGTTCGCGAAGGCCGCGCGACAGCGCGTTCATCGCCTCGGGCCGGTTCATCGTTACCACCGCGACCGCATCGTCGCGCTCCACCGTCACCAGCATCGCGAAATCCTCCTTACATCCGCACCCGGGCGCTTTGCCCGTCATCGATCCGGATCGTTGCCCCGGTGACGCATTCGCTGCTCGGCGCGACGAGATAGAGCAGTGTCGAATCCATCTGCGCAGCCACCGGTACGCGCTTCCTTGGCAGGTGCGGGGCGGGGTTGCCGCCCATCCGTTCGAACATCCCGTCTGTCATTTCCGAAACGAACATGCCCGGCGCGATCGCGTTGACGTTGATGTTGTAGTGCGCCCATTCGACGCTGAGCGCCTCGGTCATCCGGGCGATAGCGGTCTTGGTCACGGCATAGAGCGCCGCGCCGCCGCCGTCATAGCGGAAGTGCGCGACCGAGCTGATGTTGACGATCCGTCCCGGTTTCCCCGCCGCGATCAGCCGCCGCGCAACCTCGCAGGCAAGGATCCACGGTCCGCGCAGGTTTACGCCCAGCACCTGGTCGACCAGCTCCAGGCTCATCTTGTGGGCGCGCTGGGCATCGGGCATCCCGGCGTTGTTGACGAGGATATCGATCGTGCCGAACGCCGCTTCGCCGGCCTCGACCGCGGCGATCAGCGATGGCGCATCGGTAGCGTCCATCTGAACGGCCAACGCCTTGCCCCCGGCAGCGCGGATCCTGTCCGCCAGCGCCTCGAGCCGGTCCTTGCGCCGCGCGGCGAGCACCACGGCGGCACCCTGGCTGGCCAGGACTTCGGCAAAGCGCGCCCCAAGCCCCGAAGAGGCCCCGGTGACGAGGGCAACCCGGCCGGTCAGATCGGTCGAGGCGTTGGGCAAGGGGTAGTCGGACATATTTGGGGCTCCCGTTGGTTCGGCCGGCGTTTAATCGATCGATTAAACGCACCTTGCATCGCCTGGCCTCGCTTGGCAAGCGTCAGCCGGTTGCCGCTTCGATCACGTCGCGCAGGCGATCCTTGCCGAACCACATTTCTTCGCCAAGGAAGAAGGTCGGGATGCCGAACACCCCGCGCGCCACGGCGGTTTCGGTGTTGGCGACAAGCCGGGCCTTGATCTGGGCGTCCTGTGCCGCTGCGCCCAAGGCTGCGGCATCCAATCCGGCGGCGGCCACGGCGTTTGCCCAAACCTCGGGATCGTCCATCTTGAGGCCCTGTTCCCACATCGCAGTAAACACCGCCTCGGTGTAATCCTCCGCACAGCCAAGGCTTTCGGCCGCCACCGCGCCGCGCATTGCCAAAAGGGTATTGACCGGAAAGTGCGGGTTCATCCGGAAGTTGTTGATGTCGTGCTGCGCCATGAAGCGGCGCATTTCGAGCGCATCGTAATCGCGCTTGGCCGCGATATGGCCATAGGCCTGCATCGGGCTCTGGTTGCCGATCGCCTTGAAGATTCCGCCCAGCAGCACCGGCACATAGCGGAAGCCGACGTTGTCCATATCCTCGATCGCGCGGTGGACCAGATAGGCGTTGGGGCTTCCGAAATCGAACAGGAACTCGATCTCTTTCGTCATCACCACGTCTCCCCGTATGGGCGGATTTCCTGCTCGAAAGTCCAGGCCGATTTGGGCTGGTTGTAGAGCGCCCAATAGGCATCGGCCACCGCTTCGGGCGGCATCAGCAGGTCGGGCTGGGCGGCCAGCGCTTCGGCCCCGATCCGCTCGGTCACGCGGGCGCGGACCCATTCGGTATCGACCCCGGAGTCGATCACCAGATGGGCGATGTGCAGGCCTTGCGGCCAATATTCGCGCGCTGCGGCCTGGGTCATGGCGCGCAGACCGGCCTTGGCGGCAGCGAAGGCGGCATAGCCGGGATTGCCGCGCAGACCGGCGGTGGCGCCGGTGACGAAGATCTTGCCTTCCTTGCGCGGCGCCATGATCCGGGCCGCTTCGCGCACCGCGGCAAACCCGGCGAAGCAGGCCATTTCCCAGACCTTGCGGAACACCCGGTCGGTGGTTTCGGCCAGCGGGAACTGGACGTTGGCACCAACGTTGAACACCACCAGCGCCAGCGGAGCGATCGCTTCGGCCTCAGCCAGGAATGCGTTCACATCCTCGCTCTCGCGGGCGTCCAGGCTGCGCCCGGTAATATTGCCGCCCAGCAGCGGGGCCAACTTCTCACCGTTGCGCCGCCCGGCGTGGACAGCGAAGCCCTCGGCTGCGAACCTGCGGGCGATTGACGCCCCGATGAAATCGCCTGCGCCGATCACGGCGACCGATTGCTGCACCATCGTCATTTCCTTTCGAGCGGGATCACCGCGACGGTCAGCCGCGAGATGCACACCAGTTTGTCGGCTTCGTCGGTGATGCGGATCGACCAGACCTGGGTGGTCCGGCCCAGCGATTCAGGCCGGGCGGTGGCATAGACCCAGCCCGAATAGGCCGGGCGGATGTGGTTGGCGTTGATTTCCATCCCCACCGCAACGAACTTTTCCCGGTCGATGCAAAAACTGGAGGCGACCGAGCCGATCGTTTCCGCCAGCGCCACTGAGGCCCCGCCATGGAGCCGCTTGAACGGTTGCTGGGTGCGATGATCGACCGGCATCCGGCCGCGCACCCAATCATCGCCGCAATCGACGAATTCGATCCCGAGATGGCCCGGCAGGGCATCGACGCCCAGCGCGGTCATCGGCTCAAGAGGCGGATGCGCACCACCCCACCAGATGCTTTGGTTGCTCATTGCAACCGAGATAACGACAAAACGGCGGCGCTGGCAATCCAGCACCGCCGCTGAGATCATGCAGAAATTCTATCAGGCCGGTTCGGACACCTTCTTGCTGGCCCGGACGCCATCATAAAGGAATTCGCTGCCTTCAAGATCGGTTGCCGGAATCTGGTCACGTTCGGCCCAGTAGTCCTGGTTGTGGCGCCATTCGGGCTTGTCGCCCTTTTGCGGCATCTTCTTGATCCCGCGCATCAGGTAGCCGGGATTGAAGTTGTCGCTCTCGATCCAGTCGCCCAGCGGCATGCCCGCGTCTTCATCGCGCAGCGCGACGTCGACGCGCTTGGCGCCGCGCGCGTCCATATGGTTGAGCAGGTTGCAGACGAAATCGCCCATTATGTCGACCCGCAGGGTCCAGCTGGCGCGGAAATAACCCATCACCCAGGCCATGTTGGGCACCCCGGTGAACATCATGCCCCTGTAATTGATGGTATCGTGCCAATCGACCCGCTTGCCATCGACTTCGAAGGGGATGCCGCCCATCATCAGCAGGTTGAAGCCGGTTGCCGCGACGATGATGTCGGCCTCGATCTCGACCCCGCCCTTGGTCCGCA
This sequence comes from Novosphingobium sp., assembly GCA_046063325.1. GTDB lineage: Bacteria > Pseudomonadota > Alphaproteobacteria > Sphingomonadales > Sphingomonadaceae > Novosphingobium. Next base: position 4,372 of record JBJTMC010000030.1, read on the forward strand.
CACCGGTTTCGGTGAAGGTCTCGATCTCGTCCGTGACCGCAGAAACCTTGCCCGCAGCCACCGCACGGAAGATATCGCCTTCGGGGCAGAACGCCAGGCGCTGCTGCCAGGGACGATATTTGGGCGTGAAGTGCGGTTCGAACTCGAAGTCCTCCTTGCCGGTGAAGGCGCGGACCAGCATCTTCAGTTCTTCGAACACCGCATCGGGTTCCTCGATGCAGCGCCTGGTCATCATGTCCTGGTCGTACATGATCTGGGCGCGGACCACGCGGTGAATGGTCGGTTCATCGATGTTGCCGGCGCGCAGCTTGTCGGCCAGCTCGTTCTTGTTTTCCGAACAGAAGAAGTAGGTCGGCGAGCGCTGCAGCATGGTGACGTGGGCGGCCTTTTCGGCGAAGGCGGGGATCACCGTGGCGGCGGTCGCGCCCGATCCGATCACCAGGATCTTCTTGCCGGCATAGTCGGTCTTGGGGTCCCACAGCTGGGCATGGACCAGCTTGCCCTTGTAGCTGCTCATCCCCGGCCAATCGGGCATGTAGGGCGTTTCGTGATCGTAATAGCCCTGGCACATCCACAGGAAATTGGCGGTGAAGGTCACCTGCGCGCCGTCGCTTTTGCGGATCGCCTCGATCGTCCAGAGGTTGGTCTTGCTGTGCCACGCCGCGCGAGTGATGCGGTGGCCATAGCGGATATGCGGGGTGATGCCGTTCTCGTCGATCACCTCGCCCATGTATTTCAGGATCTCGGCCGCACTGGCGATCGGGGTGCCGACCCACGGCTTGAACCGGTAGCCGAAGGTGTAGAGATCGGAGTCCGAACGCACCCCGGGATACTTGTGGGTATCCCAGGTGCCGCCGAAGGTGTCCTTCATCTCGAGGATCGCATAGGTCTTGCCCGGGCACTGGTCTTGCAGGTGATAGGCCGAACCGATCCCGGAAATGCCCGCGCCGACGATCAGCACATCGACATGGGTTGTCTCGGTCTTGGCCTGGATTGCTGCGGTTGCCATCTCTCACCTCTCCATTTGGGGTCGGCGATTCATCGCCGTTGCGTTCGGTTTCGACTCACCACGCAATTTGAGCATTGACCGCGATCAAGGGCAAGACAAAATTAGGGTGAAGACCCTAAATCTGCGTCAAGCCGCAGCTTGCCAGGCCCGGATCGATTCCAGCGGCCAGACCAGCATCAGGACGTTGAGGGTCAGGTTGTCACGTATGAAATAGAGCGTGAACAGCTCGAAAAAGATTGCCATGGCCACGCTGGCCCAGACCGGAAGCTTGCTGGCGATCCAGAAGCCCAGGGCCATGAAACCGATGTCGGACAACGAGTTGAGCACGCTGTCCCCTTCATAACCGAAGCTGACGGTGACGGCCCGGTAGCGGTCGATGATCAGCGGCGAGTTTTCCAGCAGTTCCCAGAAGGCTTCGAACACCACCGCGATCGGCAACGCCCAGCTGGCCGGTTTGCCCCCGAACAGCTTCCAGCGCCGCCACAACAGGTGGGCGAAGAAATAGAACAGCAGGCCGTGGATCACGTGGCTGAAACTGTACCAGTCGGCGATGTGCTGGCTGTTTTCGGAGGACTGGACCACCCCCCACCACAGCTTGATCGTGCCGCACTGGCAGATCGGCGTCCGGCCCATCATCAGCAGGATCACACCTGCACCAAGCCAGGCGATGAGGGCCCAGAGGAATCCACGGCGGTTGGGCATCAGGCTGGTCATTGCGGTTCCTCCGGCGGCGGGGTCGTGGCGCCTTCGCCAAGGCCGCGCTGCATGTAAACGTTGTCGAGCCAGCGGCCGTGCTTGCGTCCGATCGCGCGCATCTGGCCGGCATGGGCAAAGCCGCAGGCCGCATGCAGGGCGATCGAGGCCGGTTGCGCCCCGCCGATCACCGCAATCATCTGGCGAAAGCCGCTGGCTGCGGCCGCGTCCACCAGCGCGCTGAGCAGAACCTTGCCGATCCCCTCGCCGCGGCGGTCGTGGCGGATATAGATCGAATTCTCGCAGGCATAGCGATAGGCTGCGCGGTCACGGAACTGGCTGGCATAGGCATAGCCCAGCATCGCCCCGCCCGCGTCGCGCGCCACCAGCCAGGGCCAGCCGGCGACCCGAACCCGGTCCATTCGCGCCGCCATTTCGGCGTCATCGGGCGGCGCATTCTCGTAACTGGCCGTGCCGTGAAGCACATGATGGGCATAAATCGCCGCGATTTCAGCCGCATCGCCGGAAGTTGCAGGCTCGATCCTCATCGCGGGCCAGCATGGCTCATCCATCGTCCCCCGCCAAGGCCCCATTCGCTTCCCAAGCCGCGGCGCCGGGACTACAAGTGTCAGCAATGGCTCAACGCAAGGACATACCGGCACGGCGGGCCTGCGTTGTCGGCGCAGGCCTGGGCGGACTGGCTCTGGCGATCCGGCTGCAGGCGGGCGGTGTGCCGACCGTGCTGGTCGAAGCGCGCGAAGCCGCGGGCGGCCTGGTCCGAACCTGGCACCGCGATGGCTTCACCTTTGAAGCCGGGCCCGGCGCGATTGCGGACCCTGGACCCTTTCGCGAACTGTGGAGCCTGACCGGCGAGGACTTGGCCGACGACCTTGCGTTCAGCGAAGTCGCCCCGGCCTGGCGCTGCACCTGGCCGGATGGCACCGCGCTCGATCTGCCTGCCGACCCGGCGCAGCTGGGCCGGGTCGCGCCGGACGATGCTGCCGGATACCAGGATTTTGCCGCATGGCTGGCGGAAAGCCGGGGCGACGGCTGGCAGCGCATCGCCCAGCAGCCCCAGGGCCGGATCCTGTCGGCCTTCGAAGCCGTGCCCGCGCTGCTCCGCCACCAGGGCTGGCGCAGCGGCGCCGGGCTGGTCGCGCGGCTGGTCAAGGGACCGTACCTGCGTGAAGCGCTGAGTTTCCCCATGCTGCTGGCCGGAGCCGATCCCTTTGCCGCGAGCGCGCTGCACCTGATCGGCCAGGCCGCGCCGGGAATCGGTCCGGCCTGGTGGCCGCAGGGCGGGATGGGCAGGCTGGTGGCCGCGCTTGTCGCGCGGTTCGAAAAGCTGGGCGGGGTCCTGCGGCTTGGCGATCCGGTGGTGCGGCTGCACCTGATCGGCAACCGCGTGACCGAAGTCGAAACGGCCAGTGGCTGGGTCCAGACATGCGAGATCTTTGCCAGCAATGCCGACGTGGTCCACACCTACCGCGACTTGCTGAGCGAAAGCGCACGCGGCCCCGAGATGGCACGAACGCTTGCGCGAAAGCGTTTCTCGCCATCGGCCTTCACGGTCCATTTCGCGCTGGAGGGAACCTGGCCGGGGATCCCCCACCGCAGCGTGCTGTTCGGGCCGCGGTATCGCCAATGGATCGAAGACGTGTTCACCCACGGCGTCCTGCCGCAAGACGGACTGATCGTGCTCGATCACCCCAGCGTGACCGACCCCGGTCTGGCTCCGCCGGGCCAGAGCGTGTTCGCCGCGACCCTGCCGGTGGCCAATCTGGGCAAGCTGCCGCTCGATTGGGAAACGATCGGGCCGATGCTGCAGCGCCGGGTCCTGGCCGAAGTCGGGCGGCGGCTGGTGCCCGACATCGCCGACCGGATCGTCACGGCGTTCCACACCACCCCGCGCGATCTGGCGCTTGATTTCAACGCCTGGCTGGGCGCCGGGTGGAGCCTGGCGGCACTGCCCGGTCAATCCGGCCCGCTGCGCCCGCACCACCGCGACGGCAAGATCGCCAACCTTTACCTGGCCGGAGCCGGCACGCACCCGGGCGCAGGGGTTGCCGCCGTACTGGCCGGTGCTAAGGCGACCGCTGGCCTGATGCTGGAGAAACTGAAGTGAAGCGCCTTGCGGTCTATTGCGGTTCGGCAACCCCGGCCGATCCCCGTTACATCGAGCTGGCGGCAGAGGTCGGCCGGACCCTGGCAGAGCGGGGCATCGGGCTGGTCTATGGCGGCGGCCGGCTGGGCCTGATGGGCGCGGTGGCCGGCGCGGCACTGGCCGCTGGCGGCGAGGTGATCGGCGTGATCCCCGAAGCGCTGGTCAGCTCCGAGGTTGCCAACCACGATTGCACCGAACTGATCGTGGTGCCCGGCATGCACGAGCGCAAAGCCGCCTTCACCCGGCTTTCGGACGGATTTCTTACCCTGCCCGGCGGGGTCGGGACGATGGACGAATTGTGGGAAGCGGTCAGCTGGGCGCAGCTTGGCTATCATGCCAAGCCGGTCGGTCTGCTCAATGCGGCTGGTTTCTTCGATCACCTGATCGCCTTCAACCACCACATGATCGAGATCGGATTCGTTCGCCCCGCGCACCAGGGAATCATCATCGCCGAGGCGGAGCTTGATCTGCTGCTGGCCCGGATGGCCGCGCACGAGCCGCATACCCCGATCTTCGGGATGAACAGCAGCGAACTCTAGCGCGGCGAACCGGGGATCAGCCGGCGAACTTGTCCGCCTTGCGTTTCCCCATCCGCATCCCGCTTTCAAGCCGGGCGCGCAGCTGGGTGTAATAGGCCTGCAGGAACGCGTGCTCGTCCCCCGCGCCGGGGTTCCAGCCGATCTTGCGGCAGATCGCCTCGTGCACAGCGACCAGCGCTTCGTAGCGATCTTCGCGCAGGACCCGCTCCAGCGTCTGCAGCTCGTATTCGCCATAGATCGCCAGCTCTTCGTCGCTGAACTTGTAGGCCGCGCCGGTGGCGTGGCTGGTTCCGGTTGCGGCGGCCTGCCCGGTCGACAAGGCCGCTTCCAGCTTTTGCCGCGGGGCTTCGACCACCCAGGTTCCGGCGATCAGGTCCCCGGCGCGCAGCCGGTCGCGGTTGAAGAACGGGAACAGGGCGAAGATCAGCAGCCACCCCGCCATCGCCCAGCGCGACGGCCCCTCGCCAAAACCCAGGTAAAGCAGGGCCACGAACGGCAGGAACAGTTCGATATCGCGCAGCAGGTTGCGGGCCAGCACCATTTCGGTGGTGAGCCGCCCGCCGCCGCGCGCGGCGATCCGGATGCCGGTCAGCCGCTTGCCCGGGGTCGCCCCGCGCGGGCCCAGTTCGAACATCAGGAAATATCCATAGCGCAGCACGAAGACCAGGACGATGATCACGATGGTCAGGAATTCCTTGGCCGGATTGGCGGCCTTGGCCCCGCCCGCCGCGACCTTGTCCGCACCCTCGGCGGCAAAGCCCAGCAGGGTGCCGATCGCCAGCAGGGCGACGAAGATCAGCGTGATGTCGATCATCAGCGCCCCGGCCCGCGCGCCCCGGCCGGCCAGCCGCAGCGGCAGGGCGATCCCTTCGGGCGTGATCAGCACCCGATCACCCCGGGCGCGCTTGATCTCGTCGCGGGTCATTCGCGCTCGCTCCCCGGGGGCACCCGGCGGAAGGCGAAGAAATAGAGCATCCAGAACGCCAGCATCGCCCCGCCGATCGCCAGCCGTGCATTGGTATCATTGACCAGCTGGCGGCCCAGCCCTTCGAGCAGGCCCGCGATCCCCAGCATGATCACCACCCCGGCCATGACCGTGGCCGTGCGCTGGCCCGCCTCGGCGGCCGCCTCCAGCACCGAACGGTCCCCCGGAAAGGCCATCGACCGCCCGACATGCAGCCCGGCCGCTCCGGCAACCAGGATTGCGAGCAGTTCGGTCGTGCCGTGGATCGAAAGCCACCCGGCAATCTCCCAATCGAGCCCGACCCCGTGGTAAAGCCACAGGATCGCCCCCAGCATCGTGGTGTTCTGCACCAGCAGCATCAACGACGGCACACCGAACGCAAAGCCCAGCGCATAGCACATGATCGCAATTCCGGCGTTGTGGGTGAACAGGAAGCTGGCGAACACCTCCTTGCCGGCCTGGTCCTGCTGGCCGAACAGGCCCTTGAGCAGGATCTCGCGGCTGGCCCCGGGCACCCGGTCGTCGGCCAGTTCGGCCGGAAACAGCGCATAGTACCAATCGGGGTCCTGCGCGCACAACTGCCAGCCGACCCAGGTGCCCGCCACCATCAGCACCAGCGCGACCAGCAGTTCGGGCCAGATCGCGCGGACGCTGCGGCTCCATTCGCCGCCGAAAAAGCGCCGCAGCCAGCCCCACAGCGTGGTGCGCGGGCCATAGACCAGGAACCAGGCGCGCTGGACCAGGCTTTCCAGATAGCCCAGCGTCGCCGCATCGAGCGAGGTTTCGCGCGCAACCGACAGGCTGGAAGACACCGTGCGGTACAGCACCGGCAGTTCCAGCAGATCCTCGTCCGAGAGCTTGCCGAGCCGACCCTTTTCCATCCGGGTGACGATCAGCTCCAGCCGCTTCCAGTCCTGCTCGCGGTTCTGCCGGAACCGGTCGGAACGCAGCGCCGCGGCTTCTACCGCCGCATCGGTCTTGATCGTGCCGCGCAGGGCGGGAAACAGGGCCATTATCCGATCGCTCCCTTGCGCTTGATCGCCAGATAGGCATCGAGCAGCCGCGTCCCGATCCGGTCCCACGGCGCTTCGACCACGTCGACCCCGGCCTGGCGCAGCTTGCCCAGCACCAGTGCGCGCTGGCGCAGCAGGCCATCGGCGCTGACCGCCATCGCCATGTGCTGGAGATCGTCAGGCGCGGCCGTGGCGATCCCGGTCAGCTCCTCGTCCTGCATCGTCACGAACACCACCAGATGCCGCGCGGTCAGACGGGAAATGCTTTCAATCATCAGTTCGGCGCTGGTCGGATCGGTGAAGTCGGAAAATACCACGACCAGGCTGCGGCGCTTGAGCCGGCCCGCCAGCGTGGCCAGCGCCAGGGTGAAGTTGGGTTCCTGCGCGTGGTAATCAAGGCTGGCCGCGGCGCGCTGCAACCGGGGAAAATCGCGCGCGTCGGCAACGAACGGGGTGAACAGTTCGGGCCGCGCGGCAAAGCCGAACAGCGCCACCCGGTCCCCGCCCTTGAGCGCGACATAGGCGGTGGAAAGCGCCGCCGAGACCGCCCGGTCAATCCGAGGAATTCCGTCCCCTTGGCCCCCGATCGGATCGGACATCGCCGATCCGCAATCGAAGGCGAAGACGATCTGGTTGTTGCGCTCTGCCTCATACTCCTTGGCATAGAGGTGGGCGTGACGGGCGCTGGCCTTCCAGTCGATCCGGCGCTTGTCCATGCCCGGCTGGAATTCCGCCAGCGCCTCGAACATCGTGCCCTCGCCGCGAATCCGCCGAGCGATCAGGCCGAACTGGGCATCCTTCAGAAAGCTCTGCAGCGCGGGCGATCGCACCGCGGCCAGGCTGGGCCAGACCCGCACCGGCAGCGCTATCTCACGCCGCGCCTGCCGCGCGCCAAGCCGCAGCGGACCGGTCCAGCGCAGCCAGACCTCCTCGACCTCGCCGGTGCCGCGACGGGTCGGGCGATAGGTCAGCAGCCCCTGCCAGTCCTGCTCGCCCAGCCGGTGCAGGACCATTTCGGAGCGCCCGCCCGGCAGCAGGCGCGGATCGGCGGCCACCGCGCAGTCCACCGCGCCGCGCAGGCCCGCCCCGAAACCGGCGTCCAGCCGGATCCAGCCTTCCTCGCCAACCTCGACATCCGGCATCACGCTCGAATCGAGCCGAGCAAGCCGTCCGGCCAGCAGCGCATCGCCCAGCACCAGCGCCAGGACCAGTGTGCCAAGCACCGGCGCCGCGCCCCACAGCGCGGGGCTCAGCACCGCGATCAGCAAGGCAACCGGCGCCGCCGCCGCCACCAGCAGCGCGGCCCGTCCGGTCGGGACAAAGGCGGTGCGGTTGCTCATTCGCGGAGTGCACCTCGCGCGCGGCCTTCGACAGGCTCAGGCTGAGCGGGCTTGGGGGAAAAACCCAGGTCCGCTCCGGCTGAGCCTTTCGAAGCCCCGGGCCGAAATTGCCTCTTGGCGCTCGTCACCGCGGCGCCTCGGTGCTTTCGACCAGTTCGGCCACCAGCGCCTCGACCAGCTTGCCTTCGATCTCTGCGGCCGGGGACAGCAGCAGACGGTGGCGCAGCACCGGGGCGGCCAGCGCCTTTACGTCGTCGGGCAAAACATAGTCGCGGGCTTCCAGCGCGGCACGGGCGCGCGCGGCATTGGCCAGCAGCACCGCCGCGCGCGGGCTTGCGCCCGATGCCAGGTCCCCGCTCTCGCGCGTCGCGCGGACCAGGCGAACAATGTAATCGACCACGCTTTCGGCCAGGGTCACGGTCTTTACCGCGCGCGCCGCAGCCGCAATCGCGGCGGCATCGGCAACTTGCTCGACCCCCATGTCGGCGGCGCGCGGCGGTCCGGCGTGGGTGCCGAAGGTGGACACGATCTTCGCTTCCTCCGCGGCGCTGGGATAGGGCACCAGCAGCTTGAACAGGAACCGGTCGAGCTGGGCTTCGGGCAGCGGATAGACCCCCTGGCTTTCGATCGGGTTCTGCGTTGCCACCACCAGGAAGCTGTCGGGCAGCGCGTGCGGCTTGCCGTCCAGCGTGACGCGGCGTTCCTGCATCGCTTCGAGCAGCGCGGCCTGGGTCTTGGGCGGGGTGCGGTTGATTTCGTCGGCCAGCAGCAGCTCGGTAAAGATCGGGCCGCGGGTCAGGGTGAACTGGCTGGTCTGGAAGTTGAACAGGTTCGACCCCAGGATATCGCCGGGCATCAGGTCGGGCGTGAACTGGATCCGCGCGAAGTCGAGGCCGAGGCTGGCGGCAAAGCACTGCGCCAGAAAGGTCTTGGCGGTGCCCGGCGGGCCTTCCAGCAGGACGTGGCCCTGGGCCAGCAGGGCGACCAGCAGCGCATCGACCGTTTCGGCCTGGCCGACGATCGCCTTGCCGACCTGGCCCCGGATCTGCGCGGCAAGGTGGCTTACCTCAGCCAGCGTCATGGTCTTGTCACTCATCGCGTCAGGGTCCTTTCCAGCGCATGAAGTTGCCGCGCGGCGCGCAGCATGTCGGTGGGCCTGGTCGCCGCGCGCAATTGCGCGGCGACCAGCGAAAACGGCGGCGAACCGGGCGAGCGGGCGGCCAGCGCCCGGTCGATCGCGGCCTCGGCGGCGGCGTGGTCAAGCCGCGAAGGCAAGGCCAGTCCCCGGACCAGCCGTTCGCGCGCGGCATCGGCATAGGGTGCGCCCAGCAGCCGCAAGCGCCGTGCGCGGTGGATCAGCCCCGCGGCGTTGGCAACGAGCGCGCGCTTGCCGAACGCGATCGAGCGTCCGGCCAGCACCGGCGGGCCAAAGCGCTGAAAGGCCCGCCACAGCGCCACCGCTGCGGCCAGCAGCAGGCACAGCGTCGCGGCCAGAAACGGCGGCCGGAACGCCAGGGTGAGCAGGCTTTGCGATCGGCCATAGCCATCCAGCGTAAGGTCGAAGGCAACCGCCATCGGCTTGCCATCGGACGCCGCCCGGATCAGCCGTTCGGCCAGCATCGCGTTCTCCGGCCGGTTCATCCCCCAGTTGTTGAACAGATCGGCGTCGAACACCATGATCACCGGGTACTGCCCGGTCGAATCGTCGGGATCAAAGTCCTCCGAGAATTTCCCGGCCATGTCGCGCAGCGCCGGGTAATCGCCATAATCGGCCATGTATCCCGCCAGAATCCGGCCCGTTCCCTGCCCGAAAACCAGCGGAACCAACGATTCGCCGCGCCCGGAAAAGACCTTCTGCGGGGCCGGAACCGTTCCGCTCAGGCCCGCGCCCTCCCAGGCTCCGGGCGGCTGGCTGGTCATCAGCGCGCCACGCTCAAGCGCGATATCGTCGTAGAATCCCTTCCATTCGGGCGGGACTGCCTCGATCAGGCGGACAAAGCCGTCCTTGGCCCCTTTGGTGCCCTTGCGCGGCGGGCTGGCCAGCCACTTCGGCAGGAGGATGATGGTCGGGCCGAATTCGCGGTGATCCTCGACCACGGCGGAAAGCTCTTTCGGATCGCTGAAGTGCAAGGGCGTCAGGATCAGCGTGGACGGCTGGTTCAGTCCGGCGCGCGACTGGACCCTGGATACCTTGAAGCCGCGCCGTTCGAGATACTGGCTGAGCGCGGCGTAACCGTTCAGACCCTTGCCCATCGCGTGGCCGCCGCTGGCCTTGGGGGCGGAATCGTCCATCCCCGCGCCGATCATCCAGAGCAGCGCAACGAACGAGATCATCCCGAACAGCACCAGGCCCAGCGCGACGCGCGGCGAAAACGGACCGGTCTGGCGTGCGCTCATGCCGCGGCGATCCGTTCCAGCGCAAATCTGGCGTAGGCCTCGCGCGCGGCTTGCCAATCGCCCGCATCCAGGCGGCGCAGCGCGAACAGGCTGCGCTCTACCCGGTCTGCAATCAGGGAAAAGGTGCCGCGCGCGCCGTCGGACAGGTCAGAGATCGCCGCGATTTCCCGCGCGGTGCTGGCGCGCTTGACCCAGGCCGGGCGGGCCGCGGCGATGTGCTGGACGCTGCGCTGAAGCAGCAGGTGCGTCGCTTCGTCATAGCGGCCTTCGGCGGCCAGACGGTCCGCATCGCCCAGCAGGGCCAGCGCCTCGTCCTGGCTGGGCGCCCATTCGGCCGCCGGCGCATCGGCCCTGGCGCCCTTGCGCCGCCTTTCGAACGCGGGCTCCAGCAGCCGGACGAGCGCATAGATCACGGCCAGGGCCAGCAGCCCCAGCAGGATCCATTGGAGCACCCCCCACGACATTCCCAGCGCCTGGCCGATCGGTTCGAACAGCGCGCGCAGGATTTTCGCCAGGGTCGACGGTTCGCTAACCTGAATCGGCGGCGGGGCGGGCAAGGGAGCGTACTGGATCGATGCATCGCCGTGCACCGCCTGCCAATCGCGCACGGCGTCGCCTGCGGCTGTTGCCCCCTTGATGACCGGCGCCGGTGTGCTCACAAACCGACTGTTTGCACGGCGCAAGGCGCGGGGCAAGCAGAAGAAAAAGCCAAATTCGCGTTAACTGCGAAGAAGTTCCTGCGGGTAGGAACCCAGCAGGCGCAGTTCCTTGCAATGGAACGCCAGTTCCTCGATCGCGCGATCCACCGCCGGATCGCCGGGTGCGCCGACGATGTCGGCAAAGAACATGGTGGCCGAAAAGCTGGCGCCCTTCTGGTAACTTTCCAGCTTGGTCATGTTGACGCCATTGGTCGCAAAGCCGCCCATCGCCTTGTAGAGCGCGGCGGGGATGTTCTTCACCTCGAACACGAAGGTGGTCATCGGAACCCGTCCCGCCAGCTTCGCCGGGTCCAGCGGCTGCCGCGAAAGGACCACGAACCGGGTGGTGTTGTCAGGCGAATCCTCGATCCCCTCGGCCACGATCTTCAGGCCGTAAAGCCCGGCGGCGATCGGCGGGGCGATCGCGCAGGCCGATGGATCACCCAGTTCCGCGACATAGGCCGCCGCCCCGGCCGTATCGGCATAGGCCATCGGCACGATGCCGTGCGCGCGCAGGTAGCGCCGGGTCTGGCCGAGTGCCTGGGGGTGCGAATAGGCGGCCGAGAACGGTCCATCGCCCAGCCCCATCAGGGCATAGGAGATCGGCACGAAATGCTCGCCGGTGATGAACAGCCCGCTTTCCGGGAGCAGGAAGTGGATGTCGGCAACCCGGCCGTGCTGCGAATTCTCGATCGGGATAATCGCGCGGTCTGCCCGGCCTTCGCGCACCGCGTCGATCGCGTCCTCGAAGCTGAAGCAGGGCAGCGGTAGGCACGCGGAATCGTATTCCAGCGCCGCGCGGTGGCCGTTGCACCCCGGGGCGCCCTGGAACGATACCGCGCGCGCCGGATCGACGGCCGCCGCGGCGGCCATTTCCTCAACTCGGGCGAGCGCAGGGGCGGGGTAGGAGTTCATCGCCGCGCCACTAAGGCCTAAGCGGAGATTGCGCAATCGGCGCGTGCCGCCTGCGCCATGCACGGCAACGGTTTGCCCGGGTCAGGACGAGGCGGCGGGGGAAGCGATCGGCCTCCCCCGCCCAGCCGCGGTCAGGGTTTGCGGAAGGACATGACCTGCCACAGGGTCGATCCCATGACATGGCGGTACTTGGCCCGCTCGCCCGATGCCGCTTCCATCTGCGCGTCGGTCTGCTTGGCGAAATCGCGCATCGCATTTCCGCGCCGGTCGCTTTCGGTGCCGTCCGGGATCGACTTGTAGCGCACCACCAGGATGATGTCCGGTTCGCCCGCGCGCTTGTTGACATTGCCCAGCACTTCGTAGCCGGTGATCCAGCCCTGCTTCTTGGCGAATTCCTGGCGTGCGCGCCAGGTGTCGGCAAGGAAGCTGGCATAGTCCATGTAGTGCCCGTCATCGACCGTGATCGAGCTGACTTCGACAAAGTCACCGCCGATGAACGGATCGCTTTGGGCGGAAAGCGGGGTTGCAAAAACAAACGCAAGCGAAGCAGCCGCAACGGCCGCACGGTTGATCATTTTCATGTGTTTGCCTCCTGTTCGGCAGGCCGCGCATGGATTTGCGCTGACGAGCCATTCGCTCGGAGTCGGGCGACCCAGTTAAGGCCGGCGCCAAGGCCGCCGTTGCTATGCCGGTGAAAGGCCGGAGTCAATTAACCGGTTAGAGCCTGGGCTCGATCTTGGGGGCGGGCGCGGGTTCGGCCGGGGGCGGGGCTGCGGGTTCGATCACCTTGGGCGGTTCGATCCCGCCGGGGCCGTCATCGCGGAAGATCGCCACTTCCTTCATCCCGTCGCTGTTCGCGCGGGCGCGGTACATGCCTTCGGTATTGAAACTGAAGGCACTTTGTCCATCGGGAGCGATCACGATCACCCCGCCATCACCGCCCATTTCGCCAACCTCGCCCATCACTGTATCCGCGGCAGTCTTGGGGCTTTCGCCGGTGAAGCGGATCCGCGCACAGATCTCGTGCGCCACGCCTTCGCGGATGAAAAATTCGCCGGTGCCGGTGGCGGATACCGCACAGGCCCGGTCATCGGCATAGGTGCCTGCACCGATCACCGGCGAATCGCCAACCCGGCCCCAGCGCTTGCCCGTCAGCCCGCCGGTCGAGGTCGCGGCGGCGACATGGCCTTCGCTGTCGACCGCAACCGCGCCGACCGTGCCGTACTTGTGGTCGACATCATAGGCCGACAGATTCTGTTTCTTGAGCAGCTGCAACTGGTCCCAGCGCTCCTGGGTGTAGAACCACGCCGGGTCGATCAGCGCCATTCCGTGTTCGGTCGCGAACTGTTCCGCGCCCTCGCCCACCAGGAACACGTGCGGGCCCTTTTCCATCACCATCCGCGCCAGCAGCACCGGGTTCTTGATCCGGGTCAGCCCGGCGACCGCCCCGGCCTTGCGGGTGCGTCCGTCCATGATCGCGGAATCGAGCGAATTCTTGCCGTCCCAGGTAAACACCGCGCCGCGTCCGGCGTTGAAATGGGGATCGTCCTCCATCACCACGATCACCGCTGTCACCGCGTCGAGCGCGGTTCCGCCCCTGGCCAGCACCTCGGCCCCGGCGGCCAGCCCCTTGTCCAACGCGGCACGGTATTCGGCCTCCTTCTCGGGCGTCATCGCGGCGCGGCTCATTGTGCCGGCTCCGCCATGGATCGCGATCGACCAGCGCACGGGTTTTGGCGGCGGCGCAGGTTCGGCCGCCGGCTGCGCGGCAGCGGGCAGTGCGACGAGCGAAAGGGCGATACCGGCGATCATCCGGCGCAGCGGGCTTGCAATCATGGGCCAAGGCATAGCAGAGCAGGGCCATGGGGGAATACACCATCCGCGAAGACGATCTGGCCGGGGCGGAAATCGCCGCGCTGCTGCGCTTGCACCTGGCGGAAATGCACCAATGGTCCCCACCCGAAAGCGTCCACGCCATGCCGATCGAGCGGCTCCGCGCCCCGGATGTGACCTTCTTCTCGGCCTGGGACGGTGACCGGCTGGCGGCCTGCGGAGCGATCAAGCAGATCGATCCCGGTCACGGCGAATTGAAATCGATGCGCGCCGATCCGGCCTATCGCGGCAAGGGCGCGGGCAAGGCCATGCTGCATCACCTGATGGCGGTGGCGCGCGAGCGCGGCTATTCCCGGCTCAGCCTGGAAACCGGCCGACCCGAACCGTTCCTTCCGGCGCGGCGGCTTTACGAAGCAAATGGCTTTGCCGAATGCCCGCCGTTCGGCGCCTATGTTTCCGACACCTTTTCGATCTGCATGACGAGGACCCTGTGAGCGAAACCATCCTGCGCGCCGCCACCCCGGCCGATATTCCCGCAATTTCCGCTCTGGCGATCGAAACCTTCGTCGCCAAATTTGCGGCGCTCTACAGTCCGCAGGACCTCGAAGCGTTCCTGACAGAGTGCCTTTCCGAAACGGCAGTCGCGTCGGACATGGCCGATCCTGCCCAGGTCTATCAACTGGCCGAGAAGGACGGCATGCTGATCGGCTATTGCAAGATCGGCCTGACCTGCAGCTTTCCGCAGCACGCGCGGGGAAGCAAGGTGATGGAACTCAAGCAGCTCTACGCCGCTTCGGCCGCGACCGGGCAGGGTATCGGCACCCTTATGATGGACTGGGCGATGGACCAGTTCGCGCGGCGCGGTGCGGATGAGGTGCAGCTCTCGGTCTATGCCGAAAACTACGGCGCGCACCGCTTTTACGAACGCTACGGGTTCGGCAAGGTTGCCGACATCACCTTCAAGGTCGGCGAGCAGCTCGATCCCGAATTCCTGTTCGCGCGGATGTTGTAATGCCGGACCGCTATACGCGCGAAATTTGATCTGGCGGGGTTTACCGCGGACCGCGCACAGCCTAGCGGACCGGCGATGAGCGTGCTGCGCCGCCTGAATCCGGCCCTCTTGCTTGCGCTGCTGGTTGCGGCGCTGGCGCTGCGCATGGTGGTGCCCAGCGGGTTTATGCCAGTGGCCGATGCGCACGGCCTGCGCATGGCGATCTGTTCGGGCAGCAGCCCGGCCTTTGTCGAGCTGGATCCCGGCACCAAGGCCCCCGCATCGCCCCCGGTGCGCGATCCCTGTCCCTATGGCCTGGCTGCGCATGCCGCGCTCGATCTGCCGCCGTCGCTGACCCTGCCCGCTCCGCCCGAGCGATTTGCCGTTCTGCCCTACCCCGGGCTTGCCGCAGCGCGCCTGACGGCCTGGCGCGCGCTGCGTCCGCCTGCCCGGGGGCCGCCTGCTTTCGCCTGAACCACCCGAAACCATTTCGACGTTCAAGCGAAAGTAACAATCCATGAAGACTATCCCGATGCGCAGCGCCTTGGCGCTGCCGCTGCTCCTGGCTGCGCAGATTGCGCAGGCCGAACCGGACTCCACCGAAACCGAGATCCTCGCCCAAGGCTACCGCGCCGACGCGCACGGCCCGGCCGGGACCATGGCCGATCACGTCCACAAGCGCGGCGATCTGATGATCGGCGTGATGTGGATGCACGAGAACTATGGCGGCTCCAACCGGAGCGGAACCGCACCAGTCTCCGACCAGCAAATCGCCGACGCCGGCTTTGCGGCCAAGACCGACCGCATGAGCATGGACATGGCGATGCTTCACCTGATGTACGCGCCTTCCGACCGGGTCACGCTGATGCTGGCGCCCAGCTGGATGCGCATGGACATGACCATGAAGGGTCTGCCTGCCTCAACGGTCGCGCTTCCGTCGGCCCACGCCGGACACACCATGCTGCCGGGTGAGACCATGGGCCACAGCGTTGCCGGGATCGGTGACACCCAGTTCGGCGCGCTGGTCTCGCTCTCGCGCCGTCCCCAGCTGTCGGTCTATGCCGGACTGATGGTTTCCGCGCCGACCGGCGACGCCGCCCGCAAGGGGAGCGACGGCAATTACCTGCATTACATGATGCAGGGCGGCTCGGGCACCTGGGACCTGATCCCCAGCCTGACCCTGCGCGGCGGGGGCGCGGCCTTCGGCTGGGGGGCGCAGACCAGCTATGTGTTCCGAGGCGAAAAGAAGAACGCTGCGGGCTTCCGCTTTGGCGACCGTTTCACCGCCACGGCCTGGCTGTCCAAGCCGCTGTCACAGCGCCTGTCGCTGTCCGGACGGCTGGCCTGGAGCGACGAAGGGCCGATCAAGGGCCACTACAACGCCGCGCACAGCCACGCTTCGCCGCCCGACCGGCAGGCCAATTACGGCGGCCGGCGGCTTGAAGGCGCTTTAGGCTTCAACACCGTGGTGGGTGAGCGCCTGCGGATCGGCGGCGAAGTTTCGGTGCCGCTTTTCCAGGACCTCAATGGCATCCAGCTGCCCAAACGCTGGGGCGCCAGCCTTGGCGCCGGTGTGATGTTCTGATGCAGGATGGACGGGCGGGGTTTGCGCCGCCCGTCCACTCCCCTATATCGCGGCCATGTCCTCGATAAGACCCTGGCGCGATATCGCGCGGCGCACCTCCCGGCAGATCATGGTCGGGCGCGTGCCCGTTGGCGGCGATGCGCCGATCACGGTCCAGACCATGACCAACACCCTGACCAGCGACGCCCGGGCTACGATCGACCAGATCCGCCGCTGCGAGGATGCCGGGGCCGATCTGATCCGGGTGTCCTGCCCGGACGAAGCAAGCACCGCAGCGCTGGGCCAGATCGTTCGTGCGGCGCAGGTGCCGCTGATCGCCGACATCCATTTCCACTACAAGCGCGCGCTCGAAGCCGCCGACGCCGGCGCGGCGTGCCTGCGGATCAATCCGGGCAACATCGGTTCGTCCGAGCGCGTCGCCGAAGTGGTCCGCGCCGCGAAGGCCAACGGCTGCGCGATCCGCATCGGGGTCAACGCCGGAAGCCTCGAGAAGGATCTGCTCGAAAAATACGGCGAACCTTGTCCCGAGGCGCTGGTCGAGTCTGCGCTCGATCACATCAAGCTGCTGCAGGACCACGATTTCCACGAATACAAGGTGGCGGTGAAGGCCAGTGACGTGTTCCTCGCGGTCGCGGCTTACATGCAATTGGCCGAAGCGGTCGAT
>JBJTMC010000157.1:0-8228 GCA_046063325.1 Novosphingobium sp.
CTTGTTTGGTGCGCCAATCGCCTCCGCGATTGGCTTGCAACACCGGCCCGGGTACCCAAAACAACCAAACACAAGGGGGAAAGTTACAGGGGGGTGGGGCCGGGGGACCGGGCCGGTGTTGCAAGCCAATCGCGGAGGCGATTGGCGCACCAAACAAGGACTCAATCCACTCGACAAGCCGGTTTCAACGGCTAGAGCGTCCGCCATGACAACCGAACGTTTCGATCCATCCAGCGCCGATCCGCGCTGGCAGGCCGCGTGGGACCAGGCGCAGAGCTTCCGGGCCGACGATGCCTCGCCCAAGCCGCGCAGCTACGTGCTGGAGATGTTCCCCTATCCATCGGGGCGCATCCACATCGGCCACGTCCGCAACTACACGATGGGCGACGTGCTGGCCCGCTACAAGCGGATGCAGGGGTTCGAAGTGCTCCACCCGATGGGCTGGGACGCCTTCGGCATGCCGGCCGAAAACGCCGCGATGGAAAAGGGCGTCCACCCCGGCGGCTGGACCCGCGACAATATCGCCAACATGAAAGCCCAGTTAAAGCGGCTCGGCTTCGCGCTCGACTGGAGCCGCGAGCTGGCGACCTGCGAGCCGGACTACTACGGCCACGAACAGGCGCTGTTCCTTGACCTGTACGAAGCGGGGCTGGTCTACCGCAAGGAAAGCGCGGTCAACTGGGACCCGGTCGACATGACCGTGCTGGCCAACGAACAGGTGATCGACGGACGCGGCTGGCGCAGCGGCGCGCTGGTCGAACGGCGCAAGCTCAACCAGTGGTTCCTCAAGATCACGCAGTTCGCCGACGAGCTGCTGGACGGGCTGGATGGCCTGGAAAACTGGCCCGAAAAGGTCCGGCTGATGCAGGAAAACTGGATCGGCAAGAGCCAGGGCCTGCAGTTCCGCTTTGACCTGTCGAACGGCGACGAGGTGGAGGTCTATACCACCCGGCCCGACACGATCTTCGGGGCAAGCTTCGTCGCCGTTGCACCCGACCACCCGGTTGCGCAGAACCTGGCGATGATCAATTGCGACGCCGCGCGCTTCATCGATCGCTGCAAGCGCGGCGGCACCACTGCGGCCGAGCTGGAGACCGCCGAGAAGCTTGGCTTCGACACCGGGATCGGCGCGCGCCATCCCTTCACCGGACAATACCTGCCGGTGTTCATCGCCAACTTCGTGCTGATGGACTACGGCACCGGGGCGATCATGGCGGTGCCGGGCCACGACCAGCGCGACTTCGATTTCGCCACCAAGTACGGTCTGCCGATCCTGCGGGTGATCGCGTCCAGCGCGGACGAGGCCGACAAGCCGTTCGGCAAGGAGGCCGAGGCGGGCGACGGGATCTGCGTCAATTCCGGTTTCCTCGACGGGATGAGCGTCGAACAGGCCAAGGCCGCGGTGATCGTGCGGGCGCAGGCCGAAGGCTGGGGCCAGGGCCAGACCGTGTGGCGGCTGCGCGACTGGGGCGTATCGCGCCAGCGCTATTGGGGCACACCGATCCCGTTCATCCACTGCGCCGCCTGCGGGGTGGTGCCGGTGCCCAAGGATCAGCTGCCGGTGATCCTGCCCGATGACGTCAGCTTCGCCATGCCCGGCAACCCGCTGGAGCGCCACCCGACCTGGAAGCACGTGGCCTGCCCCAGCTGCGGCCAGCCTGCCACCCGCGAGACCGACACGCTCGACACCTTCGTCGACAGCTCGTGGTACTTCCTGCGCTTTGCCAGCCAGCCGGCCGACAAGCCGTTCGACCCGCAAGTTGTCGCCCAGTGGCTGCCGGTGGAGCAGTATATCGGCGGGATCGAGCATGCGATCCTGCACCTGCTCTACGCCCGCTTCTGGACCCGCGCGCTGGCCCATATCGGCCTGATCGGCGTGCAGGAACCCTTTGCCAGCCTGTTCACGCAGGGGATGGTCACGCACGAGACCTATTCAATCAAATGGCCCGACGCCTCTCATAACGGGGTGGAACACGTACAGTGGCTCTCGCCTGAAGAAGTCGAGTGGCGCGACGACCAGAAGGGCCGGTATCTTGCTGAGCGCGCCACCGGATTTCAGGTCGAAATCGGCCGGGTCATCAAGATGTCGAAGAGCAAGAAGAATGTCGTCGATCCCGACGATATCATTGCCCAGTACGGCGCCGACGCGGTGCGCTGGTTCATGCTGTCCGACAGTCCGCCCGAACGCGACCTGCCCTGGTCCGAGGCCGGGATCGAAGGCTGCGCGCGGTTCGTCCAGCGGCTGTGGCGGCTGTTCGGCCAGTACGATGCCGCCGCCACCGGTGAAGACAAGGCGCTGGACCGCAAGCGCGACCAGACCGTCCATGCCATTGCCGCGGACATCGAAGGGCTGGGCTTCAACAAGGCGGTGGCGCGGATCTACGAACTGACCAGCGCGACCGAGAAGGCCGCGCCTTCGGCCAGCCGTTCGGCTGCGATCCGAGCGCTGTTGCTGCTGGTTGCCCCGATGATGCCGCATCTGGCCGAACAGGCCTGGAATAGGATCGGTCAGGGCCTGATCGCCGATGCGTCTTGGCCGCCGGTCGATCCCGCGCTGCTGGTCGATGACGAGGTGACCATCGCGATCCAGGTGCTGGGCAAGCTGCGCGATACGATCACCGTGGCCAAGGGCACGCCCCGTGAAGAGATCGAAGCGCTTGCCCTGGCCAACGAGAAAGTCCAGCGTGCGCTGGATGGCAAGGCAGTCAAGAAGGTGATCGTGGTGCCCGACCGGCTGGTGAACCTGGTGGCATGATGCGGCTGGCGGTCCTTGCCCTGGCGTTGTTGCTGTCCGCCTGCGGGCTTAAGCCGATGTACGCCGGGGGCGGATCCGGCGCAGTTGCGCAGGGCCTGGCCGGGATCGAGATTTCGCCGATCGAGGGCAAGTCCGGCTGGCTGATGCGCAACGCGCTGTCCGACCGGCTGGGGGCCAGCCATGCCACGGCCAGCCCGCGCTACCGGCTGGATGTCCGCCTGGACGACAAGTTCGAAGGGCTTGGCCTGCTTTCGGACGATACCATCGCGCGCGAGCGCCGGACCCTGCGCGCGCGCTATCAACTGGTCGATCTTGCCAGCGGTGAGATCGTGCTGGATGCGACCGCCGGATCCGACGCCGGGATCGACGTGGTCAGCAGCGAATATGCCACCATCGCGGCGGAAAACACCGCGCTTGAAAACCTGACC
This sequence comes from Novosphingobium sp., assembly GCA_046063325.1. Lineage (GTDB taxonomy): Bacteria > Pseudomonadota > Alphaproteobacteria > Sphingomonadales > Sphingomonadaceae > Novosphingobium. The sequence goes on from JBJTMC010000157.1 coordinate 3,184, forward strand.
AAGGAAGTCGCCGACCGGATCGTCACCCGCCTTGCGATCAAGCTGCGCAACGGCGGCACGTGAAGGCCACCCAGAAGGACTTCAAGGGCCAGGCAGCCCGCGCGGCGCGTGAAGCCCGCGTGTTCTTCTTCTGCGGCCCAGACGAGGCTGGCGCCAGCGACGCCGCCCACCAGATCGCAGCGCTGCTGACCGACCCGGGCGAACGGATCGAACTGAGCGGCGCGGACCTCAAGCGCGATCCGGTCCGGTTGGGGGACGAGGCACGCTCAACCTCGCTGTTCGGCGAAACCCGCCACATCTGGGTCCGCGCCAGCGGGGATGAGGTTCACGACGCGGTCCAGACCCTGATCGGGGATGCGGTGGAAGGCTGTCCGGTGCTGATCGTCGCCACCGGGGCGACCGACAAATCGCGTACCGCCAAACTGCTTGCCGCGCGCCCCGATGCGCTGGTGGCGATGTTCTATCCGCCGGACCTGCGCAGTGTGACCGAAACGGTCCGTTCGATGGGCGATGCCGCCGGGGTCACGCTGGGCGGCGATCTGGCCGAACGGATCGCGCGGGCCGCAGCGCTCGACACCCGGCTGGCGCAGTCGGAAGTGACCAAGCTGGCGCTCTACCTCGATGCCAGCCCCCAGGCCCCCCGCCGCGCCGATGGGGATGCGCTGGAAGCGATCGGGGCGCGGGCCGAGGACGATGGCTTTACCGCAATCGTCAACACTGTGCTGGGCGGCGAAACCGCAAAGCTGGCGGGCGAACTGCGCCGGATGCGCGAACTTGGGCTCAATCCGGTCGGACTGCTGCTCGCCTTTGAGCGTCGGGTAGCCCAGCTGGTCCAGATCGCGGCCCGGATTGGTCCGGGCGGCGATGTTACCTCTGTCCTCAAGGGCGAAGTAACCGCCCGGCGGGTGTTCTGGAAGGACGAGCGCGATCTTGGCACCCAGATGCGCCGCTGGCGCGGCAAGCGCCTGGCCCGTCTGGCCGAACGGCTGGTCGAATTGCACCGCACGCTGCTGGCCAACAGCCAGAACGCCGAGCTGCTGCTGGCCCAGAACCTGACCGAGATTGCCCGCGCCGCCGCTCCGCGAAAATAGCGCTTGCCCGCTGGTGGCCCATAGCAACCGCTGGAAATTGCGCCTTGTCTGCCGCAATCAAGTTGGTCATGAAAGGGGCGGAGCCCTTGAAGGCTTCTGAGGGTTCGCAAACAAACAGCCATGGTCAACCTGGCAGCCACCGATCCGCAAAGCGGGACCGCCAGCGCCGGGCCGGACGTGGGCTTTGTTGCCGCCCAACCGCTCGAGCGGCGGCGGCTGCAATGCTATCTGGCGCTGATGGCCGGGGATATCGCCGCCCTGTTCGCTGGGTTTTGCGTTGCCGGCTATCTTTACATCGGAACCGTTGGTCTGGCCCAGGGCGGGGTCCTGGCCCAGCTTGTCCTGCCGGTCTTCCTGACCGTGTCGCTGTACAACGGCGCCTATTCGCTCGACGCCTTGCAGGTCCCGCGCAACGGTGCTCTGCGCGCGCTGGCGGCGCTGGCCATATCGGCGGGGGCCGTGGTGTTCATCGCGTTCTATACCAAATCGAGCGCCGACTTTTCGCGGCTCCTGTTCTCTGCCGGAGTGCTCTTTTCCGCCGTGGCGATTGCCTGGATGCGCGCGCAACTGCGTGCCTTCGTTTCCTGGCGTTGCGGGGACCAGGTAATCAACGAGCTGGTGATCGACGATGGCGGCCCACCGATTGTCCTGCCCGGGGCCCGGACAGCCGTTGCGTCCGATGTGGGCCTGCGGCCCGACCTGGACGATCCCCAGGCGCTCAACCTGATCGGCCTGGTGCTCGATTCGATTGACCGGGTGATCGTCAGCTGCCCGCCCGAACGACGCCTGGCCTGGGCCACGATCCTAAAGGGCGCGAACGTGCATGGCGAAGTGGTCGACAATGCCGTTGCCGATCTTGGCGCGCATGGGGCCCGGATCTCGAGCGGCTATGGTCTGCTGCGCGTTTCGGTGGGCCCGCTGGGAATGCGGGCGCGGGTGGCCAAGCGGCTGCTGGACATTGCTGTGGCCGGGCTTGCCCTTGTCCTGCTTTCGCCGCTGCTGATCCTGGTGACACTGGCGATCCTGATCGAGGACGGGAGCCCGGTCCTGTTCATCCAACGCCGCGTCGGGCGCGGGAACCGCTTCTTTGCGATGTACAAGTTCCGTTCGATGCGCCACGCGCTGAGCGACCGTGACGGCGCCCTTTCGACCTTGCGGCAGGATGACCGGGTCACCTGGGTCGGCAACCTGATCCGCCGCACCAGCATCGATGAGCTGCCGCAGCTGATCAATGTGCTCAAGGGCGAAATGTCGATCGTCGGGCCGCGCCCGCATGCGCTTGGCTCTCACGCGGGCGAAAAGCTGTTCTGGGAAGTGGACCAGCGTTACTGGACCCGCCACGCCCTCAAGCCGGGATTGACCGGGCTGGCGCAGATCCGCGGCCTGCGCGGATCGACCCACCACGAATCCGACCTGACCGAGCGACTGGTCGCGGATCTCGAATATCTCGATGGGTGGTCGATCTCGCGCGACATCAAGATCGTCTGGGGAACGCTTGGGGTTCTAACCCACTCACGGGCCTATTGAACCAAGCGCAATTGCGGATTCGGCAAGGTCGACGCCGCCGGTCAAAAGGTCGCGCACGATTGCGGAAGTTAGTTGCATGACGCAGCAATTTTATTACCGAATGTTACAGATACTCTCACGCGCCTCCTCTTAACACTCGGAATTTGGCCATTTTTGCGACGAAGTGGTCTAGACTTCGCAAGCCTTCCTGTGATAGGTGCGGCCAAATCCTGTTCTAGGAGTATTGTTCAGTGGCTTCACAGTTCGTCGCAGCTGCCGCATCGGTGGCGCTTCTCGGTGCCGGATTCGCATCGGCCGAAGGCACGCGCTCTGCAGAAGTTCTTCCTGCTTTCAAGTCGATGGTTGCGGCCGACGGCGCAAGCGGTGGAGACAAGTGCCGGGTCGATGTGGTGCGCAGCGCGCCGACTGGCGCCGCGGACATTACCCGCAGCGTTCTGAACGATGGCACTTGTGTCTGCACGATCACGACCGGTCCGTCGAACAACAACGGCTCGGCTGAAACGATAGTCACCGACCTGCTGCGTGACCGGACCTGCGATGGCGCTCCCGCTGCGGGCCAGCAGGTTTCGCAGGCTGCCACTGGCGGCGGCGGTTCGGGCGTAGTGCTCCCTGTGCTGATCGGCGCGGTTGGCGCGGTTGGCCTGGCGGTTGCCGTGGGCAGCGACAGCAAGGGCTAAGGCCCTTTCCCTTCCCGTTTCAGTCAATAATGGTGCACCGGTAGAATCGATTCGGTCCGGGCGGTGGGTTCGCGCCTGTTCCTGACGGTCGTCCTTTGGAGCGAATGCGGGGATGGTGCGGCACAATTCCTTGGGGCAGGACTGGCAGGCAGGCATGCTCGCCTCAGCATTGCTGGGCCTGTCGATCGCGCTGGGCGGCGGAGGATCCCCTGCCCCGATTCCGGAAACGGTGCTTCTTATCACCACCACACTTGTCGCCGCGATCTGGTTCAGCGCCGGGACCGCGCCCTGGCGAAATGTGCCACGGACAGCCTGGGTGATCGTGGGACTGCCGCTTGCGCTGCCGCTGCTTCAACTGCTGCCGCTGCCGCCTGGCCTGTGGCACGCGCTTCCCGGCCGTCTGAACCAGAAGGATGCGCTTGACCTGGTTGGCGCGGGCGACACCTGGCGCGCCCTGACCTTGTCTCCTGTGCGCACCCTGTCCAGTCTACTCGCCGCCGCGGCAGGAGGATTTGTCCTGGTGCTGGTCGCAAGCCTGAACCAGCGCGGCCGGGCACGCGTGATTGCCATGACCGCAATCATGGGGATCGCGACGGTGCTGGTCGGGGCAGCGCAGCTGTCGGGCGGAACCGGCAATCCCTTTCGTTTCTTCGATCCCGAAGAGATCTTCCTGACCGGGTTCCAGGCCAATCACAACAGCACCGCCGACCTGATCCTGATCGCGATGCTAGCCGCTGCCGCGTGGTTGCGGCTGCAGCTCGACGCCGAGGTCTTTCGGCCCCGTCCCTGGCAACTCGCCGCGGTGGTCGTGGTTTCCGATGGCGTGTTCGCGCTGGCCCTGTTCCTGGCCGGATCGCGCGCCGGAATCGCGTTGTTGCCGCTGGTCCTGGTACTGCAGTTCGTGATGTTCCAGCCGGGGCGGTCATTCCCGTGGGGCCGGTTCGCGCTTAGCGCGGTTGCCGCGATGGTGCTGACCGCACTGGCTTTCGCAGTGCTGCGCAACAACCGCGAAGTGGCACAGATTCTGGCGCGCTTCACCCTTGCCGGGGAATTCCGGCCCGAGCTGTGGGTCGATTCCATCTATGCCCTTGGGCAATACTGGCCAGCCGGTTCGGGCATGGGCACCTTCGTCCCGGTGATGATGGCGGTCGAACGGCTCGAGGTGGTCGATCCGACCCTGCCCAACCGCGCCCATAACGACTATCTCGAACTGGCGATCACCGGTGGCTTACCGGGCGTTGTGATCCTTTTCGCCATTTCGGCGCTGGTGATCCGCGCCGCATGGCAAGCCATCCGCCGCGCCGATCGCCAGGATCGCCCGAAGGTGCTGTTCGCGCTCGGCACCCTGGCGATCGTCGGCTTGCACTCGCTGGTTGATTACCCGTTGCGATCCATGGCATTGACCGCGGTTGCTGCAACTGCGGTGGGATTGCTCCTTGTCCCCAGGCAGGCCGAACCAGCCCGAACTGAAAGGTCGCATTCGTGAAAGTCCAAATGCGTTGGCTGGTGCTGGCGATGGCCGCTGCCCTGGTATCGGCTTGCACGACCATGAGTTCTCCGAAGAACCTGCCTTCGGGTCAGGCCGCCTACGAAATCGCGCCGCCGACTGACGTGGCGGCCAAGCCGCAAGCCTATCGCATCGGCCCCGGAGACCAATTGAGCGTCCAGGTCTTTCAGGAACCCGAACTTTCGACCGACAAGCTGCAGGTTGACGATGTCGGCCGGATCCAGCTTCCGCTGGCGGGCGATA
>JBJTMC010000158.1:0-5081 GCA_046063325.1 Novosphingobium sp.
CCGCGCTGATGGTGCTGCCGGGATCTGGCAACCTGATGGGCGGGCGCGGGGTTGTGCTCAAGAACGTGCCCAGCCGCACTGTGCAGGGGATGAAGTTTCCTGCCGCGCCCTACAGCCTGAAGATGGCCTGCGGCGAAAACCCCAAGCGGGTTTACGGCGCCAAGGGCCGCGCGCCTTCGACCCGGATGGGCAACCTTGCGGTCAACCGCGAAACCTGGATCAAAGCCAGCGAATACCGCGCCAAGCGCAACGCCGGAAAGCTGGAGAGCCGAGACCTGGCGATGGAAACGCTGGCGGGGGTGCTCGACGGCGAAATCCTGGTCCAGAACCACTGCTACCGCGCCGACGAGATGGCGCTGGTGCTCGATATGGCCAAGGAGTTCGGCTATCACGTCAGCACCTTCCACCATGCGGTAGAGGCCTACAAGATTGGCGATTTGCTCAAGGCGGCTGATACTTGCAGCGCGGTCTGGGCCGACTGGTGGGGCTTCAAGATGGAAGCCTATGACGGGATCCCCGAGAACGCCGGCCTGCTCTACAAGGCCGGGGCCTGCGTGGTGATCCATTCGGATGACGAAAACGGGATCCAGCGGCTCAACCAGGAAGCCGCCAAGGCGCAGGGCGACGCGCGGCGGATCGGAATCGACATTCCCGATGCCGAAGTGGTGCGCTGGCTCACGCTCAACCCGGCCAAGGCAATCGGGATCGACAAGCTGACCGGCAGCCTTGAGGCGGGCAAGGGCGGCGACGTGGTGCTGTGGAACGGCAACCCGCTGTCGGTCTATTCGCGGCCTGAAAAGGTCTGGGTCGACGGCGCGCTGCTGTTCGATTCGCAGGATCGCAAGCGCCGCGCGGTGAGCGACTTCGAACTTGGCCAACCCGGCGAAGGAGACGTGAAATGAGCGCGCGCAAGATGACCGCCGCGCTCGGCGCGCTGCTCGCCTGCACCGCGGCGCCCGCGCTCGCCCAGACCGTCGCGATTACCGGCGGAAAGGTCGTGATCGGCGATGGCAGCGAACCGATCGAGGGCGGCACGGTGCTGGTCCAGAACGGCAAGGTTATTGCCGCCGGGCGCAATGTGACTGTTCCGGCCGGGGTCCGCACTGTCGATGCCAGCGGCAAGTGGGTAACCCCCGGGCTGGTCGTGGCGCTGACCGACCTGGGCCTGGTCGACGTTGGCGCGGTTGAGGAAAGCAACGACACCGAAGCGGCCAAAAGCCCGTTCAACGCCGCGCTGGACCTGTCCTATGCGATCAACCCCGATGCCCAGCCGATCCGGGTCAGCCGGGCCGGCGGGGTAACCCGCGCCGCGGTAGCCCCGCTGGATACCGATGCAATCTTCGGCGGGCAGGGCGCGGTGATCGATCTGGGGGCCGATCCCGATCCGGTGATGGTGCCGCGCGCGTTCCAGTATGCCGAGCTGGGCGAAACCGGTGCGCGCCGCGCGGGCGGCAGCCGGGTTTCGGCCTGGGCCGAACTGCACAACGCGCTGGCCGAAGCCAGGGAAATTGCGCTCAGCCCCGCGGGCGCCCGGCGCGATGACGTGCTGTTGACCCGGCGCGATGCGCAGGCGCTGGTGCCGGTGGTAGCCGGCAAGCAGCCGCTTTACGTCCATGTCGAGCGGGCCGCCGATATCCGCATGGTGCTGGGCCTGAAAAAGGAATTTCCGGCAATCCAGCTGGTTATCGTCGGCGCGGCCGAGGGCTGGATGGTGGCGGGCGAGCTGGCCCGGTCCGGCGTGCCGGTGCTGGCCACGCCGCTGACCGATCTGCCCAATTCGTTCGAACAGCTTGGCTCGACCCAGTCGAACGTGGGCCGGATGAAGGCCGGCGGGGTCAAGGTCTCGCTTGGCGCGTTTGGCGATCAGCCGCGCTATGCCCCGCAATACGCCGGCAACCTTGTCGCGCTGGCCAAGGTGCCGGGCGCGACCGGATTGTCCTGGGGCCAGGCCTTCGCCGCGATCAGTTCGGGACCGGCCGAGGCGATGGGGCTGGGCGACCGGATTGGTTCGCTGCGCCCCGGGCGCGCCGGGGATGTGGTGATCTGGGATGGCGATCCGCTCGAACTGGCGAGCGGGGTGACTCAGGTCTTCATCGACGGGATCGAACAGCCGCTCGCCAGCCACCAGACCCGTCTGCGCGACCGCTATGACAAGCCCAGCGAAGGGAGCCTGCCCAAGGCCTACGACTGGTAGGCCAAGGGCGCCTCATCATTTTGCGCTTGCAATCGCGTTGCAGATCGCTACCTATGTTTACGCCGTAAACATAGGAACTGCCGTATGGACACCGCACTCGCCTCGCTGATCGCAGCCGCAACCGCATTCGTCGGCAGCCATTTTGCTTTGTCGCATCCCTTGCGCGGCCCGCTGGTGCGCCTGACCGGGGAAAAGGCCTTTCCGGCGCTCTATTCGGTGGTGGCGCTCGCCGCCTTCGCCTGGGTGGTGCTGGCTTTCCGCGCCGCGCCCCCGGCTGCCCCGCTGTGGAACGGTTTCGCCGCCCTGCCGTGGGTTCTGGCAACCGCGCTGATGCTGCCCGCCTCGGTCCTGCTGGTCGGCTCATTCGCCGGAAATCCCGCGCTGCCCGCCCCCAACGCCACGCAGCTTGCCGCCAGGGGGCCGCACGGGGTGTTCCACGTTACCCGCCACCCGATGATGTGGTCCTTCACGCTGTGGAGCGCGGCGCATATCCTGGTCAGCCCGACCCCGCGGGTGCTGGTGCTTGGCGGCGCGATCGCCCTGCTCGCGCTGGTCGGCTCGCGTATGCAGGATCGCAAGAAGCAGGTCCTGATGGGTCCGGCCTGGACCGACTGGGAAGCGCAAACCAGCTATTGGCCAAGACTGGGCGCGTTGGGCAAGGCTGGTATGGTGCCCTGGATCGGCGGCACCGCGCTGTGGCTGGCGGCGACATGGGCGCATATCCCCGGCAATGGGATTGCCGCCGGGGTGTGGCGGTGGATCTGAACGGCTACCAATCGTCCTCCACCCGGTCCGCCGGCGCAAACAGCGGTCGGCAGGCGAACGCGGTGAGCCCGGCCAGAACCATGAGCGCCGCCCCCAGAACCATCGCGCGGTGCAGGTCGTGGCCGAAAAGCTGGCGCGCGAAAAGCGCGAACACAAGCGAGGTGACAGCCTGCGGTAGGACCGTGGAAAACGAAAACACCCGGGTATAGTGCGCGCCCCGCCCCGGTGGTGCGAGCTTGCCGACGATAGCATAGGGAACCGAGCCGATCGCGCTCCAGCCGATGCCAATCGCAGTGAAGGCCGGGACCAGCTGCCAGGCCGTGTCGGCGCCCGACAGGATTGCCAGGCCGATCCCGGCGATCAGAAGCGCCAGGCCGTAGCTGGAACCGTGGCCGATCCGCGAAATGACCCGTGGCAGCAGCAGTGCGCCTGCGGCCCCGAGAACGGCATAGGCCGCAAAGCAGAGACTGACCGCGACAAGCACGGGTTGCAGATCTTGGCCCCCATTGGCTGCCAGTCCCAGCGGACCACCGGCAAAGAACGGAACCGCATAGATCCACAACGCGAACATCGCGCTCCAGCTGAAGAACTGGATGAGGAACAGCGCAGCGAGGACCGGGCCGAACCGAGCGGCCGGGGCCGAGCCGTCGTTCAAGCCCGCGCCTCTTCAACCCCGGCCGAATTGTGGCGCAGCGCCTTGAGCACGGCATCGAGGATCCCGTCCGCGTTGAGGCCCGCTGCGTCGTACTGCTTGTCCGGGCTGTCATGGTCCTGGAACAGGTCGGGCAGGCGCAGGGTGCGGATCTTCAGCCCGGCGTCGGTCAGGCCCTCGTCGCTGGCAAGGGTCAGGACATGCGCGCCGAGCCCGCCGATCGCGCCTTCCTCCACCGTCACCACCACCTCGTGGCTGGTCATCAGCTGGCGGATCAGCGCAGTGTCGAGCGGCTTGGCAAAGCGCAGGTCGGCCACCGTGGTCGACAGCCCCCGGGCTTCGAGCTGGTCCGCCGCCTTGAGCGCTTCGGCCAGCCGCGTGCCGAGAGAAAGGATCGCAACCTTGCTGCCCTGCCGCACGATCCGGCCCTTGCCGATTTCCAGAGCCTGCGGAACCGAGGGCAATTCAACCCCGGTGCCGTTGCCGCGCGGATAGCGGAAAGCGATCGGGCCGCTGTCATGGCAGGCGGCGGTATAGGTCATATGGACCAGTTCGGCCTCATCCGCCGCGGCCATCACCACCATGTTGGGCAGGCTCGCGAGATAGGTGATATCGAACGAGCCGGCGTGGGTCGCGCCGTCCGCGCCGACAAGGCCCGCGCGGTCAATCGCGAAGCGGACCGGCAGGTTCTGGATCGCGACGTCGTGGACCACCTGATCGTAGGCGCGCTGCAGGAAGGTGGAATAGATCGCGCAGAACGGGCGCATCCCCTGGGCCGCCAGTCCGGCCGCGAAGGTCACCGCGTGCTGTTCGGCGATCCCGACATCGAAGCTGCGTCCCGGATGGGCCGCGGCAAACTTGTCGACCCCGGTGCCGCTGGGCATCGCGGCGGTGATCGCGCAGATCCTGGGGTCGGTATCTGCAAGCTTCGCTAGGGTTTCCCCGAACACATTCTGATAGGCCGGAGCCTTGGCCGGGGCCTTGACCTGCTGGCCGGTGATCACGTCGAACTTCTGTACCCCGTGGTACTTGTCCGCGCTCGCCTCGGCCGGGGCATAGCCCTTGCCCTTCTGCGTCACGACATGGACCAGACACGGGCCTTCGGCGGCATCGCGGACGTTTTCCAGCACCGGGATCAGCTGATCGAGGTTGTGGCCGTCGATCGGGCCGACGTAGTAGAACCCCAGCTCCTCGAACAGGGTCCCGCCCATCGCCATGCCGCGGGCAAACTCATCGGTCTTTTTCGCCGCCTTGTGCAGCGGTTCGGGCAGGCGCCGCGAAATCCGCCGGGCAATGTCGCGCAAGGACAGGAACGGACGCGAGGAGACCAGCCGCGCCAGATAGGCCGAAAGCCCGCCCACCGGCGGCGCGATCGACATGTCGTTGTCGTTGAGGATCACCACCAGGCGGTTGCCGGCCTCGGCGGCGTTGTTCATCGCCTCATAGGCCATGCCCGCGCTCATCGCGCCG
>JBJTMC010000159.1:0-8219 GCA_046063325.1 Novosphingobium sp.
GGCGGTGCGGCTCCCGACATCAACGGCGGCTACCACGTCTGGGAAGGCTACGGCGAACTCGTCGTTCCGCTGATCGAAGACAAGCCGCTGTTCAAGAGCCTGACCGTCGAAGGCGGTGCGCGCTACTCGAAGTACACCGTCGATGGCGGTGGTTCGAACGAAACCTGGACCTACAAGCTTGGCGGTTCGTGGGAACCGGTTGCCGATATCAAGTTCCGCGGCAACTACGCTCACGCCGTTCGCGCCCCCAACATCGGCGAACTGTTCACGCCGCTGACCACGGGCCTGACCAACCTTGGTTTGGATCCCTGCGCCGGTGCTGCTCCGGTTGGCAATGTCAACCTGCGTAACGTCTGCCTTGCGCAGGGTGCGCCGGCTGGTTCGATCGGTTCGATCCTTCCGCCGACCGCGGGCCAGGCCAACATCACTTCGGGCGGCAACCTCAACCTTGCTCCGGAAAAGGCCGATACCTGGACTGCTGGCGTTGTCCTTCAGCCCTCGATGATCCCGGGCTTCTCGGTGTCGATCGACTACTACAACATCAAGGTGAAGGACGTGATCGGTGCGCCTCTGCCGGGCGACCTGATGTCGGCCTGCTTCGGTTCGATCACTGCCGCCAGCGCCACCAACCCGGACTGCACCGTGATCCGGCGCAACCCGGTTACCGGTGGTCTTGACGGTGACCCGGCGACCACCTTCGGTCTCTACGCACCGCTCAGCAACCTCGGCCGCCTGGCGACCGACGGTGTCGACCTGATCGCGAACTACGGTCGCGATCTGGGCTTCGGCAAGCTGGGTCTGAGCTTCGTGGGCAACTACACCGCCCATTCGAAGTTCCAGGCGACCCCGACCGGCCTCAACCGCGAATGCGCTGGCTACTACTCGGTCAACTGCTCGTTCACGGGCTCGATCCAGCCGAAGTGGCAGTTCTCGCAGCGTACCACGCTGTCGGTTGGCAAGATCGATGCCTCGCTGCTGTGGCGCTGGATCGATGCGGTTCACTTCGAACCGCAGCAGATCATCGACGATGGCGGCAGCGCCAACTCGGTCCTGCCGCAGTTCCGCACCATCCCGGCGGCCAGCTACTTCGACTTCACTCTGCGCTTCAACGTTTCGGAGAACTTCACGTTCACCGCGACCGTGCAGAACCTGACGAACAAGCAGCCCAAGGTTGTCGGCAACACCATCGGTGCGACCACCTACAACAGCGGCAACGTCTACCCGTCGACCTACGACGCGCTGGGCCGCCGCTACGCTGTGTCGGCAAAGCTCAAGTTCTGATCCTTCGGGACAGCACTGCATCGGGGGGCGGACAGCAATGTCCGCCCCTTTTTGTTTGTCCGCCATTCTTGACAGCGCGGACACGCTCCCGCCAACAGGCCAGGTGAGCCAAACAGACCTTCAGGCCCAGGCCGCCGCGGCCGAAGCCCTCATCGCCGCCGGGCGCGGCGATGCGCACGATCACATGGTCGCCGCACTCGGCCGATCCGAACGCGGGGACCTGACTGGGGCCGAGGCGCTGTTTGATCGCGCCCTTGCCCTGGAACCCGCCAACCCCGCGATCCTAACCGGCCTTGCGATCCTGCGCCGCCAGCAGCGCCGCCTGCGCGATGCCGTGCTGGCCTGCGATGCCGCGATCCGCGCCGCGCAGGACTATGCCGATGCCTGGCTGGAGCGCGGGGTGATCCTCACCGCGGGCGGTTCCAACACTGCTGCGCGCGCCAGCTTTGCCCGGGCTGCGGACCTGGCCCCCTGGCTCGCGCCCGCCCACGCCGGCCTCGCCGCGCTTGCCGCGCGCGAAGGCGATGGCGAAGGCGCCCGCCGCCATGCCCTCGCCGCGCTGCAACGCGATCCGGCCAATGCCGTCGCCGCCTGCGCGCTGGCCTCAGCCGAACTCGCAGCGGGCAATCCCGAAGCGGCGCGCGCCCTGCTCGAACCCGTCGTCGAGCGCCTGGACCAGCCCAGCAACGACCGTTCGCTCGCCTGGGGCACGCTGGGCGATGCCTATGACCGGCTGGGTCAGACCGACGCCGCCTACCAGGCCTATGCCCGTTCCAAGGCCGATTTCGCCATGGTCGAAAGCCGCGATGCCGGGGACGAGCTTGACAACCGCCAGTTCGTCAAAGCGATCGCGGCGGGAATGGCCGCTGTGCAAGACTGGTCGGCCCCCTCGCTGATCCAGCCCGCCAAGGCCGCCCACAAACACCTGTTCCTGCTCGGCTACCCCCGCTCGGGCACAACCCTGGTCGAGAATGTCCTCGCCTCGCTCCCCGGAGTGTCCGCGCTCGAAGAACGTCCAACCCTGGGCATGACCGACCGCAAGTTCCTCATGGGGGACCATGATCAGGTGGTTGCCGGTCTTGCTGCCTTCGCCGCGCTCGATGCCGGGGCGATCGAAGGTGAGCGTGCCGCCTATTGGGACCTGGTCACCGCCTCGGGCATTGCACCGTCCGCGCCATGCTTCGTCGATATGGACCCGATCAAGGGCACCCGTCTGCCGCTGATCGCGCGGCTGTTTCCCGAAGCGAAGATCCTGGTGATGCGGCGCGATCCGCGCGACGTGGTGTGGAGCTGTTTCCGGACAAACTTCGGGGTGAGCAGCGGCACGCTCGAATACACCAGCCTGGAGCGCACCGCGCGCCACTATGACGCGCTGATGCGGCTGACCGAAGCGGCGATGGCGCGGCTCCCGCTGGCCTTCCACGAGGTTCACTACCACCGCCTGGTCCAGGACTTCGATGCGACCACGCGGGAAGTCTGCGCCTTCGCCGGGCTCGACTGGAGCGAGGCGCTGCACCGCTTCGATCGCACCGCCGCCCGGCGCGGGGTTTCAACCGCCAGTTCCAGCCAGGTTCGCCGCGGGCTCTACGACGGGACCCGTCAGTGGGAACGCTATGCCCGCTACCTCGAACCGGTCATGCCGATCCTGAACCCGTGGATCGAAAAGCTGGGCTATTCCTGAGCCAGCAGCGGGTGCCGGGCTTCCATCGCGATGCCCGCGCCTTTGGCCACCTCTTCGGCCCAGCGCAGCACCATGTCGATCTCGTCGCCATAGGCGGCGCGCGCCGCGGCATATTCGGCGCTGCGCTGATCGGGGGTGAAGGCCGCGCCGGATTTCGAATGGCGGGCGAAAACCGGGCCAGCCGCGATCTCCGCCGCGATCGCCGCATCGATCCCCAACCCATAGTGCGCCGCCGCCGCCGCGATCGCCGCCGCGGGATTGGCCGCCATCCGGTCGGCATCGAGGCTGCGCAGCTTCCCCGGACCGAACTTGTCCGCCAGCTGCGCGAAATGGGCGTGCTGGGCCAGCCAGCCGACCGCGGCGACCTGCAGGTCGCTCTGGCGGAAGTAGTCCTCCGGTTCGAACCCCAGCGCGACATAGCCAAAGCGCAGATAGCCCTCGAGCAGTTCGCGCACCCACAGGCGGCAGGCCAGCCCTTTGCGCACCACCGAAATCAGAAAGGTTTCGAGCGGGGCGTAAAGGAACACCGCATTCGCCTGCGGGCGCAGCGCCAGCAGCAGTTCGGCCAGCGGGTTGATCAGGTTCGATGGCTTGACCACCACGGCTTCGCCGGGGCCGAACGGCCGGGCCAGCAGCCGGGTGGCGATATCGGCGACGCGGGCCACGCCGCGCGGATCGGCCCCGCGGCGGCGGAACCCGACCACATCGTTGAGCACCACCGGCTCTGACAGGCCCATCGCCACGCCCGGCCGATCGAGCGCGCGGGTCAGCATGGTTGAGCCGCAGAAGGCGGAATGGAACAGGAAGCCGAGCGGCGCATCCCCCGGCAAGGCCAGGCAGGCGTCGGCAGGCACGTCTCCGCCAATCTGGCGGGCGCCCAGGCAATCGTCGCTCAGGAACGGAATCGCAGCGTGGTCCGCACGCGGCAGGCGGACGAAGCGGAACGCGTCGGCATCCTCGACATAGCGGTGTGCCAGCCATTCGGCATCGCTGAGCAGGGGGCTGGCCGGCGGCGTCATCGCGGCCATGCTTAGGCGCGGCGGGGGATACAGGCAACTGCGGCTTGCGAGGCGGGCGGGCACCGCGTAAATCCCGGCCTTACGGGTTGGGGGACCCTGCCATGAACCAAGCGACTCAGGCGCCGGCCGGCGCCGCACAGCAGGCCAATGCCGAAGGACTTGCCGCACTGCGCGCCGGGGATTCCGCTGCCGCCGTCGCGGCCTTTTCCCGGGCGACCCAGGCCGATCCCCAGGCCCTGCCACTGTGGCGCAATCTGGCCCACGCCCACCAGATCGCCGGCAATGTGGCGGGGGAGCGCGCCGCGCTCGACCAGGCGCTCAATCTCGACCGGCTCGATTTCGGGGCGCAGCTGCGCATGGCGCAGCTGCTGCGACGCACGGGCCAGGAACAGGCGGCGCTGGTCGCCTGGAACGGGGTTGAGCAGCTGCTTGCCCAGCAGGACGGTGTCCTGGCCCCGCAGGTCCAGGCCGAGGTCGATGCCGGGCTGGCCTATTGCCGGGAGTTGCAGGACCGAATCGCCGCCGAAGCAGACAGCCTGATCGCCGCCGGACAGGTCACCTGGGACGAGACCGAGAAGCGACGGATCGCCGCTTTCGTCGACCGCGCGCTGGGTCGCCGCCGGTTTTTCGTCAACGAATGCATGGGCTTGCATTACCCGTTCTTGCCTGCCGACGAATATTTCGACCGCAAGCACTTCCCCTGGCTGGACGAGCTGGAGGCCGAAACCGACGCGATCCGCGAGGAATTGCTCGGTATACTGGACGATCCTGGCGATGCGGTCCGTCCCTATGTGCGGATCGAAGAGGGTGTGCCTGCCAGCAAGTGGAGCGCGCTCGACCATTCGCTCGACTGGGGGGCCTGCTTCCTGTGGGAGCACGGCCAGCCCAATCTGCCGGTGCACGCGCGCTGTCCGCGGACCGCGGCTCTGTTGGCACGCCTGCCCTTGTTGCGGATCCCGAATCGCGCACCGGCCGCGTTCTTTTCGATCCTGCGCCCGCATAGCCACATCCCGCCGCATGTTGGGGTGACCAACACCCGCGCGATCATCCATCTGCCGCTGATCGTTCCGCCCGGGTGCGGCTTCCGGGTCGGCGGCGAGACCCGCGAATGGGTCGAGGGGCAGGCCTTCGCCTTCGACGATACGATCGAGCACGAGGCCTGGAACACCAGCGATGAGCGCCGCGCGGTCCTGATCATCGACGCCTGGAATCCGCACCTCAGCCCGGCTGAGCGCGAGGCGATCAGCCAGTACATCCAACGGTCCGACGCGGTATTGACCTGATTTTCTTGCGAAAACGGCGGGTTTGCGCTAGTATTTCAACGGTCTGACCATCCGGTGACGGTGGTCGCAGCGGAGGCTTGCGTCATGCTTGGTATCGCCCTTGCCCTGATCGTCGCCGCAGAGGCGCCGCCCGCCAGCGCGCAGATCACAGTGGCCGAACCCGATCCCAAGGCGATGAGCCAGAAGCAGATTCGCGAGTTCAACGCGAAATTGCCGCGCAGCCACCCCTATTACATTCGCTGCGTCTCGTCGGGAGAGATCGGCTCCCTGGTCAGGAAGACCTTTTCCTGCCGGACAAACCATCAGTGGGATCAAGCGCAGGAAAAGGGCAATCAGAACGTCCGCGACACCATGGATCACCTCGCCAGCAAGCATTGGGAAACCAGCAACTGACGGTTCATCGCCGCAAGCTTGCCCGAAATTCCTTGGCGGGTTAGACTTTTCTCATGATGCCGCATCCGTGCGTGCACGCAAAATGCAAGGATCGAATGACTATGCTTACCGCCCTTTTCCTGATTCTGGCCGCCGATGCCGGTACGGCTGCCGCTGCTGAGCAGCCGATGGTCGAGCCCAATCCCAAGACGATGAGCCAGAAAGAAATCCGCGCCTTCAATTCCAAGCTGCCGCGCAGCCACCCGTACTACATCCGCTGCGTCGCTTCGGGCGAGGTCGGCTCGCTGGTCAAGAAGTCCTATTCGTGCCGCACAAACCATCAATGGGCGCTGGCTGAGGAAAAGGGCAACCAGAACGCGCGCGACACGATGGAGCAGATGGCCAGCAAGGCCGCCAATTCGAACTGAGCGCGGGCGCCCCGGAGAGGCTGCGCTACTGCGATTGCGGCAGGCGCATCACCCGTACACCGGTCTGGCCGTTGACGCGGGCGAAATAGCCGCCCAGCGTGCCTTTCAGGATCACGATCTTCTGGCCGTTCTTGGGGAACGTATCGCGCCCTTCGGTCTGCTTCCAGCGCGCGCCGTCGGGCAGGACGAACACGGTTGTCCCGTCGCGCGCGCTGTAAGTCGAAGCGATGGTTGATTCGATCTGCTGGATCTCTTCATCGTCATGGTCGCCGAACAGCTTGATCCTGGGCAGGGCTAGCCCGAACAGACTGCGCTTGGTCTTGCTTGCAGTGGCGCGGTCTACCACCAGCACATCGTTTGCCTTGGCCGCATCGGCCAGCGCCTGGGTGGCCTTGTCAAAGCAGGCAAGCCGGGCGGCGGTATCGGCGATATCCCTGCAATCAAGCACGGCCTGAAACACCGCCGGCTGGGTGATCGGAGCCTGTTCCTTGGCCTGCGCGGGTGCGGCGAACACCAGGGCGCCGCCTACGGCAAATATCAACGGACGCATTGTTTCCCTCCCCTGCGGCAGAACCATGGCGCACCATGCCCCGGTGAGACGGGCCGCGTCAATCGAGACGCTTGCCACGCAGCCCGTCACCCGCCACAGGTCCGGTGATGTGGCGCAAGGTCTTGATCGTGCTGTTGGCGCTGGCCCTTGCCCCTGGCACCTGGCTGCGCAGCAAACTGCCTCCTGCCGACTTTGCGCCGCGCCTGGAAGTGACCCCGCTTGCCCTGGATCCCGCGTGCTGCGCGGCTGGGGCGTTCCGGCTGGCCGGGGCCTGGCAACTGACCAGCAAGCACCCGTTCTTCGGGGGCTATTCGGCCTTGCTGATCATCGCGCCGGGGCGATTTCTGGCGCTGAGCGACCGCGGCTATGCGCTTGAATTTTCGCAGCCTGGATCAGCGGCAGGCCCGGTCCGGTTCGACAAGACGATCGAAGACGAAGCTGTGTTCAAGGACAACCGCGATGTCGAATCGGCGGTGCGCGATCCGGCTACCGGCACGATCTGGCTGGCGCTCGAAGGGCGCAACGCGATTGCCCGGCACCGCGCCGACCTGACCCGCGAAACCTTTCGGGAAATCCCCGAGATGAAGCACTGGCCGCAGAACACCGGGCCAGAGGCGATGCTGCGCCTGCCCGATGGTCGCTTCGTTGTGCTGTGCGAATGCAATCCGGGGTGGTTCACCAGCGGTCTGCACCAGGGGCTGCTGTTCGCCTCCGACCCGACCGAAGGCGCGAAAGGCGAATCCTTCCCGTTCCACGGGGTCTCCGGCTATCGCCCGACCGACATGGCGCAACTGCCCGATGGCCGGGTGCTGATCCTGGCGCGGCGGCTGACCTGGCCCTATCCGCCCCGCTTTGCCGACAAGATCCTGCTGGCCGATCCGGCGGAGATTCGCGCGGGCGGGGATTGGCAGGCGCAGGAGGTGGTTGATCTGACGGCGCCCTGGCCGATCGACAACTACGAAGGGATCGCGATCGAGCAGGGCCCGGATGGCAGGGCGATCGTCTGGATCATCAGCGACGATAACGGCGCGGTGTTCCAGCGCACTCTGCTGCTCAAACTGGAACTGCGCATGGCGGACCTTCCGCCAAAGCAAAAGGCGCCCGGATCGGCCCGGACGCCCTTGAATTTGCTTCACTTGCTTCGCGCGGCGCGAATCAGGCAGCGGCAGCGGCGGCCTTCTTCTTGAGCTCGCGCTTGACCTTCTGGGCCGAGGTCGAAAGCTTTTCGTCCGAGGTCTTGAGCAGCCAGTTGTCGAGCCCGCCGACGTGTTCGACCGAACGCAACCCTTGCGTCGAAACGCGGAACTTGAAGCTGCGGTCAAGGCCGTCCGACAGCAGCGTGACGTTCTGCAGGTTGGGCAGGAACACGCGCTTGGTCTTGTTGTTGGCGTGGCTGACGTTGTGGCCGACCTGGCGACCCTTACCGGTCAGTTCGCAAATACGGGACATGGCTTTAACTCGCTTAAAAACTGGACGCCCATGACGGGAGAAGGCGCGCGCATAGCGATTCACCTCCGCAAGGTCAAGAACAAGCGGCGCAGGGCGGGTCTACTGGCGTCGCCCTGGCTTGTGGCGCAGCCTCCCTGCACCGCCGCGAGTTGCGGT
>JBJTMC010000160.1:0-5684 GCA_046063325.1 Novosphingobium sp.
CGAAAAGGGGTGGTGGAACAGCCATCGGGGAAAACCGGGGGCCTTTTGCCCAATCATCCGTGGAAATCCAAGCGCGAAAAGGCTAACCGCGCGGACGATGAGCAACAACCCACCGCCAAAGAGCTATTCCTACGAACAGGCTGGCGTCTCGATCGCCGCCGGAAACGCGCTGGTCAAGGCGATCGGCCCGCTGGTCAAGGCCACCGCGCGGCCCGGCGCCGACGCGGAAATCGGCGGCTTTGGCGGATTCTTCGATCCCCGCGCTGCGGGCTACACCGACCCGCTGCTGGTTGCCGCCAACGATGGGGTGGGAACCAAGGTCAAGTTGGCGATCGATCATGACCGGCACGACACGATCGGACAGGATCTGGTCGCGATGTGCGTCAACGACCTGATCGTTCAGGGGGCCGAGCCGCTGTTCTTTCTGGATTACTTCGCCACCGGCAGGCTTGAGACCGGGGTGGCCGAACGCGTGGTGGCGAGCATTGCCGAAGGCTGCAAGCTGGCCGGTTGCGCGCTGATCGGCGGGGAAACCGCGGAAATGCCCGGGATGTACGCCGCGGGCGATTATGATCTGGCGGGCTTCTGCGTCGGTGCAGTCGAACGCGGCGAGCAGCTGACCGGGGACAAGGTGGCGGAAGGCGACGTGCTGCTTGGCCTGGCCAGCAGCGGGGTCCATTCCAACGGCTATTCGCTGGTCCGGCGGCTGGCCGACGATCTTGGCTGGCGGATGGACCGTCCGGCCCGGTTCGATTCGGACCGCTTGCTGATCGACACCCTGATCGAGCCGACCCGGATCTATGTAAAAAGCCTGCTGCCCGCGATCCGCGCCGGGCGCATCCACGCGCTTGCCCATATCACCGGCGGGGGTCTGCTGGAAAACGTCCCCCGCGTACTGCCCGAAGGGCTCCACGCCCGGATCGACGCCGGTGCGTGGGAGCAGCCGCGGCTGATGGCCTTCCTTCAGGCCCAGGGCAATATCGAGCCGGCCGAAATGGCGCGAACCTTCAACTGCGGGATCGGCATGGTCCTGGCAGTCTCCGCGGATGAAGTTGCTGCCTTGCAGGCCGACCTTGAAGCCGCAGGCGAGACCGTTTTTGTGATCGGCGCAATCGAATCCGGCCCACGCGGCTGCACGGTGCGGGGGTCAGCCGAGGTTTGGTCCGCCCGCGCGGCCTGGGAGGCGACGCATCTTGGCTGAGCGCGCCAAGGTCGCCGTGCTGATTTCCGGCAGCGGCACCAATATGGCCGCGCTGCTCTATGCCAGCCGGGCGGCGGACTGCCCCTATTCGATCGTGCTGGTCGCTTCGAACAATCCCGATGCCGGCGGGCTCAAGCTGGCCGAGGCTGAGGGTGTCGCCACTTTTTGCTTGCCGCACAAGGGCATGACCCGGGCCGATCACGATCAGGCGATGGACGGCGCGATCCGTGCAAGCGGGGCGCAATTCGTTGCACTTGCAGGTTACATGCGGATCCTGACCTCCGAATTCGTCGGTGGCTGGGAAGGCCGGATGGTCAATATCCATCCCTCGCTGCTGCCGAAATACAAGGGCCTCCACACCCATGAACGCGCGCTGGAAGCGGGCGACAGCCACGGCGGCTGCTCTGTCCATCTGGTAACGGCCGAACTCGATGACGGACCGATCCTGGGCCAGACCCCGGTTGCGATCATGCGGGGCGACACGGCCGATAGCCTGGCCGGGCGGGTCCTGATTGCCGAACATCAACTTTATTCGCGCTGCCTGGCCGCGCTGGTCAGCCAAGGCACTTCGCCGACCTGGCTGATCGACCAGGTCCGGACCCGCGCTCTGGCCCTGCCCGAAGCGGATGAGGTGACCAGCCACGGCATGCCCTGCTTCGGCGTGATCAAGGGCAAGAAGTTCGCTTACGTTTCCAACGACCACCACGGCGACGGCAAGGTTGCGCTGCTGGTCAAGATCAGCGGCCCCGACGAACAGGCGCAACTGATCGAGAACGATGCCGCGCGCTATTACCGCCCGGCCTATTTCGGCGATGGCTGGATCGGCATCCGGCTCGATCTGGGTGACACCGACTGGGATGCGGTGGCGGACTGGCTGGCGCGCAGCTGGCACAGCGTGGCCCCGAAAAAGCTTACCGCCCTGATGGATGCGGCGGATTCGTTCTAAATCTTGCCGCAGCGGTAACCACGCCGCTGAAATCCCGGTAAACCCTTATCGGCCATATGAAATTATCGATAAGGACAGCCGTGGAGACCAGTATGGCCCTCTTTCGAAAACTGCTTGCCGACCGCGCCGGGACATCGGCGATGGAGTATGGATTGATCTGCGGCCTGCTGGTTATCGGGCTGGTTGCCGGGGTCGACAGCCTGGGTGCCGAAGTCGGCAGCAGCTATAACAGCACGTCAGCAGCGATCCACCTGGCGAACAACCGCTGATCAGACCTCGCTGCCGTCAACCATTGGTCGGCTTTCGCGCGTGCCCTTGTACCGAGCGTCGGGTTCAGCCGGACCGGGCGAAATGACCACGAAATCGCCGTGCACCTCAAGCAAGGTGCCGACGAAGGGCCAGTCTTCCATAGTGCTGACCCGATAGCTCACCGTATCGCCAGCCTTGAAGCTGGCCGGATCGAAATTGAACGCGAACGGGCAATCCTCGCCCTCAGCGCCGCCCATGCCTTTCATCCCTAGAACTCCTTTGACGCCAGGATAGTCCGATCCCGGTCAAACGAAAAGGGTCGCCAAGCCTGTCCGGCGACCCTGTTCGGCAGCACCGGTTCGTTCAGGCCGAAGCCTTGGCCTTGGAAACGATCCCGGCAATCTCGTCCAGCAGGCCAAGCCGCTTCTTCTTGAGCGTCTCGGTATAGTCGTCCGAAGGAGTTTCGATCTCGCTCTCGATGCGGTGAATTTCGCCGTTCACCTCGTGGTAGCGGTCCGAAAGGGTCACGAAATGCGGGTTGTTCAGCTTCAGCGCGTGAAGCAGAGCCTGATCGTCGGGAAATTCGGCGGCCAGTTCATGCGGGGTATTCGACATCCTGATTCCTTTTGCTGGTGTCCAGGGGTTCAGTCTGCGCCGCAGGATGCCATCCGCCTTGAGATCCGTCAAAACATTGCAAACGGATAGCAAAAGGGCCGCCGGATCGCTCCGGCGGCCCCTTGCATTTCAGCTTTGCAGCTGATCAGCCGACGATTTCTTCCGGCTTGAAGAAATAGGCGATCTCGATCGCCGCGTTTTCGTCGCTGTCGCTGCCGTGAACGGTGTTGGCTTCGATCGATTCGGCCAGTTCCTTGCGGATCGTGCCGGGGGCCGCGTCTTTGGGGTTGGTCGCGCCCATCACGTCGCGGTTGCGCTGCATCGCGTCTTCGCCTTCCAGAACCTGGACGACGACCGGACCGCTGATCATGAAATCGACCAGTTCGCCGAAGAACGGGCGTTCCTTGTGGACAGCGTAGAAGCCTTCGGCCTGCTGCCGGGTCATGTGGATGCGCTTGCTGGCAACAACGCGCAGTCCGGCGTCCTCCAGCATCCTGGTGACCGCGCCGGTCAAGTTGCGGCGGGTGGCGTCGGGCTTGATGATCGAAAAGGTGCGGGTAACCGCCATGTCAGTTTCCTTGCGAACGATTATTGTTTGGCAATTGAGGTCGGCGCGCCCCTAGCCGGGAAAATGCTGCACTGCAAGACGAACGGCGTCAGCCTGCCTTGATCCAGCGCCCGTCTTCCTGCCGCCAATAGTTCCGCTCCAGCCCTTCGCGCCCATCAAGGCTGCGCCAGGTGGCGCGGGCATTGTCGATGGTCGACCCGTCGAACAGAAGGAACACCCGCTCGAAGGCGTCGACTCCCTCGCGCCATTGGCCGTCGGCCAGCGCCAGAAAGGTCGCCCCGTTCGGCGCTTCCGGGGTGCTGGCGAGCAGGATCGGCTGGCGGGCATCGTGCGGTCCGCCCGCCGTGCCGTGGGCCAGGAAACTGTCCTTGTGCGCCCACAACGCGTCGCTGATCCGGGCGCGCTGGGCTTCGTCGGCGGCAACCACCAGCACCTTCGCCCCGGCCTCGCGCATCTTTGCCGCCAGTTGCGGAAGGGCGCCTTCGACCGGGGTCTGGCTCAGCTGGTAGAAATCCACTCTCAAGCCTGATCAGCTTTCCAGGTGATCGCGCACGAACCGGTCGAGCACCCGCACGCCAAAGCCGGTCGCGCCCTTGTCCCAGGTCTGGCCGGGCTTCGATGCCCAGACCATCCCGGCGATGTCGAGGTGCGCCCAGGGCATGCCCTTGTCGACGTAGCGCTGGATGAATTGCGCTGCGGTGATCGAACCACCTTCGCGCGGGCCGACGTTCTTCATGTCGGCAATCGGGCTGTCGATCAGCTTGTCATAGGCCGGCCCCATCGGGAAGCGCCACAGCTTGTCGCCCGAAGCCCGGCCCGCTGCCACCAGCTTGTCGGCCAGGGAATCGTCGTTGGAAAAAATCCCGCCGTGTTCATGGCCCAGAGAGATGATCATCGCGCCGGTCAGGGTGGCGAGGTCGATCACCGCGGCGGGCGCGAATTCCTTCTGGGTCCAGGTGATCGCATCGCAGAGCACCAGCCGCCCTTCGGCATCGGTATTGATCACCTCGACCGTCTGGCCCGACATGGTGGTGACGACATCGCCGGGGCGCTGGGCGTTGCCGTCGGGCATATTCTCCACCAGTCCGCAAATCCCGATGACGTTTGCCTTGGCCTTTCGCCGGGCAAGCGCCAGCATGGCCCCCGCGACGGCTCCTGCCCCGCCCATGTCCCACTTCATGTCTTCCATGCCGGCGGGCGGCTTGAGGCTGATCCCGCCCGTGTCGAAGGTCACGCCCTTGCCGACAAAGGCAGTAGGCTTTTCGCCCGCGGCGCCGCCCTTCCATTCCATCACCAGCAGGCGCGGCTTGCGGACAGAGCCCTGGGCAACGCCGAGCAGCGCGCCCATGCCCAGCGCGCCCATCTCGTTTTCGTCGAGCACCCGCACGACCACGCCGGTTCCGGCAAGGCGCGCTTCGGCGCGTTGAACGAAGCTTTCAGGATAGATCACGTTGGCCGGTTCGGTGACCAGTTCGCGCGTGAATTCCACCCCTTCGGCCAGTGCGGCCTCGATCGCCCAGGCCGCCTCGGCCCCCTCGGGCGCACCGGCAACCGTGATCGTGGTAAGGCTGGCCTTCTGCTCTTCGGGCAGCCGGGTGCGGTAGGTATCGTGCCGCCAGCCGCGCAGCCGCGCGCCCAGCAAGACCGCCGCCACATCACTGGCCGAAAGCCGGGTCCCGGTGAAATCGATCGTCAGGCCAGTCACCCCCGAAGCCAGGTATTTCGCCGTGATCGCCGCGCCAGCACGTTCCAGCGCCGCGCTGCGATCCTTGCTGCCCGGTTCCCCTGCCCCGGCCAGCGCGATGCGCACCACGGCCCCGTCACGGCTGACAAAGGCTTCGTGAAGCTGCCCGGCCTTGCCCGCAAAGCGGCTGGCCCGCGCGCCTTCGGCCACCACGGCTTCGAGAGTGGAAGGCAGCGCTTCCTGGTCGACAACATAGGCGACGGGGCTGGCATTGGAGGAGAGTGGGCCGGAAACGAATTCGATCTGCATGGATGCTCCCAAGGAAATTCAGGGGCTGCGGCAAACTGTTGCCACAAGCCGCTCGCATGGATTGCAGTTAGGCGCGGGCGGTGCGATAGGCAAGCCATGCTCCTGCCCGCGC
>JBJTMC010000161.1:0-9474 GCA_046063325.1 Novosphingobium sp.
TAGTCGCCGCGCCGTTCCTTCGCGATAATATCGCGATAGATACGGCCAGAGGTAACATTGTCCGATTGCCGAGCAGAAACGCCAGTAAAGCGTTCATAATGGCCGAGATCGAGGTCGGTCTCCGCACCATCGTCGGTCACATAGACTTCGCCATGCTGATAAGGCGACATGGTGCCCGGATCGACATTGAGATAGGGATCAAATTTACGAATGCGGACCTTGTAGCCACGCGCCTGCAAAAGGGCAGCAAGAGATGCTGCCATAAGACCTTTGCCAAGCGAGGAGACCACGCCGCCGGTTATGAAAATGTACCGCGCCATGGGAGTCGCGCCTTAAGCTGAATAGGGGGATGCAGGCAAGCACGGCTTGCTGCAATCCACAGTTGAACGATGAACAGCCGGACGCGCTGCGAACCGGATGGTCCGCCAGCCAAATCCGGTATAGCGAAAGATTACTGCTTCTTGGCGCCCGGCAGCGTCAGCGGAGCCAGTCCATTGTCGGCCGGGGCACTGCTGGGCGACGGCGAGGCGGCCGGCTGGACCGGCACGGCGGCTGGCGCCGGCGCAGTCTGTACTGGAACCGCTGAGCGTCCAAGCGTATCCTCGATCGGACGATCGCTGCTGCTCTTGGCAGCAATCGCGGCCAGAACGATGCTCAGCACAACAAACGTCGCGGCCAGGATTGCCGTGGTCCGGGTCAGGAAATCGGCCGCGCCGCGGGCCGACATCAGGCCCGCCGGGCTGCCGCCCACACCCAGGCCGCCGCCTTCGGATTTCTGCATCAGGATGACCCCGATCAGGAGCGAAGCGACGATTGCCTGGAGAACGGTCAGGAATATGAACAGCGACATGAAACTTCCGGGAAGGTGTTGGTTGCCGCGCATCTAGGCATGGTTGGCCCTTTGCGCAAGCGCAGGCTTATTCGGTTGCCGGTCCGGCTGCGGCCAGAACGATCGCCAGAAAGCTGTCTGCGGCAAGGCTTGCGCCGCCAACCAGCGCTCCGCTTACCTGATCCGCGCCGAGCAGTTCCACGGCGTTCTTGGCATTCACCGAACCGCCGTAGAGAATTTTCACTGCCGCGCCAGGCTCGCCAAAGATCGCGACAAGGCGCGCCCGAATCGCGCCGTGCATGGCGCTGACGTCATCGACCGACGGGACTCGTCCCGTGCCGATTGCCCAGACGGGTTCATAGGCGACGGTGATCTGGGAAACGTTGCCCTCAACCCGGGGCAGCGAGCCTTCAAGCTGGGATTCCACCACTGCGGCGGCTTTCCCGGCATCGCGTTCGGCTTCGGTTTCCCCGACACAGACGATCACTTCGAGCCCGGCGGCCAGAACCGCCTCGGCCTTGGCTTTGACCACGGCGTCGCTCTCGTTGTGGAGCGCGCGGCGCTCGGAGTGGCCGACGATTACGAACTGGGCTCCGGCATCGTCCAGCATCGGCGCGGATATGTCGCCGGTAAAGGCGCCTGCGGCTTCGGCATGGCAATCCTGCGCGCCGACCATGGCAGTCTGCACGGCTTCCGCCATCGCGTTGATCAGCGTGAACGGCGGCGCAATGCCGACCCGGACTTCGGGATAACGGGCCGCCCCGCGATCGATCGCCCGCGCTTCGGCGAGCATCGCTCGGGTTCCGTTCATCTTCCAGTTGCCGACGACGAAGGGCCGGTTGGGCATGGTATTTCCTCACTGAACCTGGGTTCCCGCTCAGTCACGGCGGGCTTTCCCCGCGCCTAGGATAGGGCTGGGGCGCTTGTCAAAGGCCTTGCGGCGGGACGGTGGGGATGGCACGGTCCAGGGCCATTGCGCGGCGTGCCAATGATCCCTAAAGCCCCGGCGGGTGCCGCGGCCTGGCTGCGGCGGTTTGATTTTTCTGGCGAGCGAGCAATGCTTCAGATTTTCCGCGGCTTCTTCAATTCCAAAATTGGCGTGGGGTTCACCCTGGGCTTTCTGGCGCTGATTGCCCTGGCCTTTGCCAGCGCCGACGTGTCTTCGATCGCCGGCTTTGGCGGATCGTCAAGTGGCGATACCGTGGCGACCGTCGGCAAGGAGCGGATCGGCAGCCGTCAGGTTGAAACTTCGATAAACAACGTGCTTTCGCGCATGCGCCAGAATGATCCGACCGCCACCGTTGCCAGCTTCCTCGCCAAGGATGGGCTCAACGAACTGCTCGATTACATGATCAACCGCAAGGCGGCTTACGTCTTCGGCAAGAAGCACGGCATGTATATCGGTGAAGACCTGATCAACCACGAGCTTGCGAAGATCCCTGCGATCCAGGGCCCTGACGGCAAGGTCGATCCGGCGCTGTATCGCCGATTCCTGACCGAACGCGGGATGACAGACGCTGAATTTCGCGAAGAAGTTGCCGAGGACCTGATGGCGCGGCAACTGGTCGGTCCGGCCTCGGTCGGAACCTTCGTCCCGCAAAATATGGCGGTGCGCTATGCCGGTATGGTGACAGAGCGGCGCAAGGGCGCAATCCTGACCCTTCCTGCCGCCGCCTTTGCCCCCAAGACCCCGCCGAGCGAGGCCGAAGTCAAGGCGTGGTACGACGGCCACAAGGACGACTATTCCCTGCCCGAACGCCGCACGATCCGTTACGTAACTTTTGGCGAAGGCGTGCTCAAGAACGTTCCCGCTCCGACCGATGCAGAGATTGCTGGGCGTTACGAAGCGGACAAGGCGAAGTACGCGCCGACCGAAAAGCGCAAGCTTTCGCAGATGGTCCTGCCGAGCGAGGCTTCCGCGCGCCAGGTGATGGGCGAAGTCGCGGCCGGAAAGCCGCTTGACGCCGCCGCCGGGGCAAAGGGACTGGCCGTTGCGTCGCTGGGATCGCTGGGTAAGGATGAATATGCCCTGCAGACCAGCAAGGATGCCGCAACGGCGGTATTCGGCACGGCCCCAGGCAAAATTGCAGGCCCCTTCAAGGTGCCGCTTGGCTGGGTGCTGGTGCGGGTTGACGCCCTGGCCAACAACCCCGGCAAGACGCTGGAACAGGCGCGTCCCGAACTGGTCAAGGAGCTGACCGAGGCCAAGCGCCGCGATGCCATTGCCGAATTTTCGGCCCGGATCGAAGATGAGCTTACCAACGGAGCAAACCTGCCCGACATCGCCAAGGAACTGGGGGTAACGCTCAACGAAACGCCCCAGCTCGTCGCCAATGGCGGTGTCTATGGCAAGCCGGGCGTCACCGCGCCGCAAGAGCTGGCCCCGGTGTTCCAGGCGGCCTTTGCGATGGAAGGCGAAAAACAGCCCCAGTTGACCGAGGTCGAGCCTGGTAAGACCTTCATGATCTATGACATCGGCACGATCGCCCCGGCCGCTCCGCCGCCGCTGGCGCAGATCCGCGAGCAGGTGATCACCGACGTCCAGCTTTCCAAGGGCGCTGTTGCCGCCAAGGCTGCCGCCGAAAAGGTCAAGGCCCAGATCGAAAAGGGTGTTCCGGTCGAAGTCGCTCTGGCCTCTGTCGGTCTGCCCCTCCCCCCGGTCGACCATGTCGACAAGGCCCGCATGGAAGTGCAGGCCCAGGGCAACAAGGCCTCGATGCCGGAACGGCTGGTCTTCGCAATGGCCAAGGGCAAGGTCCGGCTCCTCGCCGCGCCGCGCAACCGCGGCTGGTATGTGGTGACTGTGACCGAGGTTACCCCCGGCACGGTGGCAAAGGACGACAAGCGCCTCGCCGGGCTGCAGGAAAGCCTGCAGGGTGCGGTTGGCGGCGAATATGCTGATCAGCTTGCCGGGGCGATGCGCGACGAGGTTGGCGCAAGCCGCAACGATGGCAACGTGGCCAAGCTCAAGACCCGCCTGCTGGGCGGCAAATAGGGCACGGGTCATGGCCGGTGCAGGGGCCGAAAATCGCGCAGCAGCGCGGGCTTCCCTCGAGGAAGGGCGACCTGGCCTGATCTGGCGCAGGCTGATTGCCGATACCGAGACACCGGTCGGTGCAGCGCTGAAATTGATCGTCGAAGGGCGCGGCGATTTCCTGCTGGAAAGCGTCGAAGGCGGCGAAGTGCGCGGGCGCTACAGCCTGTTGGGGCTCGATCCCGATCTGGTGTTTCGTGCCACCGGTGCCACGGCCGAAATCAACCGCGACTGGCGCCATGACCGCGCCGCCTTCCGCCCCCTGCCCGGCGATAGCCTCGCGGAACTGCGCGCGCTGGTCGGCGCTTGCCGGATCGATGTTCCCGCTGCGCTGCCGCCCGCGCTGGCCTGCCTGGTCGGCTATTTCGGCTACGAGACTTACGGCCTGATCGAAAAGCTTCCGCGCCCGGCGGACAACCCGCTGGCCCTGCCCGACATGCTGTTCGTGCGGCCCGCGCTGATCCTGGTGTTCGACCGGTTGACCGATGCTCTGTGGTGCGTCGCGCCGGTCTGGCCCGGCAGTCTTGCACCCGGCAAGGCGATCGACGCCGCACAGGACCGGATTGACGAGGCGCTGCGCAAGCTGGGCGATCCGATCCCGGCCATCGCCACCGATGCGAGCCTCCCTGAACCGGCCCTTCAGCCCACCATGGCGTCCGGCCAATACCGCGACATGGTGCTGCGCGCGAAGGACTATATTGCGGCCGGGGACATCTTTCAGGTGGTCCTGGCGCAGCGCTTCACCTGCCCGTTCACCCTGCCCCCGCTCGCGCTATACCGCGCGCTGCGCCGGGTAAACCCGTCGCCGTTCCTCTATTTCCTCGATCTCCCGGGCTTCGCTCTGACCGGATCGAGCCCGGAAATTCTGGTCCGTGTGCGCGACGGGGAAGTGACGATCCGGCCGATCGCCGGCACCCGCCCCCGCGGCGCCACGCCCGAAGAAGACCGGGACAACGAAACCAGCCTGCTCGCCGATCCCAAGGAACGGGCCGAACATCTGATGCTGCTCGATCTGGGCCGCAACGATGTCGGCCGGGTCGCGGAAACGGGCACGGTGAAGGTCACCCAGAGCTACACTATCGAGCGCTATAGCCACGTGATGCACATCGTATCGAACGTGGTCGGACGACTCGATACGGCCAATCACGATGCGATCGACGCGGTTTTCGCGGGCTTTCCGGCCGGAACCGTCAGCGGCGCGCCCAAAGTTCGCGCAGCAGAGATCATTGCCGAACTCGAACCCGAAACCCGCGGGGCCTATGCTGGCGGGGTCGGCTATTTCGCCCCCGACGGTAACCTCGACAGCTGCATCGTGCTGCGCACCGGGGTGGTCAAGGACGGCATGCTTCATGTCCAGGCCGGTGCCGGGATTGTCGCCGACAGCGATCCGGCATACGAACAGCGCGAATGCGAAGCGAAGGCGGGGGCATTGATTGCGGCGGCAAGGGAAGCCATTCGCGTGGCTGGAGAGGCCGGGTTCGGGCAATAACATCAAGGAGAAGGCGCATGGATAATCGACCGGTTGCCCTGATTACGGGTTGCTCCACTGGCGTCGGTCTCCATGCCGCGGTTCGCCTCGCCGAGGCTGGCACCAGCGTGGTTGCGACGATGCGCGATCCGGAAAAGCAACAGCCCCTGATCGATGCCTGCACCGCCGCCGGGGTGAGCCTTGACGTGCTGGCGCTCGACGTTTGCGATTCGGCTTCGATCGACGCGGCGGTCCAGGCGACAATCGCGCAGCACGGGCGGATCGACCTGCTGGTCAACAACGCGGGCGCGGGGTTCCTCGGTTCGGTCGAGCAGACCAGCGATGCCGACTTGCGCCGGACAATGGAGACCAATTTCTTCGGGGTGTGGAACCTGACCAAAGCGGTTCTGCCGCACATGCGCGAGCATGGCTCGGGCCGGATTATCACCATCACCAGCGTCGGCGGCTTGCTCGGCCAACCGTTCAACGAAGCCTATTGCGCCGCCAAGTTCGCGGTTGAAGGGATGATGGAGGGCCTGGCCCCGCTGGCCCAGCAGTTCGGCGTCGATATCTGCCTGGTTGAGCCCGGGCCGATCAACACCGAGTTCGTCGCCTCGGTCCGCTCAAGCTCGCAAGGGTCGCTCGCCGCCATGGCCGAACCCTATGCGACGCTGGCCCAGCGCTACATGGCGGCGTCGGGCAATGTCTTTGCGACCTACGGTCAGACCGGCGATGATATCGCGCGGATAATCTGCGATCTGGCGAAGGCCGAACATCCCGATTTCCGTACGATCACTTCCGATTTTGCCATGGCCACGGTTGCCAGCAAGGTTGTCGACCGCACCGGCAACAGCGTGATCGAAGCCTTTGCCCAGCGCCTGAAGGGATGACTATGCGCAAGTTCCTGTTTCTGCTCCTCGTCCTGTTCGCGGCCCCGCTCCACGCAGAGGACTGGGCCAAGCGCGCAACCGAACGAGACGTGCTGTTGCCCGCGTTTCGGTTCAACACCGGCGAAGTGATGGACGTGCGGATGCACGTGACCACGCTGGGCACCCCGCGCCGCAACGCCGGGGGCGAGGTGGAAAACGCGGTGATGATCCTGCACGGCACCGGCGGATCGGGCGCGCAGTTCTTTCGCCCGCAATTCGCGGACGAGCTTTACGGCCCCGGTAAGGTGCTCGACATCTCCAAGTGGTACGTGATCCTGCCGGACAACATCGGCCACGGCAAAAGCAGCAAGCCCAGCGACGGGCTGCGGATGAAGTTCCCGCACTATGACTACAGCGATATGGTCAACGCCCAGCAACGTATGCTGCTTGAAGGGCTGGAGGTCAGCAAGCTGCAGCTGATCCTTGGCACCTCGATGGGCTGCATGCATGCCTTCGTCTGGGGAACCGAGCATCCCGGCTTTGCCCTGCGGCTCGCCCCGTTCGCCTGCAATGCGGTGGAAATCGCCGGGCGCAACCGGATGTGGCGGCAGATGTCGATCGACGCGATCCAGGCCGATCCGGACTGGGACGGCGGCAACTATGGCAAGCAGCCCGAACAGGGCCTGCGCACGGCGCGCTATCTTTCGATGATTGCGGGCGCCAATCCGATCGCCTTGCAGGACCAGTACCCAACCCGCGAAAAGGCGATCGATTACCTGCACGATACCTACAAGGCCCGTTCCAGGGATGATGCCGACGCCAACGACCAGATTTATCAGCTCGACAGCTCGCGCAGCTACAACCCGTTGCCGCTGCTGAAGACCATCACCGTGCCGGTGCTGTGGATCAATTCGGCCGACGATTTCATCAATCCGCCCGAACTGGGCATGGCGCAAAGGCACGCCAAGCTGATGCCGCGTGCCAAGTTCATCCTGATTCCGGCGAGCAAGGATACCAAGGGCCACGGCACCCACACCTGGGCCAAGTTCTGGAAGAAGGATCTGGGCAAGCTGATGGAGGCGAAGTGACCGGGGAAATTCCGAAGGATGGCGTGACGCCGCTCGAGTTCGTCGGCGAAGTCACCCGCGACGATTTTCAGGCCGTC
The DNA here is from genome assembly GCA_046063325.1 of Novosphingobium sp. Taxonomy (GTDB): domain Bacteria; phylum Pseudomonadota; class Alphaproteobacteria; order Sphingomonadales; family Sphingomonadaceae; genus Novosphingobium. The sequence goes on from JBJTMC010000161.1 coordinate 7,366, forward strand.
AACGCCCATATCTACTTGCGCGAATGGTCGTTTCGGCGGGTCATCTATGGGTTTCTGAGCGGGACCTTCCTGATGACGGCAGTGGCTACGGCAGGAGCTGGTCCAAGCGGGGCCGGTTTTTGGGCCGATGCCAAAGAACAGCTTGGGCTGGGCGTCGCCGTATCTGCCGTAATGCTCCTGACCCGGTTCGTCGTCTGCTGGCTGCAACTTCGCGGTGCCAGCGATCGCCAGTATGAACTGACCGGAACATTGGCGATGCCGACAAACTATCGTCTTTCGTCAGAAGGATTTCAGTCCAGTTACGCCGAAGGCAGCACCAATCACCCCTGGACGCGGTTCGTGGACTATCTGGACATCGACGGCGTATTCGCGCTGAGGCGGACGCCGGGCTTCATGTATCTGTTTGCGAAGCGCGATCTGACGCCCGAACAGATCGACCAATTCCGGACTATCCTCGCCGCAGCAGGCATCAAGCCGGCTTAGGCCCCTGAAGGTGGACACAATGACCCAGCGCCGCACCCTCTATCCGCCGATCGAGCCTTTCGCGAGCGGCACGCTCGATGTGGGCGATGGGCACAGCATTTACTGGGAGCGCTGCGGCACGCCGGGCGGTAAGCCGGCGGTGTTTCTCCACGGTGGTCCCGGAAGCGGGTGCAGCCCGAAGCAGCGCCAGCAGTTCGATCCGGCGCTTTACGATGTGCTGCTGTTCGACCAGCGTGGCTGCGGGCGTTCGACGCCGTTCGCAAGCCTTGAGGCCAACACCACCTGGCACCTCGTTTCCGATATGGAAAAGCTGCGGGAAATGGCCGGACACGACAAATGGCTTGTGTTTGGCGGATCCTGGGGCTCGACCCTCAGCCTATCCTATGCTCAGACCCACCCCGAACGGGTGACCGAACTGGTGCTGCGCGGGATCTTTCTGGGCAGCCAGACGGAGTATGACTGGCTCTACAAATACGGCGCGAGCGAGCTGTATCCTGAAGCCTGGGACGAATTCGTCGGCCACATCCCCGCGGCCGAACGCGGCGATATTGTCGAAGCCTACCAGCGCCGCCTGACCAGCGAGGATCCGGCGGTGCGGCTTGCTGCGGCCAAGGTCTGGTCGATGTGGGAGGGCGTGACCGTGACCCTGCTCCCTGACCCGGACATGATGGCCGATTTCACTGCCGACGATCACGCTGTCGCCGTCGCCCGGATCGAAAGCCACTATTTCCGGCACGATTGCTGGCTGGAGCCGGGACAGTTGCTGCGCGATGCGGGACGGCTGCGCGGGATACCCGGGATCATCGTCCAGGGCCGCCACGATTGCTGCACGCCCCCGGCGGCGGCCTGGGCGCTGAAGCAGGCCTGGCCCGAGGTTGATTTGCAGATCGTGCCGGACGGCGGACACCTGTTCACCGAGCCCGGGATCACCGACGGACTGGTGCGGGCCAGCGACAAATTCGTGGGCAAAGCTTGACTCGCAAAACCCGGCGCACCCGCCTATGGGGCTCGCCATGGCCGATATCCTCGTCATCGACAACTACGACAGCTTTACCTGGAACCTGGTCCACTACCTGATGGAACTGGGCGCCGGGGTCGAGGTCGTGCGCAACGATGCGATCTCCGCAGGCCAAGCGGTCAGCACCGGCGCAAAGGGATTTCTGATCTCGCCCGGCCCCTGCACGCCCAACGAAGCCGGGATCAGTCTCGATCTGGTCGGGGCTTGCGCTGACGCAGGCAAGCCGCTGCTGGGTGTGTGCCTGGGGCACCAGTCGATCGGCCAGTATTTCGGCGGCCAGGTCGTCCGCGGCGGCCTGATGCATGGCAAGACCAGCCAGGTCACCCACGACGGGACCGGGCTCTACGAAGGTCTGCCCTCACCGTTCCTGGCGACGCGCTACCATTCCTTGATCGTCGATGACGTGCCCGATGGGCTGGTGGTCAACTGCACCTCGGATGACGGACACGTCATGGGCTTTCGCCACCGGGACCTGCCGATCCACGGCGTGCAGTTCCACCCGGAGAGCATCGCGACCGAGCATGGCCACGAAATGCTCGCCAATTTCCTCCGGATCTGCGGACTGGCGGTCAAGGTCCCGGCATGAGCCTGTCGTTCGTTGAGGCGGA
>JBJTMC010000162.1:0-11802 GCA_046063325.1 Novosphingobium sp.
TCGATCCGCCGCAACCGATCAGGGCTGGCAGAGCAAGCAACGGCAGGATAAGGGACAACCGGCGCGCGGGCATGGCGCGCATCCCTCGCCCAAAGGCACGACAATGGCAACCGTCAAACCGAATCCTGCTCTCCGGTCGCCATGGCGCCGCCGCATGATCCTGCTGGGACTGGCCCTGATCGGCGTGGTCCTGGCGGTGTTCTGGAAGCCGCTTCATGGCTATGCAATGACCGGGACCGCCTATGGCGCGCGGGTTGCCTGTTCGTGCCGCTATGTCGGCGGGCGCGAACTGGCGGACTGCAAGAAGGACTTCGAGCCGGGGATGGAGCTTGTCAGCCTGACCGAAGATGCCCAGGCCAAAAGCGTCACCGCCCATTTCCCGCTGATCGCCAGCCAGACCGCGACCTATCGCGATGGGCCCGGCTGCCAACTTGAACCCTGGCAGGGCTGAAGACCCCGCGAACCAGAGACCGGACCATGAGCAATCCCTCAATCCATCCCGTGATCCTGTGCGGCGGCAGCGGCACCCGGTTGTGGCCGCGCAGCCGCGCGGTGATGCCCAAGCCGTTCCTGCCGCTGGTTGGCGATGGCACCCTGTTCGAATCCACGCTGGGACGCTGCCCCGCGGGCGAGGGCTTCGCTGCGCCGATCGTGGTTACCGGGCGCGCGCACCTGGATCCGGTCGAAGCCCAATGGCCGGCCGGCGCGGGCGGCGAAGTGATCGTCGAACCGGCGGCGCGCAACACCGCCGCGGCGATCGCTCTGGCCGCGCTGCGCCTGCCCGAGGATGCGATCATGCTGGTTTGCCCCAGCGACCACCACATTGCCGACGGCGCGGCCTTCGCCGCCGCCGCGCGCGCAGCAGCCCAGCTGGCGCGGGACGGTTGGCTCGTTTCATTCGGGATCGCGGCGACCGCGCCGGAAACCGGGTTCGGCTATCTCCACCGGGGCGAGGCGATCGGAACACTGGGTTACCGCGTCGCCCGGTTCGTCGAAAAGCCCGATCTTGACCGGGCGCGGCAGTTCCTGGCCGATGGCGGCTATGCCTGGAACGGCGGGATCTTTGCGTTTCGCGCCGGAACCTTCCTCGACGAACTGGCCGCGCACCGCCCGCAGATCGCCCACCACGCGCGCGAAGCCGTGGCCCATGGCAAGGCCGACGGCGCCCGGTTCCATCCGGATCCGCAGGCTTTCGCCAAGATCGAAAGCGAATCGGTCGACTACGCGGTGATGGAGAATACCCAGCGCGCGGCGATGGTCCCGGCCGCGATGGGCTGGTCCGACATCGGCAATTGGGACGCGCTGCACGCCGCGCGGGCAAGCGACGCGCAGGGTAACAGTGTGCGCGGTCCGGCCGAACTGGTCGATTGCCGCAATGTCCTGGTCGAAAGCGACGGCCCGCGGGTTTCGGCGATCGGGCTGGAGGATGTGGTGATCGTGGTTGACGGCGATGAAGTGCTGGTCACCACCCGGGCCGGCGCGCAGCTGGTCGGAAAGCTGCACGGCGCTGCCAACCAGTGAACGGCCTGCTCGCCACGACGCTGTCGCCGCGGCCATGGGGGCTGGATTCGCTGCCCGCGCCGTTTGCCTCGCCCCCGGGCGAGCGAATCGGCGAGGTCTGGTTCACGCCGCCCGCCGCGCTTGATGCGCTGCTGGTGAAGTACCTCTTCACCAGCGCGGCCCTGTCGGTCCAGGTTCACCCCGATGACGCGCAGGCCCCGCCGGGCACGCGCGGCAAGGAAGAATGCTGGTACGTTCTCGGCGCAGAGCCGGGCGCGAAGCTGGGGATCGGTTTCACCCGCCCGGTCAGCAGCGCGGAAATCCGGGCGGCCGCGCTCGACGGCTCGATCGAGCAGCTGCTGGCCTGGCACGCGGTGCGGCCCGGCAGCTTCTTCTACATTCCGGCCGGCACCGTCCACGCGATCGGACCGGGAATCCGGCTGATCGAGGTCCAGCAGAACAGCGATACGACCTACCGCCTTTATGACTACGGCCGCCCGCGCGAACTGCAGCTCGATGCCGGGATCGCGGTGGCGCGGGGCGAGCCCTATTCCCCCGATCGTCACCGCCAGGTCCCCAGGCATGGCAGCGTCACGCTGGTCGAAGGGCCGCATTTCCGGCTCGACCGGCTCGACGGCGCGCCCGATGCCGAAACCAGGGCGCGTTACCGCGGGCGATTGCTGGTGATCCCGCTGGATGGACCGGCCCGGATCGGTGCGATTGAAGCCAGACCCGGCCAATGCGCGCTGGCCGATTCGCTCGACGCGGTGACGGTCATGGACCGCTGCCTGATTGCGCAGCCCTGCGCCTAGGCGCTCTCGGTCGATTTGATCCAGCCGCCGCCTACCACCCGGTCTCCGGCATAGAGTACCGCGGCCTGGCCCGGCGCGACGCCGTATTCGGGCGCGGCAAAGCGGATCGTGCAGGCGGCTCCTCCGCCCAGCGACCCTTCCAGCGTGACCGGCACCGGCTTTGCCAGCGAACGGACTTTGGCGCTGAGCGGAGCATCGGGCAGCGGTCCGATCCGGTTGGTTTCGACAAGATCGGCCGCGCCGACGGCGAGCAGCCGCTTGGGCCCGGCCAGGACCCGCCGAGCCGGGGCGTCGAGCCCGGTGACGTAAAGCGGCTCGGCCTGCCCGCCGATCTCCAGCCCGCGGCGCTGGCCGACGGTGTAGTGGATGATGCCCTTGTGCGTGCCCAGCACCGCACCGGTTTCGGCATGGACGATCTCGCCGGGTTCGCCGCCTTCGGGGCGGACTGCGCGCACCACCTTGGCATAGTCGCCATCGGGAACGAAGCAGATATCCTGGCTGTCGGGCTTGGCGGCCACGCGCAGCCCTTCGGCTTCGGCGATCGCGCGAACCTGCGGCTTGGGCAGGCCGCCCAGCGGAAAGCGCAGGAAATCGAGCTGGGCCTCGGTGGTTCCATAGAGGAAATAGGATTGGTCGCGCGCCGGATCGAGTGCGCGGTGCAGTTCCGCTCCGGCCGGACCGATCATCCGGCGGACGTAATGTCCCGTGGCCAGGCAATCCGCCCCCAGTTCGCGCGCCATAGCGAACAGATCGGTGAATTTCGGCCCCATATTGCAGCGAATGCAGGGGATCGGGGTGCGCCCGGCCAGGTAATCGTCGGCGAACCGCTCGACCACCTCTTCGCGGAAGGCGCTTTCGTGGTCGAACACGTAATGCGCGATGCCCAGCCGGTCGGCCACGGCGCGGGCGTCGCGGATGTCGTCGCCGGCACAGCAGGCGCCCTTGCGTCCGGTTGCCGCGCCATAATCATAAAGCTGCAGGGTCACGCCGATCGTTTCGGCCCCGCTGCGCGCCGCGAGCGCGGCCACCACCGAGCTGTCGACCCCGCCCGACATGGCGACCACGATTCGCTTGCTCGCAAGCGGTGCTGGCAGCTGGAACAGCGCGGCAAGGTCGGGAAGGGCGGGGTTCTGGGGCATTGGCGGCGCCTTACACCGGGGCTTCGGCCAAGGCAAAGCGTGCCGTGCCAGCCTGCGGCAATTCGGTAAGCAATGTCACCATCCGGTAAAGCCGGGCTTTACCCGATCTTGACCTTGTCGCCCTATTGCTCTGGCGATGGAATTTGCAGGAAACCTTCTCGACACCCTTCGCGGTCCCGTCGTCCAGTCTCGGCAGGATGGCGGAGCGGTCGATTGGCCCGAACTGCGCGCACGCTTCAGCGCGGCTCATGCGGCTGCGCTCGAAATGGGCCTGAACCGGGGAATTCCGGGGGTTCTGCCCGGATCCTTCGACAACTGGAACACGGCTCTCCGGGGCGATTTCGAAGGCACACCACATGTTAACCGAACTGGTTTAGCAGATAGCAAACGAGCTGCCCGCAAGGGTGGCGGCAACGCCGGAAACATGTTGGCCGGCGGTTGAGGACGATGATGATCGAGAACCAGAAGATCCGACCTGCGATGGTAATCGGCCCGCTTGGCGAGCCGCTTACAGTCGATTCGCTGCCGTCGCCCGACACCACCCGCTGGGTGGTGCGGCGCAAGGCCGAAGTGGTGGCCGCCGTCAACGGCGGGCTCCTGTCCATCGACGAGGTTTGCGAGCGCTACAGCCTGACGCTCGAGGAATTCGCCTCGTGGCAGCGCGCGGTCGATCGCTCGGGCATGCAAGGCCTGCGCGTGACCCGCATCCAGCATTACCGCGACCTTTACGAACGCCAGCTCAAGTACTGAGCGGCGCGAACACACATTGACCCGGGCCGGGGCAGGCAAATCCGCTTGCTCCGGCTTTTTCGCGTCCCGAAACGGCGTTTGCCGAATCCCTTGTGCCGTCTGCCGAGCTTCGCATTGCCCTGACGCCGCGCCGCGACTAAGGCGGATTCGCCGAAAAGGGCATTGCCGGACAGCAATATCCGGCCCCTTGCGGCAGGTGGTTTAGAGATGTAATACAGTTGGAGCGGAAGGTGCGTCTGTGCCTTCTTGCGCCAATCCAGGGGCGAAGGCTGACCGGCAATGAATTTTGATTCAAGAATAGGCGCCGAAACCTATTCGGACGAAAACCCGCTCCTGTCTCATCAGGATGAAGATCGCCGTTCGCGCCGCCGCCTGATCATCGGCGCACTGGTCGTGCTGGCGCTGCTGATCGGGATCGGCCTGCTGATCCAGCGGACCAAGTCCGGCGGGGCCGAAGTGGAGAAGAAGGACCAGGCGCCAACCGTGTCCGTCGTTACGCCTGGCCGGATCACCGTCGAAGGCATGATCAATGCCACCGGCACCCTGGCCGCGCGGCGCGAAATGCCGGTCGGCGTTGCGGGTGAAGGCGGGCAGGTCGTGTCCGTGCTGGTCGAACCCGGCCAGTGGGTCGGCGCCGGGCAGGTCCTGGCGGTGATCGACCGCTCGGTGCAAAGCCAGCAGCAGTCCAGCCAGTCGGCGCAGATCCAGGTTGCTCAGGCCAATGCCGACCTTGCCGAGGCCAACTACCAGCGCGCGCTCAAGCTGATCGACAAGGGCTTTGTTTCCAGGGCCGATATCGACCGTCTGCGCGCATCGCGCGATGCCGCCGTGGCGCAGGTCCGCGTTGCCGGAGCCCAGCTTGGCGTACTCCAGGCGCAGACCCGCCGCCTCAACATCGTTGCCCCGGCTTCCGGGCTGGTGCTCGAACGGCGAGTCGAACCGGGCCAGGTGGTCAGCGCCGGGTCGGGCGTGCTGTTCCGCCTTGCCAAGGGCGGAGAGATGGAACTGAAGGCGCAACTTGGCGAAACCGATCTTGCCGCGCTTAGCAACGGGGTTTCCGCCGAGGTTGTCCCGGTTGGAACCCAGAAGGCCTTTGTCGGGCAGGTCTGGCAGATCGCCCCGGTGATCGACCCGGCCTCGCGCCAGGGCGTGGCGCGGATCGCGTTGGCCTATGCGCCGGAACTGCGCCCGGGCGGATTCGCCACCGTGACGATCAAATCGGGCACCACGGTTGCCCCGGTCTTGCCGGAATCGGCGATCCTATCCGACATGCAGGGGTCCTACGTCTTTGTGGTTGACGGCAAGAACAAGGTTTCGCGCCGGCCGGTCAAGCAGGGCCGGGTGACTCCCCAGGGGATCGTCGTGGCCGAAGGCCTCGACGGAAACGAGCGGGTCGTGCTGCGCGCGGGCGGTTTCCTCCAGCCGGGCGAGACGATCAAGCCCGTTACCCCAAAGCCCTGATCGGCCGCGCGGCAGGAGCCAAGCCATGAATTTCCGTAACATTTCGGCCTGGTGCATCCGCAACCCGGTGGTTCCGATCGTCCTGTTCATCGGCCTGATGCTGGCCGGCATGGTCGCCTTCTCGCAGATGAAGGTCCAGAACGATCCGGATATCGAGTTCCCCGGCGTGGTGGTGGTCATCAGCCAGCCCGGCGCTGCTCCGGCCGAGGTCGAGAACCAGATCACCCAGAAGATCGAAGCGGCGATCCGCTCGATCCAGGGCGTGCAGAACATCAGTTCGACCGCGCGCGAAGGCGGCTCGGAAACGATGGTCGAGTTCCAGATCGGCACCAACATCATCGAAGCCCTCAACGATGTGAAGAACCAGGTCGATCAGGCCCGCGGCAGCCTGCCAGACGGGATTCTCGAACCGCAGGTCTTCAAGATCGAAACCTCGTCCGACCCGATCGGCTATTTCGCGGTTTCGGCGGACGACATGACGATCGAACAGCTGTCGTGGTTCGTCGACGACACGGTAACGAAGCGGATGCTCAGCGTGCCCGGCATGGCCGCGGTCGAGCGCGCGGGCGGGGTCGATCGGGAGATCCTGGTCGTGCTCGACCCGGCCAGGATGCAGTCGCTGGGCGTCACCGCCAGCCAGATCAACGGCGTGCTGCGCCAGTTCAACCTCAATGCCGCTGGCGGACGTTCGGAAATCGCCGGATCGCGCCAATCGGTCCGGGTGCTGGGCAATGCGCCCAACGCCTTTGACCTGTCGCAGACCGACATTCCACTGGGCGGCGGGCGCACGGTCAAGCTGTCCGACGTCGCCCACGTATCCGACAGCTATGGCGAGCTGACCTCGATCGGCAAGACCGACGGGCGCCCAGTCGTCACCTTCTCGATCGCCCGTTCGCGCGGCGAATCCGACGTTTCGGTCTATGACGGCGCGGTGGCCAAGCTCAAGCAGCTTGAAAAGCAGTCGCCCGGGATCAAGTTCGTGCCGCTGTTCACCTCGGTCGACTATGTCAAGGCGCAGTACGAAAGCTCGATCGCGGCGATGGTCGAAGGCGCGATCCTGGCAGTCATCGTGGTGTTCTTCTTCCTGCGTGACTGGCGCGCAACGATGATTTCGGCGATCGCAATTCCGCTCTCGGCGATCCCCAGCTTCTGGTTCATTTCCATGCTGGGCTTCACGCTCAACCAGATGTCGCTGCTCGCGCTCGGCCTGGTCGCTGGCGTGCTGGTCGATGACGCGATCGTCGAGGTCGAGAATATCGTCCGGCACATGCGAATGGGCAAAAGCGCCTATCAGGCCTCGATCGACGCGGCCGACGAAATCGGCCTTGCGGTGGTCGCCACCACTTTCTCGATCGTTGCGGTGTTCCTGCCGGTTGGCATGATGCCGGGCATTCCGGGCCAGTTCTTCAAGAACTTCGGCTGGACGGTGGTTGCCTCGGTGCTGATGAGCCTGGCGGTGGCGCGGATGATCACCCCGATGATAGCCGCCTATTTCCTCAAGGCCCACGGCGTGGCCGAACACGGCACCGGACCGTGGATGGACCGCTACATGCGGCTGCTCAACTGGTCGCTGGACACCACCAAGGCCAAGGCCAAGCGCGCCTTGCTGGGTCGTGTGCCAGGTAATCCGCTGTACTGGATCCTCGGTTTCGTCTTCGCCGCCGGGACGGCCTATGTGCTGCTGTTTGGTGCGACCCCACCGGCTGAAGGCGAAGTGGCCAAAGGTCCGAACCCGCTGTTGGTGACTTTCGGGATGCTGTTTGGCCTGCCGATCAGCTTCGTGCTTGGCTGCGCCGTCACCGCGCTGTTTGGCGCCCTGATCGGCCTGTTCGTGCAAAAGCGGAAGACCGGGTTCTTCGCCTGGTCGCGGTTCTGGGTTCGGCGTTTCGGCGCGCGCCTGTATGATCACCGCATCTGGATGATGGGGATTGGCTTCCTGTCGCTGGTTCTTTCCGGGGTGCTGTTCACGACCATTCCGATGCAGCTGTTCCCGGAAGTCAACCAGGACACCAGCCAGATCGCGGTGGAAATGGTGCCCGGCACCACGCTGGAGCAGACCGAGAAAGTGGTCGATGCGGTTGCGGCAATCGTCGCGCAGCGGCCCGCCGAGGTGGAGCGTATCCAGGAGCGGGTGCGCGAGGCCAATGGCCGCCTGTTCATCTCGCTCAAGGAGAAGCGCGACAAGACCAGCCAGGAGTTCGAGCGCGAACTGACCCCGCAATTGCAAACGATCCCGGATGCGCGGATTACCTTTCAGCAATTCAACCAGGTCGGTCCGGGCGGGATCGGGCGGCCGATCTCGGTCATGCTGACCGGCGCGGATTCGCTCCTGCTTGAGCGGACCGCGACCCAGCTGGTCGAACAGATGAAGGGTATCAAGGGTGTGGTCGCGCCGCGGATTGCCGCCGACACCCGCCGTCCTGAGCTGATCATCACCCCGCGCCAGGAGCTGGCTGCCAGCCTTGGCGTGACCACGGCTGCGCTCAGCCAGACGATCCGGATCGCGACGATCGGCGATATCGACCAGAATGCGGCCAAGTTCTCGCTCTCGGATCGGCAGATCCCGATCCGCGTGCGCCTGTCCGAAAGCTCGCGGCGCGATATCTCGGTGATCGAGAACCTTCCGGTTCAGACCGCATCAGGCGGTTCGGTGCCGCTTGCCCGTGTGGCCGACATCAGTTTCGGATCGGGCCCGGTTTCGATCCGTCGCTACAACCAGGAACGCCGCGTGTTCGTGGGTGCCGACCTTGCCCAGGGCGCGCTCAAGGGCAGCGTGATGACCGAGATCAACAAGCTGCCGATCATGACCAACCTGCCGCAGGGGGTCAGCAACAAGCCGTTTGGTGAGGACGAGGTGTTTGCGGAGCTGATGAACAGCTTCGCGATCGCGCTGGGTTCGGCCGTGCTGTTGGTGTTCGGCGTGCTGGTGCTGCTGTACCATCGCTTCGTCTCGCCGCTGGTCAACATGGGCTCGCTGCTCCTCGCCCCGCTGGGCGGGCTGATCATGCTGCTGATCTTCGGCCAGCCAATCTCGCTGCCGGTGTTCATCGGGATTCTGATGCTGTTCGGGATCGTCGCCAAGAACTCGATCCTGCTGATCGACTTCGCGATCGACGAAATGGCCAAGGGCACACCGCGGTTCGAAGCGATCGTCGAAGCCGGGCACAAGCGCGCCCAGCCGATCGTGATGACCACCGTGGCGATGACCGCGGGCATGGTCCCGACCGCGCTTTCGCTTTCGGGCGACAGCGCCTGGCGCGCCCCGATGGGGACCGTGGTGATGGGCGGCCTGATCCTGTCCACCTTGCTGACCCTGCTGATCGTGCCCGCCGGCTTCAGTCTGGCCAACGGGCTTGAATCGCGGCTCGGCCCGTGGCTGCGGCGCATGTTCCTGACCTACCGTCCGGAAGACGGTGAGGCCGGGATTCAGCCCCAGCATGGGCCCGATGGCCATCCGCCCCGTCCCGCGGCCACACCGGCCACGCGGCTGGACGACGGGCCGCTTCCGGCCGAGTGAACGCCCGGCAGGCTCACCCGCGCCGGTGGCACCCGGCGCCGTTGCCACCCGATCGGGCCCGGCGAATGCGCCTGTTCGCGACCAGTCTTTTGCTGGTCATGGCCGCGGTGTTCCTGACGGCGCGGCAGTTTGAGGGGCTGCATCCCGCGATCGGCTTTGTCCGCGCCTTCAGCGAGGCGGCGATGGTCGGCGGCCTGGCGGACTGGTTTGCGGTCACCGCACTGTTCCGGCATCCGCTGGGTCTGCCGATCCCGCACACCGCGATCATTCCCGAGAACAAGGACCGTATCGCCGATACAATGGCGCAGTTCCTGCGGGAAAATTTCCTCACCCCGCAGGTTGTCGCACGGCGGCTCTCGGCGATGAACCTGGCCGGCGCGGCGGGCGATTGGCTGTCCGATCCGGCCAAGGGTGGCAGCACCCGGCTGCGCGACGGCGCGGCAGAGCTGCTCGCCCAGGTGCTCGAATCGCTCGATCCCGAACGGCTTGGCAGCCAGGTCCGCAGCGGGCTGGTCCGCCAGATCGACAAGCTCGATGTCTCGCCGCTGCTTGGCCAGATGCTCGCCGCGATGATCGCCGACAAGCGCCACATGCCAGTGATCGATTCGCTGGTGCGGTGGACCGGGCTGACGCTGGAAGACAACGAGGAACTGATCCGCGAACTGATCCACAAGCGCGCCAACGCGGTGTTGCGTTGGACCGGCCTTGACGAGCGGCTGGCCAGTTCGGTGATTGACGGGCTCTACAAGCTGCTGGCCGAAGTGATCGTCGATCCCGACCATCCGCTGCGCGGCAAGATCGAAGAGGGCCTGGCCAAGCTGGCGGACGATCTCCAGCACGACGCCGAACTGCGCGCCAAGGTGGAGCGGATGAAGGGCGAGCTGCTGGCCAATCCGGCGATTTCGGCGTGGTGGCAAGGGGTGTGGGAACGGCTGCGCACTGCGATGCTGGCCCGCCTGCGCCGCCCCGAAGGGCAGATCGGCGGGCATCTGGGCGAGGCGCTGGCCGAACTGGGCCGCCACCTGCGCGATGATCCCGCGCTGCAGCACCAGATCAACCGCTTTGCGCGGCGGACCCTGGTCGGCGTATCGGTGCGCTATGGCGATCAGATCGTGCGGCTGGTCTCCGAAACGGTCAAGCGCTGGGACGCGCAGACCGTGACCGACCGGATCGAGGGCGCGGTGGGCCGCGACCTGCAGTTCATCCGGATCAACGGCACACTGGTCGGCGGGCTGGTCGGGGTTCTGCTCCATCTGATCGACGGGCTGCTGTGAAGCCCCTGCTCGAAACTGCCCACCTCGAACTGTGGCAGCCGCGGACCGGCGATCTGGCCGACCTGTTCAACCTCACCCTGGATGAGGAGACCCGGCGCTTTCTGGGCAGTTTCACGCCGACCCGGATGGATGCCTTCAACCGGTTGCTGCGCAACGCCGGGTCCTGGGCGCTCTACGGCTATGGCACCTTTGCCGTGCGGCTGCGCGGCACCCAGCGGATCATCGCGACTTGCGGGGTGTTCCGCAGCCACCGGGGCTTTGGCGAGGGGCAGGGGATGGACAACGTGCCCGAAGCCGGCTGGATCGTTCACAGGGACCACTGGGGCCAGGGCCTGGCACGCGAGGCAATGGACGCCGCGCTGGCCTGGTTCGACGCAGCCCACGGCCGCCAGCGGATCGCCTGCATGATCGAGGAAGGCCATGGGGCGTCCGACGCGCTGGCGAAGAAGCTGGGGTTCGTGCCCTATGGGCGGCACGAGCCGGAAGAAGGGGCGGCGCTGGTGCTGTACGAGCGGCTCTGAAACCAAAAAGGCCCCGCCGAAGCGGGGCCTTTTCGTGTTCGCTTGTTGCGCGGTTCAAAGCTTGCCGGTTAGTTCCGGCACGGCGTTGAACAGGTCGGCGACCAGGCCGATGTCGGCGACCTGGAAGATCGGCGCGTCCTCGTCCTTGTTGATGGCGATGATGGTCTTCGAATCCTTCATCCCTGCCAGGTGCTGAATCGCGCCCGAGATGCCGACCGCGATGTAGACTTCCGGCGCAACGATCTTGCCGGTCTGGCCGACCTGGAAATCGTTGGGGACATAGCCCGCATCGACCGCCGCGCGGCTCGCGCCGACGCCCGCGTTCAGCTTGTCGGCCAGCGGGAAGATCACGGCCTTGAAGGTGTCCGCATCCTTGAGCGCGCGGCCGCCCGAAACGATGATCTTGGCGCTGGTCAGTTCGGGGCGCTCGCTCTTGGCGATTTCCGAACCGACGAAGCTGCTGGTACCGGCATCGCCCGGGCCCGAGACGGCCTCAACCGTGCCCGAGCCGCCAGTGGGGGCGGCCTTGGCAAAGGCGGTGCCGCGCACGGTGATCACCAGCTTGGGATCGCTCGATTCAACCGTGGCGATCGCGTTGCCGGCATAGATCGGGCGGGTGAAGGTCTTGGGCCCTTCGACCGAGAGGATGTCCGAGATCTGCATCACGTCGAGCAGCGCAGCGACGCGCGGGGCCACGTTCTTGCCGGTGGTGGTGGCGGGCACGACGAAGGCGTCGTGGTGCCCCATCAGGTCGGCCACCAGCGGCGCGACGTTTTCGGCCAGCGCGTTGGCATAGGCGGGATCGTCGGCCAGGTGGACCTTGCCCAC
>JBJTMC010000163.1:0-12233 GCA_046063325.1 Novosphingobium sp.
GGCGGAGCAGCGCAACGGCCTTGCGCCGCGCTTTTCACCAACCTACAGCCCGATCCATCATGAAACGCACCACCGGACAGGATCGCTCGATCACCCGCACATGGCGCCCGGCAACCCAGGCCGTGCGCGCAGGAACCTGGCGCAGCGAACAGGGAGAGACCAGCGAGGCGCTGTTCCTCACCTCGGGCTATTGCTACGACACGGCAGAGACGGCCGCGATGCGGTTCCGCGGCGAGGATCCGGGGATGACCTATTCCCGGCTGCAGAACCCGACCGTGGCGATGCTGGAAGAGCGGATCGCGCTGATGGACGGGGCCGAGGCGTGCCGGGTTCAGGCATCGGGCATGGCGGCGATGACCGCGGCGCTGCTCAGCCAGCTTTCGGCGGGCGATCACGTGGTGGCGGGGCGCGCCGCGTTCGGTTCGTGCCGCTGGCTGGTCGACCAGCTTTGTCCGCGTTTCGGCATCGAATCGACGACGATCGACGCGCGTGACAATTCCGCGTGGGAAGCGGCGATCAAGCCCAACACCAAGGTGTTCTTCTTCGAAACCCCGGCGAACCCGACGATGGATATCGTCGATCTCAAGGCGGTCTGCGACCTGGCGAAGAGCCGGGGCATCGTCACCGTGGTCGACAACGCTTTTGCCACCCCGGCCTTGCAGCGCCCGATTGAATGGGGCGCCGATGTGGTGGCCTATTCTGCGACAAAGCTGATGGATGGGCAGGGCCGGGTGCTGGCCGGCGCGGTGTCCGGTTCGGCCGATTTCATCAACAACGTGCTGCTGCCGTTCCAGCGCAATACGGGTCCGAACCTCTCGCCGTTCAACGCCTGGGTCGTGCTGAAAGGAATGGAGACGCTGCATCTGCGGATCCAGCGCCAGACCGAAAACGGGCTGAAGGTCGGGCGGTTTCTCGAAGGCCGGGTTCCCCGGATCAACCATCCCGGGCTGCCCAGCCATCCCCAGCACAACCTGGCGATGCAACAGATGGACGCGGCCGGACCGATCTTCTCGTTCGAGGTCGAGGGGCGCAAGCAGGCCTATGCGCTGCTCGATGCGCTGCAGCTGATCGACATTTCGAACAACATCGGGGATTCGCGCAGCCTGATGTGCCACAACGCCAGCACCACCCACTATTCGGTCAGCGCCGAAGCGCGCGCGGAAATGGGTGTAAGCGAAGGCATGCTGCGGCTCAACGTCGGGCTGGAGGATCCGGAAGACCTGATCGAGGATCTCGACCGGGGGCTGAAGGCCGCAGGGCTCTAGGTCCCGGTTCAAGGCCTGAACCGATTGACGGCTTGCCTTGCCGGTCGGCGGGGGTCATCGTGGCTGTCACGTTAAACCGTGACGGATGCATGCGCAGATGGATCCCGCCAACCTTTTTGCCGCGATCGTCAATTCCACCGACGCAGCCGTCATCTCCAAGGCTCTTGATGGCACGATCCTGAGCTGGAATCCGGCGGCAGAGGATATCTTCGGACGGACCGCGGCCGAAATGATCGGCCAGTCGATCCGCACGATCATTCCGCCCGATCACCAGCATGAAGAAGACCGCATCGCAAACGCTGTCATCAACGGTCAGAGCTCGGTCCGGCTGGCATGGTGATCGAAGCAGAGGGCTGAAGCCATCTTCGCTAACGCAACCGTTTGAGCCACAGTCAGTTCCGATCCGGCGTTCCGCCCCGGTCGCGGGTTCATTACGGCACGATCCGTCAAGGGTGTCAGCTGCGCTTGTCCAGCAATTCCGGCCGCTTGCGCAGCATCGGCGCGACCACGGGGATCGTCGCCATGGTGCTGCCAATGGCGGCGAGCAGCAAAGCGGTAAAGGCGGAGCTGGTGATGATCTGCTTGTCGAACAGGACGTTGACGAAAATGATCATGATCAGGGCCTTGGTCTGCAGCAGCCAGCCGATCACCCAGGCTTCACCCTTGCCCCATCTGAGCAGCTTTCCGGCGATCCCTACGCCTGCCAGCTTGCCAATGATCATCGCGGCCAGCAGCAGCGCGGCAGCGGCAAAGGCGGTCAGCCCGCCCATGTCCCAGCTGGTCCTGAGGCCGGTGGACAGGAAGAACACCGGCATGAAGGCCAGCAGCACGGTATCGCGGAACCGGTCGATCGTTTCGACCCCGAACCACCTGGCATCCAGCGCCGCTCCGGCCAGGAACGCGCCGACCATGTAATGCAGCCCCGACCAGTCGGCGAGATAGCCGCAGGCCGCCAGCCAGACCAAGGCCGCGTACCAGCGGTCACGCTGGGGAATCGCGGCGATCAGCTTGCGCACCAGAACCACGGCCACGGCAAAGCCGAGCAGGAACCCGGCCTGCCGGGTCACCCGCTCCCAATCGAGCAGGATCAGGGCCAGCACGCCCCAGATCATCACGTCGTCAAGGCTGGCATAGCGCAGCATCCGCTGGCCGAGCGGCGTGCGCAGGATTTCCAGCTTTTCCATCAGCAGCACCAGGATCGGCAGGGCCGTGACCGCGCAGGCCATGCCGGTGCCCAGCACGAACTGCCAGGTCTGCCCCTTGGCTCCGATCCAGCCAGACGGTGCGCTCGTTTCCAGCAGAACCAGCGCCGCGCCTGCGCCCAGCAGCAGCGGAACGCCGAGCGCCAGCCCCGCGGTCAGCCCGGTTTCGCCGCGCCGCTGCCAGGCTTCGTGCAGATCCAGCTCCAGCCCGGCAACGAACACAAACAGCATCACCGCCCACCAGGCAATGCCGTTGAGCGCACCGATCACCGGCGGCGAGAATACGGTCGTATAATAGGCCGGGAACACAGCGCCCAGCACTCCGGGCCCCAGCAGGATTCCGGCAACGATTTGCACCACCACGAGCGGCGCCCAATAGTCGGTCCGCCCCAGCCGCCAGACCAGGTACGGCGCAGCAAAGATGATGATCAGGGCGAGCAGGAACAGCTCGGTTACAGGGGGGGCTGGGTGCATGGCGCATGGGTTAGCACGGCGCCGATTGACTGCAATCGATATGCAAACGTATTCCACAAACCGCGCAATCGCGCGCCACGGCCCATTGCGGGGCTTGGTTCCAATCGCTAACTTGGGGCTATGAAGGAACTGTTTCAGCACGCCGCGATCACCGACGGCATTACCGTGCGGGTCGCGGTGAATTTCCTGCCCGAACAATCGCACATCGACGCGGGCAAGTGGTTCTGGGTCTATCACATCCGGATTGAGAACGACCGGGACGAAACGGTTCAGCTGCTGACCCGCCATTGGCGGATCACCGATGCGCGCGGGGCGGTCAACCTGATCGAGGGTGAGGGCGTGGTCGGCGAGCAGCCGGTGCTCGATCCCGGGCAAAGCCACGACTATGTCTCGGGCTGTCCGCTCAGCACTCCGATGGGCAGCATGGAAGGGCACTACACCTTCGTGCGGCGTGACGGCAGCGAGTTTGAGGTCAAGATCCCGTTCTTTCCGCTGGCCGCTCCGGCGACGGCGGGCTAAGCGCGCGCTTCATGAAGCGCACCCATCTGCCCCTAAACGCCCTGCGCGTGTTCGATGCCGCCGCCCGGCACTTGTCGTTCACCCGCGCCGCGGACGAGCTGGCGGTGACGCCCGCCGCCGTGGGCCAGCAGATCCGCGCGCTGGAAGATGTGCTGGGGGTGGTGCTGTTCCGCCGCACCCCCAAAGGCCTTGAGCTGACCGAAGAAGCCAGTGCTGGACTTGAACCCCTGCGCACCGGGTTTCTCCATTTCGAGGATGCGGTTCAGGCGATGCAGGCCGGACAATCGAGCCATGTCTACACCATCGCTGCCCCGCGCGAGTTCTTCGCCGCTTGGCTAGCGCCCAAGCTGGCAGAATTTCGCAAGGCCAACCCCGAGGTGCGCTACAGCCTGGTCTCGGTCGAGGACGCCGATTTCACCGAGGCGAACCTCGATCTGGCGGTGCGCTGGGCCGAAGGGCCGGGCGATCTCGAAGGCGTGGCGCTGGGCCAGCCGGGCCGGGTCGAGGTGGGCGAGGGCGCGTGGATCTCCTGGCCGGGCGATCCGGCCCCAGGCGGCGAAGGCGATGAGGCCCCGCTCAGCGTCGGCGATGCCGGACAGGCGCTCGCCGCCGCCGCCGCAGGCATGGGCCGGGCTCGCGTACCCGCGCTCCTGGCGGAAAGCTGGCAAGCGGGCGGGAGACTTGCGGAACTGGGCGATCCGGTTCCCTGCCGCCACGGCTATTGGCTGGTCGCCCCGCTGCCGCAGTGGCGCCAGAAGAAGGTCAAGGCGCTGGTGGCGTTTCTCACAGCGTGAACCAATGGCTTACGATGGACATCAGCAAATACGCCTGTTAAAGCAGGCAATTAGCAAAAGGGTTGGTCTGCCGTTTGGTTGTCTGTTTGTGGCGTTGCTGGGACCAGCAATGGGCTTTGTGGTGTTTCTGGGCATAACGCTAGGCGATTGTGCGCAGGGCGATCCCTGCCACCGGAACGACGCGATCTCCCTGATCCACGACGCCTCCATAGTTGCGCCGATCGTGGCGGTCGGAGGCGGAATTGTCTGGCTTGTCAGCAGTCTCTTCATTCGAGCGGTGGGTGGCAGGCTTCCGCGCGTTGCGATTTCGACGATTCTGAGTCTCTTTTCCGCGCTTGCGGCTTGGTTTGCTTTTGACCCAGCGTTCGCTTTGTATTTCAAAATTCTCGGGGTTGAATAGGACACGTGATGCTCAACGCACCACTACCCCGCCCTTGATCACGTGGTCGACCCGCTCCAGCGCGGACACATCCTCGAGCGGGTTCGCTTTCACCGCGATCATGTCGGCATAGTGGCCCGGCGTCAGCGAGCCGACGTCCTTGCTCCACCCCAGAAAATCCGCGGCGACACTGGTGGAGGACTGGATCGCCTGCAGCGGCGTCATTCCGTACCTGACCATATAGGCAAATTGCCGCGCGTTGGTGCCGTGGGGGAACACCCCGGCGTCGGTGCCGAACACCAGCTTCACACCCGCCCGCAGCGCCTTGGCAAAGCCCTGCCGCTGGGCCTCGGTCGTCTCGTCGTTCTTGCGCAGGACCGAGGCCGGCCAGTGATCGCGGCGGCCGACTTCGGCGATGTAGTCGCCGTTGTAGATATCCATGACGAGGTAGGTGCCCTGCGCCTTGGCCAGTGCGATGCCCGCGTCGTCGATCAGGCTGGCGTGCTCGATCCCGCGCGAGCCATTGCGGATCGCCAGTTTGATCCCCGCCGCGCCGTGGGCATGGCTGGTGACCCAGGACCCGCGCGCCCGGGCGGCCTTGACCGCGGCGGCAATCTCCGGACCGGACAGTTCGATCTGCCCCGGCTCAGTTCCTTCGGCCAGCACCGCCCCGGTGACGACCAGCTTGATCGAATCCGCGCCCTTGCCGAGTAACAGATCGACCTTGCGGCCAGCTTCGGCGGCATTGCGGACCACTCCCATCCGCATTTCGGGCGGAACCTTCATGCGCTTGGGCAGCCCGGTCACCTCGCCCCCGCCGCCGGGAATGGTGATATAGCCGCCGACCGCGTTGATCCGGGGCCCGATCACGTCGCCACGGTTGATCGCATTGCGCAGTTCGATGTTGCCCATGCCGCGGAACGAGCCGACATCATGAACCGTGGTAAACCCGGCTTCCAGAGTGACGCGGGCGTTGCGCGCGCCGGCATAGGCGGTTTCCTCAGCCGAATGGAGCAGCGGCTCGGCCGGGTCATTCGTCTGGAGGTAATCGGCAAGGTGGACGTGCGCGTCGATCAGTCCGGGCAGGACCCAGTAGGCCGACCAGTCGATCACTTTCGCATCGGCGGGCGGCGGCGCCCACGGCGTCACGGCGTTGACCCGGCCATCGTCGATCCGGATCAACCGGTCGTCCAGCACCGCGCCGCTGGTGGGTTCGATCAGGTGCCCGGCGCGGACATAGACCGTATCGGCCAGGGCCGGTGCGGAAGGGGCCAGCACCAGCAGCGCGGCGGCAAGGCGGAGCAGGCGGTTCATCACGGCAGGCCTACCGCGAAAGGATCACTTCGCCGCGCGCCATCACGAACTTCATGGCTTTCAGCACCCGCACGTCGGCCAGCGGATCGCCATCGACCGCGATGATGTCGGCGGCCTTGCCAACCTCGATCGTGCCGATTTCCTTGTCGAGCCCGAGCAGCGCGGCGGCGTTGACCGTGGCCGCCTTGATTGCTTCGCCCGGAGGCATGCCGAACTTGACCAGCAGCTCGAATTCGTCGGCGTTGCGGCCGTGCTTGGACACGCCCGCGTCGGTGCCGTAGGCGATCTTCACGCCCAGCGGGTAGGCGATCTGCAAAGACTTGCCGGTGATCCCGATGCGCCAGTCGATCTGCGCCTTGACCGCCGGGGGATAGGCGTTGGGATTGGCTGCCAGCCGTTCGAGGTAGCCGTTCACCGTGCTGAGCGTCGGGACATAGTAGGTCCCGTTCTTGGCCATCATTTTCGCCGTATCGGTATCGATCATCGTCCCGTGCTCGATCGAATCCGCGCCGAGCCGGACTGCCAGCCGGATCCCGTCGAGCCCGTGGGCGTGGACCGCAACCTTGCGGCCATAGGCGTGGGCGGTGTCGATCAGCGCCTTGGCCTCGTCCTCGAACATCCGGGTGGCAAGGCCGGTGCCCGAATTGACCCCGCCGGTGGTGGCGATCTTGATCACGTCAGCCCCGCGCCCGACCTGGCGGCGCACCGCGCGGCGGCAATCGTCAGCCCCGTCGCACAGGTTCTCGGTCTTGATCAGCGGTTCCATCTCATCGGCCAGGCCGACCCGGCCGTCCATGTGGCCGCCGGTGGTCGAGATCGATTCCCCGGCGTCAATAATCCGCGGACCCTGTGTCCAGCCGCGCCGCACGGCTTCGCGCAGGGCCAGGGTCTTGCCGCCATCGTCGCCCAGGTTGCGCACGGTGGTAAAGCCAGCCCGCAGGGTTTTCATCCCGTTCCATTGGGTCTCGAAGGAACTGAGTGGTAGGCCGTCGGTCATCGCCGCGGCCAGCCCTTCGTTGCCGGCCCGATCGGAGGAGAGGTGCGTGTGGCTGTCGATCAGCCCGGGCAGCACGGTCCGGTCCTTGAGGTCGATCGTCCTGGCTCCGGCCGGAGCGGGAAGAAAGCCGTCGTGCAACGCGGCGATCCGCCCGTCCTGGACGACGATCGTGGTCGGCCCGCGCGGTGTCTGGCCGGGGACCGCGATCACCCGCCCGGCGTGGATCCAAACCTGGGTGCTGGCAGCCTCGCTTGGCGCCTGGGCGTTGACCGCGACGGCGATCCCTGCGCTGGAGGTAAGCAAGGCAAGGGCGATCAGGGCGGATTTCATGCGGCGCTCTCCCGGGGAAACAGGCTTCTGTCCCGAGCCTAGCGTCCATGCCCCGCCGCGGCAACGCCGCTCAGTTGTTCTGGATGTTCGAGCGGGTCTTGGTCGCCTTGGTGGCCTGCGCGCAGGTTGCAGGCAGCGTGCCCGAAGGCTGCGGCGCGGCGGCAAGGTCCTTGCCGGTCAGGGTGATCACGGCGGTCGCCGCTGATGGCTCTGCCGGTAACGTGCCCGACGGCGCGGGTGCGGCGCTGCTGGGCGGAGCGGATTTGGTGCAGGCATCGGGTTCGGGCTTGCTTTCAGGCTTGGCCGCTTCGGAGGCGGCGCTGAAGGCCAGGGCGGCGAGCGCGGCGCCGAGGGCGAAGCGGAAGGTCTGGGTCATCTTTGCGGGTCCCCCTGTGGACATTGCGTGCTGGCGGCGATCAGGCGCCCGGGCGGATGGACTCGGCCTGAACGGTCATCCGGTCAAGGCCGCGCGCAGCATGGCGCCCAGATCGCGGCGCAGCACCGCCGGTTCGGCCGCTTCGGCGATCCCGGTGGCGTTCTCGATCGCAATCCCGGCAAGCAGGCAGCCGACCATGAAGGCGATGTGCTGGGCGGGCAGGGCCGACGGAACCTGACCGGCCTGCTGGGCAGAGGTGACCAGGTCCTCAATCCGCCCCCCGAAGCGCTGCTGCACTTCGTCGAACACGCTGCGGGTTTCGAGGCGGTTGGCGATCATCGCGCTGAACAGCACGAAGTAGGCGCGGACCGAGGTGTCGCGCAGCGCCAGGTCGACGAAGCGGTCGAACAGCGCCAGTAGTTGGTCAAGCGGGGTTGGGCAGGGCGCGATCGCAGCGTCGACTTCGGCATGGACGTGGGCGGAGACGCGCCAGATCACCGCCTCGATCAGCCCGTCCTTCGATCCGTACTTGCGGCTGGCGAGGCCGCGGCTGAACCCGGCGCTGGTCCCGACCCGTTCCAGCGTGGCGGCAAGGTAGCCTTCATCGGCGATGATCGTGGCGGCGGCGGCCAGAAGTCGGTCACCGGATTCAGCCCTGCGCTCGGCTTGGGTGCGGCGCGGTTGCGGCGCTGGAATGCTCGCCATGGTGTTCCCCTGCCGGGCATGGCCCGATTGTGTTATATAGTTGTTGACCAACAACCAACAATCAAACTAGCTTTGTGTCAAGCTCCGATTCTTGCGGGGCGCCGAGGAGAGAACGGCATGGCGATTTCTGAGCAACTGGCGCGCACGATCATCGATCCCAAGGCCTATTCCGAGCGCGAGATCGTGGATGCCGCGTTCACCCAGATCCGCGCCGAACAGCCTCTGGACAAGGTCGAGCTGGATGAGATCGAGCCGTTCTGGGTGGTCAGCCGTCACGCCGACATCAAGGAGATCGAGCGCCAGCCCGACATCTTCCACAACGGCGACAAATCCACCTTCCTGACCAACAAGGAGGGTGACCAGAAGGTCAGGGCGCTGACCGGGGGCGAACCCAACCTGATCCGCAGTCTGGTTTCGGTCGACGGGCTGGAGCACAAGAATCTGCGCGGGATCGTCTTTCCCCACGTCACCCCGCGCGCGGTCAGGCCGCTTGAGGATTCGATCCGGGCCATTGCTCGCGAATCCGTCGACCACATGCTGAGCTTCGACGGCGCGGTCGATTTCGCGGCTGACGTGGCCTTCCTCTATCCGCTGCGCGTCATCATGACCGTGCTGGGGGTGCCGCCGGAGGACGAGCCCTTCATGCTCAAGCTGACCCAGGAACTGTTCAACAACGCCGACCCCGAACTCAACCGGGCTCGCGCCGAACTGACTCCGGAAGAGGCGCTCAAGAGCTTGTGGGAAACCACGATGGAACTGGAGAACTACTTCAAGGCGGTGACCGAGAAGTTCCGCGCCAATCCCACCGAACAGGTCAACAGTTTGATCGCGAACGCGAAGATCGACGGGGATTACCTCAATCACCGGCAGTTGATGGGCTATTACATCATCGCCGCAACCGCCGGGCACGATACCACCAGCAACACCACAGCGGGGGCAATGTGGGCGCTGGCTGAACGGCCGCACTTGCTGCGGCAGATGCAGGAGGATCCCGACCGGATCAACGCCTTCATCGAGGAATCGATCCGCTGGGAAGTGCCGGTCAAGCACTTCATGCGCAGCGCCGTGCGCGATGCCGAGATCGGCGGGCAGCAGATCAAGGCGGGCGACTGGCTGATGCTGTCCTACCAGTCGGCCAACCGCGACGAGAGCGTCTGGGGCGATCCTTTCGAATTCCGCATGGACCGCGATCAGAACCCGCAAATCGCGTTCGGCTACGGCGTCCACGTCTGCCTGGGCCAGCACCTCGCACGGATGGAAATGCGGATCCTGTGGGAGGAGCTTTTCAGGCGGCTGAAGTCGGTCGAAATGAACGGCAAGGGCGAGCGGACGATTTCCAACTTCGTCTGCGGGCCCAAGCACGTGCCGATCCGCTTTGCGGTGAACTGAGATGCGGCAGTGGCGTTGCCGCAACTGCGGCCTGATCTATGACGAGGCGCTCGGCCTGCCTGCCGAAGGTTTCGCCCCCGGCACCCGGTTCGAGGACATCCCCGACGATTGGTACTGCCCCGACTGCGGGAGCGAGAAGCAGGACTTCGAACTTATCGAGGCTTAATCGAGCGATTAAATTGCGCTTGACCTGCGCCGTCGGCAGGGGTCAAGTTGGGGCATGAACACCGATACGATCCGCATTCCCGTGGCCCCCGGCGTGGAAATCGCCGCCGACGTTGCCGGGCGCATGGGCGCGCCGACGGTTGTGCTGGGCCATGGCGGCGGGCAGACCCGCCATTCGTGGGACAAGGCCGAACGGCAACTGGCAGACGCAGGCTATTACGCGATAAATTATGACCTGCGCGGCCACGGCGACAGCGATTGGTCACACGACGGCGACTATGCCGTCGCCACTCGCGCGCGTGACCTGATCAAGGTGACGGCGCAAGGGACAGAACCTTTTGCGCTGGTCGGGGCTTCGCTTGGCGGGCTGACCGCGCTGATGGCGGCGTGCATGGGGCTTGAACCCGCAGCGCTGGTCCTGGTCGATATCGTGCCGAAGATGTCGCAGGCTGGCGTGACCAAGATTCGCGGCTTCATGACCGCCAATCCCGACGGCTTCGCCAGCCTTGAAGAAGCTGCCGACGCGATCAGCACCTATTATCCTGAGCGTCCCCGACCCAAGGACCTATCGGGGTTGCACAAGAACCTGCGCCACCATGCCGACGGACGCTATCGCTGGCACTGGGATCAACGGATGATGACCGATGCCCGCGCCGATCCGCGGCATTTGCTGGAACTGCTCGATGCCGCAGACTGGACCGGCAGGATCCCGACCCTGCTGGTTCGCGGCATGAAAAGCGATATCGTCGATGAGGACGGCGTTGCCGACCTGCGTCGCCGGATCCCGCATCTTGAGATCGCCGATATCCGTGGCGCCGGGCACATGGTGGCCGGTGACCGGAACGATGAGTTCAACGCCGCGGTGGTCGAATTCCTGGCCCGGGTGATGCCGCCCGCCTAAGGATTCCTTCCCTCTCGACTTTGCTTGGGAAATCCGTAACCCTCCGGTTGCAGAATACGCATCCGGCAAGCCGGGGGAATCGATGAAATTACCGTCACTTGCATTGCTGATCCTGGCCCTGCCTGCAGCGGCACAGCCGGCCCTTGCGCGTGGCGATTCTCCGCCCGGGGTCTTGCTGCAGGTCACCACGCCTGCGCCGGATCAGGCACCTCGCCCTGGCGATCCGGCCTTGCCGCGCCCGCTCGTGGCCCCGCCGCCCGCCTGGATCGACATCGCTCCGCTGCCCAGGGCCCCGCGCGATTCCGATGGCGCTGCGACGATCGACCTGCTTGGCGACGTCCAGGTCAAGTTTACCGACAAGGGCGAGACGACCTATTACGGCCTTGCCTGGATCATCGGAACGGCATCGGGGCTCGATTCCGGCTCGCTCAAGGTCGATTGGGACCCGGCGCTCGAAACCCTGACGATCCATCGCTATCGGATCCTGCGCGATGGCAGGCCGATTGACCTGCTTGGCACGGGCAGCGGGATGAAGATCATCCAGCGCGAAACGCGGATGGAAAGCGCCATGCTCGATGGCAGGCTGACCGCGACGATGCAGCCCGAAGACCTGCGCGTGGGCGATGTGGTCGAACTGTCCTATTCGGTCGCGCGCCACGATCCGGCGATGAAGGGCTATTCGGAATATGTCGTCGGCCCCAGCGACGGCGCCAACTTCGGACGGTTCCGGATGCGGATGCTGTGGGACAAGTCCAAGCAGATGCAATGGCGGGTATTTCCCGGAATTCTTCAGCCCAAGCTCAGGAAGACAGCGACTGGAAACGAACTGGTCGCTGATTTGTTCGACACCACGGCGCCATCCGCGCCCGAAGGTGCGCCCAGGCGCTTCTCGCTGGTCAACGCGGTCGAAATTACCGAGTTCAAGGACTGGCAAACCGTTTCGCGGACCTTCGCCCCGCTTTATGCCGAAGCCGCACGGCTCGCTCCGGAAAGCCCGGTCCGGGCCGAGGCGGCAAGGATCGCGGCGCAAACCACCGATCCCAAGCGCCGGGCCGAACTGGCCCTGAAGCTGGTTCAGGACCAGGTCCGCTACCTGTTCCTGGGGATGGACGACGGCGGCTTCGTTCCGGCGGCGGCCGAGCAGACCTGGGCGCGGCGCTTTGGCGACTGCAAGGGCAAGACCGTGCTGTTGCTGGCCTTGCTCAACGAACTGGGGATCGATGCGCGCCCGGTTCTGGTCCACACCAAGGACGGAGACCTGGTCGCCAATCGCCTGCCGACGATGGAAGCCTTCGACCATGTGATCGTCGAAGCGCGGATCGGCGGGAAAAGCTACTGGCTCGACGGGACGCGGCTGGGCGATGAACAGCTCGATCGGCTCGACACCCCCAGCTACCAGGCGGGACTGCCGGTGACCTCTGCG
>JBJTMC010000164.1:0-15748 GCA_046063325.1 Novosphingobium sp.
TCTGCTTGACGAGCGCGGAAACCACAGTCCCCAGCCCGACCGAATTCGACCCTTTGACGAGGATCGCGTCGCCGCTCTCCACCCCAAACCCGCGAAGCGCATCAAGCGCCTCGGCTGCGGTCCCGCAATGCGCGAACGACAAGGCCTTGCCAAGCGCGCCCGAGGCCCCTTTCCCCAGTTCGTCGGCCAGCGCCATCATCTCGGCGCCGACCAGCACCACGTGGTCGGCCTTTGCCGCCGCGATCGGTTCGGCCAGCGCGGCGTGATAGGCCGGACCGTGCTCACCCAGCTCCTTCATCGCCCCCAGCACCGCGATCCGCCGCCGCGCCGGGGTGACGCCCAGCTGGGCCAGCGTGGCGCGCATCGAAGCCGGATTGGCGTTGTAGCTTTCATCGATCAGCAGCGCCCGGCCCGAGCCGTCACCGCCGCGGGTCGGAACCCAGCTGCGCTGGCCCCGCCCTTTGAGGCCCTGCATTTCGGCCAGGGCCAGGCCGGCCGCGCCAAGATCGCCCCCGGCGGCTCCAACCGCCGCGATCACCGCCAGCGAATTGGTGATCCAGTGGTCGCCCGGTTCGGCCACGGTATAGCAGATCCGCCGCGCGCCCAGATCGGCCGTGACCAGCGAGCCGCCACCCGGGGCGGGCACGGCATCGAGCAGGCGGACATCGGCATGGGCTGCCCGGCCGAAGGAAACGACGGCGACTTTGTGCTTTTCTGCCGCTTCCCTCAGCCGGGCGTAATGGGGGCTGTCTGCCGGAACCACTGCGACACCGCCGGACTCCAGCCCCTCGAATATTTCTGCCTTGGCATCCGCGATCGCTTCTTCGCTGCCCAGCATCTCGATGTGCGCCGGGGCGATCGTGGTGATCACCGCCACATGCGGACGAACCTGCGCCGCCAGCGCGCGGATCTCGCCCGCGTGATTCATGCCCATTTCAAACACGCCATAGCGACTGCGCCCGGCCATCCGGGCCAGGCTGAGCGGAACGCCGACATGGTTGTTGTAGCTTTTGACCGAGCGGTGCGCGTTGCCCCGGCTCGACCGGTCGAGCGCGGCAAAGATCGCTTCCTTGACCCCGGTCTTGCCGACCGATCCGGTCACCCCGATAACGGTCGCATCGGCCCGGTTTCGCGCGGCTTTCGCCAACAGTTCAAGTGCCCTTGAGGTATCCGCAACAAGCACGTGAGGACCGTTGACCGGGCGATCGACCACGACCGCGGCGGCGCCCTTTGCATAAGCGGCCGCGACGAAGCGATGGCCATCCATCGCCTCGCCTTTCAGCGCGAAGAACAGGTCGCCAGGAACCACGTCGCGGCTGTCGATTTCGACGCCCGATACCTGGAAGTCGCCAAACGCCACCCCGCCGGTCGTCTGCGCAATCTCGGCCGCATCCCACAGCGCCAGACCGATCAGATCGGTCGGCTCAGCCGGCCATTCCAGGATCCTTGCCAGCGCATTCATGCAGCACTCTCCCTGACCACGGTGACGTCGTCGAACGGCAGGACGCGCAAGGCTTCTCCCGCACCGACGATCTGCCCCTGTTCGTGTCCCTTGCCCGCGACGAGCACGATATCGTCGCGCCCGGCCTCGGCAATCGCGGCGACAATCGCGGCGCGGCGCTCGCCCACTTCGCGCAAGACCCCGGTCCCGCCTGCCAGGACCTGGGCGCGGATTGCCGCAGGGTCTTCCCCGCGCGGATTGTCATCGGTGACGATGCCGAGATCGGCCTGCTGGGCAACCACCGCGCCCATCGGTGCGCGCTTGCCGGTATCGCGGTCCCCGCCTGCGCCAAACACCACGATCAGCCGCCCCGAACAGTGCGGCCGGAGCGCCGCAATCGCGGCTTCGAGCGCATCGGGGGTGTGGGCGTAATCGACATAGACCGGCGCGCCTGCGCGGCTGATCGCGGCGCGTTCCAGCCGCCCGCGGACCGGCTGCAGGCGGGTAAGCGCGTCGAACACCTGGCCCGCATCGCCCCCGGTCGCCAGCACCAGACCCGCCGCGACCAGCGCATTAGCGGCCTGATAAGCCCCGATCAGCGGAAGGTTAAGCTTGCGAACCGCGCCGCCAAATTCGATCTCCAGCGTCTGGCCCAGCTGGGTCGCGGTGCGTCCGGCCAGGCGGATCCCGTCGCTGTCCGCAGCCGCGCCGACCTGCAGCAGGCGCAGGCCCCGGCGGCGCACATGATCGGCCGCCCGCTGGCTCCATTCGTCATCCATCCAGACCACGCCGGCCCCGGCGACATCGACGACTTCGTCGAACAGCCGCATCTTGGCCGCGAAGTAATCGTCCATGTCCTTGTGGTAGTCGAGGTGATCCCGGCTGAGGTTGGTGAAGGCCCCGGCGGCAACCGTCAGCCCTTCGTTGCGATACTGGGAAAGGCCATGGCTGCTCGCCTCGTAGGCGACGTGGCTGATCCCTTCGCGCGCCAGCCCGGTCATGTTGGCAAGGAAGGTGACGATGTCGGGCGTGGTCAGGCCGGTCGACACGCTTTCATCGGCGGTGGTCACCCCCAGCGTGCCGATCGAGGCAGAGCGGTTCCCGCCCATCCGCCAGATCTGGCGCACCATTTCTACGGTGGAGGTCTTGCCGTTGGTCCCGGTGACGGCAACGATCGTTTCGGGAACCGGTGCATAGAACCCTGCCGCCAGCCGGGCAAAGGCGCGGCGCGGGTTGGGATCGGCGATGTGGATCGCGCCTTCGACCATCGCTTCGGCCCGGGCGACGACCGCAACCGCTCCGGCGGTGATCGCCGCCGGGATGAAGTCCTCACCGTTGACGGCCGCACCCTGAAAGGCTCCGAACACGGTGCCGGGCGCAACCTTGCGGTTGTCGATCGCAAAGCCGGTGACCTGCGCGTCGGTGCCGCTGCCGAGCGGGATCCCGGCCCGCGTCGCCAGCGCGCCCAGCCTCATTCGCCTTCACCGCTGCCGACCAGCGGCGCAAGATCGGCAATGTCGACGTCGCGGGTGGCGTCGGGCATGATCCCCAGCAGCGGTCCGATCCGTGGGACCAGCCGTCCGACCACCGGAGCCGCGTTCCAGGCCGCGGTGCGCTGGCCCGAAGTGGCGACGGTGCCCTGCGGCTCGTCCAGCATGGCGATGACCACATAGCGCGGATGATCCATCGGGAAGGCGGCGGCAAAGGTCGCGACCAGCGAGGTCTTGCGATAGCCGCCCGCCCCGGGCTTTTCGGCCGATCCGGTCTTTCCGCCGACGCGGTAGCCAATCGCATTGGCCTTCTTGCCGGTGCCGATATCGACGATCAGCCGCAGCAACTGGCGCATCCGCGCGCTGGTGCTGGCCTTGAACACGCGGCGACCCGGGACAACCTGGCCGGGTTCCAGCTTCATCAGGGTCGCCGGGCGCCAGATCCCGCCGTTGACCAGCGCGGCATAGGCACCGGCCAGGTGCAGCGGGGTAACGGCAATGCCGTGGCCATAGGACACGGTCATGGTCGTGATGCGCGACCAATCGCCCCGGGGCCAGATCGGAAAGCCGCGGGCCGGCAGTTCGATCTGGGCGCGCTGGTCCATGCCCAGCGCCCGCATCGTCGCGTTGAGCCGGGCTCCGCCAAGCTGATCGGCGACCTGCGCGGTGACGATGTTCGAGGAATGGATCAGCGCTTCGGGAATGTTGAGCGAGGCGCCGAACGAGTGGCTGTCGTGGATCTCGAACCCACCGATCGAAATGGGCCGGTTGGACTGGTAACGGTGCGACAGGTCGGTCACCACCCCGGCGTCGATCGACGCGGCGATCGAGATCGGATTGAAAGTGGGACACAGTTCGTCGACCTGGTTGGTCACCCGGTTGAAGATGTTGGCTTCACCGGCGCGGTCGATCAGGTTGGGGTTGAACGAGGGCAGCGAGGCGAGCGCCACGACCTCACCGGTATCGACATCGAGCACGACCCCAGCCGCGCCCTTGGCGGCGCTGTCGGTCATGCCGCGCATCAGTTCGTCTTCCAGCGCGCCCTGGACCCGGGTGTCGATCGACAGGACCGCAGGCGTGCCGCGCCGGGCCGGGTCGGTCAGACGGTCGTTGAAGACCTGCTCCATCCCGATGTGGCCCTGCCCGTCGGCACCGACAAAGCCAAGGACATGCGCCGCCATCGACCCTTGCGGATAGAACCGTTCGGTTTCGCGCGGAAATTCCAGCGCCGGTTCGCCCAGTGCGTGGATCCGGTTGGCGTCTTCGGGCAGGATCCGGCGGCGCAGATAGCCCGGGCGCCCTTCCTTGAGCCGCGCGGTCAGCGAATTGACTTCAAGATCGGGGAAGATCCGCACCAGCGCTTCGGCCACGTCGTGCGGAGAGCGGACCAGCGGCGGACCATCCCCGCCCAGCGCCGCCGGGTTGAACCACAGCGCATAGGCCGGAAAGGCGCGGGCCAGCGGCACGCCGTTGCGATCGACGATATCGCCGCGTTCGGGCAGCAGGCCGGTGCCAAAGGACTGAGCGGTGGCGTTGGGCTCGAACAGGCCAAGATAGGTGATCCGCACCATCGCCAGCGCGGCGAGGAAAGCGAACCCGGCGACAACCCACAAGACCCGCCACTTGGCCATCAGCAGGCTGCGCTGGCGCACGTTGACCAGTTCGCCGCGGCCCGAGGAGATAGCAGTCGAGACGGCGATCGTGGTCATTCCTGGCGGGCCTCCGGTGCATCGATCCGGCTCAGGCGGTCGCGCGGGGTCTTGTCATCGGACTTGCGCGGCTCGCGCGGGGGCTCGGCCGCCATGGCCTTGCCGGTCAGCGGGTTGACCATGCTGGGCAGGCCGTCCTCGCCCGCAACCGGGGCGCGCGCCACGCGGATCGGGCTGGGCGCATCGGGGCCGCGCGCCTTGCCCAGCGACGCGAGCTGGCGTTCGCCTTCCAGGTACTGGCCGGCGGTCGGCGCCTGATAGCCGAATTCGACATCGTTGAGGCTGCGCAACTGCTGCTGGTTGGCGCGCGTCTCAAACTCGGTCTCAAGCAGCAGCTTGTCTTCCTTGACCGACACGATCTGCCGCTCGGTCAGGCGCACCTGGCTTTTCACCGCGTTGACCTTGAAGGTCAGGATCACGGTGAAGGTGAAGCAAGTCAGCAGGACGGCGGCCCAGCCGATCGAGCGGGCACGGTCACGGGTCAGGTTCATGCGGCCCTCCTTTCCCGCACCGGGGCAATGGTGCGGACAGCGGCACGCAGCGTGGCGGAGCGGGCGCGGGGGTTGCGCGCCAGCTCGACCTCGGACGGGCGGACCGCCTTGGCGACAGGATCGAACGTGGGGGCAAATGCCGGAGCGCTGGCGGGCATGTGGCGCGAGGCGTTGGCCACCGCGCCGCTGGCATCGCGCAGGAACTGCTTGACGATCCGGTCTTCAAGGCTGTGAAAGCTGACCACCGCCAGATGCCCGCCGGGGCGCAGCAGGGTTTCGGCCGCGGCCAGGCCGGTCCGCAGCTCGTCCAGTTCGGCGTTCACGTGGATCCGGATCGCCTGGAAACTGCGGGTCGCCGGATCCTTGGGCGCAGGGCCTTTGTTGGAATGGGGACGATAGCCCAACGCCTTGCGGATGACCTGGGCAAGCTGGCCGGTGGTTTCGAGCGGGCGGGCCGCAACGATCGCCCGGGCGACGCGGCGCGACTGGCGTTCCTCGCCGTATTCGTACAGCACGTCGGCAATCGCGGCTTCGGGCGCGGTGTTGAGGAAGTCGGCCGCGCTTTCGCCTTCCTGGGCCATGCGCATGTCGAGCGGGCCGTCCGCGGAAAAGGCAAAGCCGCGTTCGGCCTGGTCAAGCTGCATCGAGGATACGCCGATGTCCATCACCAGCCCGTCGACCTGAGCGACCCCGGCTTCGGCCAGCGCGGCAACCATTTCGGAAAAGCGGCGCGCGTGGAGCACCAGCCGCGGAGGGCATTCCGCAGCTTCGCTCCACACGCGGCCGCCCTGGATCGCGTCGGGAT
The DNA here is from genome assembly GCA_046063325.1 of Novosphingobium sp. GTDB lineage: Bacteria > Pseudomonadota > Alphaproteobacteria > Sphingomonadales > Sphingomonadaceae > Novosphingobium. The sequence continues at coordinate 5,937 of JBJTMC010000164.1, forward strand.
CGCGATCGAAGGCGTGGACGCTGGCCCCGGCATCAAGCAGGCGCCGGGTGTATCCGCCTGCACCAAAGGTGGCATCGACGATCACCATACCCGGGGCAGGGGCAAGGGCGGCGATCACTTCATCAAGCAGGACGGGGATGTGCGGGGCGACGGGCGCGGTCATTTGCGCCCCTTCCCGCCGGCCGCCTTGGCAGCAAGATCGAGGCAGGCCTCCTGGGCGTCTTCCCATCCGCTGCCCATCTTGGCCAGTTCGGCCGGGTTCCAGATGGTGAATTGCAGGCCGCCGCCCTGGAAGTAGACAGCCTCGGCGATCGCACCCAGCTTGAAGTAGCGTTCGGGCAGGATGAACCGGCCGCTATCATCGAAGGGCACCTGGGCGTAGCCATAGAGCTGGTTGGCGCGCAGTTCGCGGTCGTATTCGGCGCCGCGATCCAGCGCGATGCGCTCTTCGCGATCAAGCTCGTCCTGGAACAGCACGACCCGGCCCAGGCCAAATCCGGTCAGGCACTTCCAGCGGGGATGCTTGGCCAGGCACAGTACGCGTTCGCCGTTGCCGGATTCGCGCACCGCCTTGCGGAAATCGGGAGGCAGCACAAAGCGGCCCTTCTCGCCAACCTGCGAAAAGCCCTGGCCGCTGTACATGATCGGCTTGCCCGCCTGCACCCTGATCCGTCCCGCTTCCAAACCGGGTTTCCCCGGAGCCCCGAATGAAAGTCCTCCCCCGCCTCCGGCCGCGCACCCTCGCGTCCGGACCACCTTTTCAGGTGCGGCAGTGAATTTCCTTGTCGATGAAACGGTTCCTTACCGTTGGTTTGGTGGGGATGGAAGGGAAAATTGCGGGATTTCACGGGATAAGACGGTAAATAATTGATTTATATACACCTGATTCTTTCCACAGGGCTGGCATTCCATCAATGTTTTCAGTTTGTTCCAGCCAGAAATCAAGGAGTTACGTGCCGGTGCTGACCCGGCCCCGCATCGTCCCGCGATTTCCCGGATTTTCGGCGAATCAGCTGCCGACGAAGGCGGCATCCAGCAGCCAGGCCAGAGCTTTGGCGTGACCGCTTCCCGCATCGTCCCGTTCCAGCAGCGCCGCATCGGCAAGCGCCACGACCCGGCCCTTGCCGATCGCGCAGGTCGCCACCAGCCCTTCCCCCCACAGCTTGCAGTTGGCTTGTCCCTGGGTGGCGAAGTGCCCGGGCAGATTGGCCGGGACAGCAACGCCCATCACCGTGCGGTCGTGCTCACCGATCGTCTGGCGATCATCAAAGCGCAGCTCCAGCCCCCAGTGCGCCAGGATCGGCGAGAGCAGCGCCACGGCCTGGGGGCGGCGCGGATCACCCAGCGGGAAGGCCGATTCCTCGGTCAGCGCGGGATCGGCGATCAGCAGCAGGCGCCCGCCGCCCCGCACCCAGGCGTCCAGCGCGACGTTTTCCTGCGGGCCCAGCACGCGCGGCTGCGCCACGATCAGACGCCGCACCCGGTCAAGCGGGGCATGGCCGGGCGGCCCGGCCAGCATGTCGAGCGGAACGATCGGCCCGCGCGCTTCGATCACCGCCCGGGCCCAGTGCGGCTGCCGGTCCGGTTTCAGCGATGCGGCGATGTCCGGGTCTTCGCTCCACAGCAGCGGCAAGGTGGTGAACAGGCCAACCGGCTCGCCCGGCTGGGACTTTCCCGTGCGGCTGAGCCAGGCGAATGCCGCCATGGCCAGGATGACCAGCAGCAGGACAACGATGGCGGGACGCGGTCTAGCGCGGAGCATTGGGGGCGGAGCGCGGCGCCACCGGCCGGGGCGAAGGCGTTTCGCTCGGCACGGCAGAGGGCACTACGCCGATATCGGCCAGCGGATCGGACGAAGCGGCGGAGGAACTGGCCGAGGTCTGGACGGTTGGCACATTGTTGGCCTGATCGGCCAACCGGGCGCGGTCGTTGATGATGTTGGCCAGGCCCACCACCAGCAGGATCGCGGCAATCCCGAACAATCCGGCCTGAAGCCGCTGCACCGCCTGCGCGCGCAGTTCACGGGCCGATGGCGGCACAAAATGCTGCGGTCCGGAAAGCGGTGGTACGACCCTGCGTGGCGGTTGTGTTGCCATCACCGCCGGTTCTAGCCGATCAGGCGAGCCAAGGGAAGACCGGCAGACCCTTGGATTTCAGCCATTCCGCATTGTACAGGCTGGAGAGATAGCGGAATCCGGTGTCGCACAGGATCGTCGCCACGCGCGGGTCCTCACGCCCTTCGGCCACCAGCTGACGGCCCAGTTCGACCGCCCCGGCAACATTGATCCCGCTGGACAGGCCCAGGCAAAGACCCTCTTCCTTGAGCAGCCGGGCGACCCAATCGAGCCCTTCCTCATCGGAAATGCGGAACTGGGTGTCGATCGGCGCGCCTTCGAGGTTGGCGGTGATCCGGCCCTGCCCGATCCCTTCGGCAACGGAAGTCCCTTCAGCCTTCAGCTCGCCGTTGGCGTAATAGTTGTAAAGCGCCGCGCCGTGCGGGTCGGTCAGCGCGATGCGGATGGTCTCGTCAAAGGCCTTGAGGCCCATGCCGACCCCGGCAATCGTGCCCCCGGTCCCCGCCGCGCAGGTAAAGCCATCGATCCGGCCGCCCATCTGCTCCCAGATCTCGGGCGCGGTGCTTTCGATGTGCGACTTGCGGTTGGCGACATTGTCGAACTGGTTGGCCCAGACCGCGCCCTCGGTCTCTTCAGCCAAACGGCGCGAGGTGTGGACGAAGTGCCCGGGATTGGAGAACGGCGCGGCGGGCACCAGCACCAGCTCTGCCCCCAGTGCGCGCAGGGTATCCATCTTCTCGCGGCTTTGCGTCTCGGGCATGACGATCACGGTCTTGTAGCCGAGCGCGTTGGCGACCAGCGCGATCCCAATCCCGGTGTTCCCGGCCGTCCCCTCGACAATCGTGCCGCCCGGCTGCAGCGCGCCCCTGGCCTCTGCATCGCGGACGATCCACAGCGCCGCGCGGTCCTTTACCGAAGCGCCGGGGTTGGCAAACTCGCACTTGCCCCAGATCTCGCAGCCCGCCGCCTCGCTTGGCCCCTGCAGCAGGACAAGCGGGGTGTTACCGATAAGGTCGAGAGTCGATGGCTGGACAAGCGGCGTGGTCATGCCGCCAGAGGTAGGTTCCAAGCTGTCCCCGCGCAACGGAATTGCGCTTGGCCCGCCTAAACTCAGTCTTCCGGCGCGATCGTTACCTTGAGGCCGCTCAGCGCGTCCGAAAGCTCGATCTGGCAGGACAGGCGCGAGTTTTCTGTGCGGTGGTCGGTCGAATCGAGCAGGTCGTTCTCGTCCTCGCTCAGCGGCGTGACCTTGTCGGCAAAGGCCGGGTCGACATAGACGTGGCAGGTCGCGCAGGAACAGCACCCGCCGCACAGCGCCAGCAGTTCGTCAAAGCCGTTGTCGCGGATCGCTTCCATCACCGACACCCCGGCGCTGGCGTCGATTTCCTTTTCCTCACCGGCACGGTTGACCACGACAAGCTTGGGCATATCCATCGATCCTCTTGAACGCGCCCTTTCGGGGCTTTGCCCGGGCTGCTAACCACTCGCCTGAAATTTGGCAAGCGAGAGCAGCAATGGGATTGAGCGCGGCGCAGATCAAGGACGGGCTGGACCAGGTGGCGGCGCGCGAACCCGGGATCGCCCGCGCGCTTGCCGTTGCCGGGTACCCCGAGCCGCGCATTCGGGAGACCGGACACGGTACCCTGATGCGGACGATCGTCGGCCAGCAGGTCAGCGTTGCCGCCGCGGCTTCGATGTGGCGCAAGTTCGAAGCCCATGTCGGGTCCGATCTGCACCCCGAACGGGTGCTTGAATCCGATTTCGATACCCTGCGCGCCTGCGGTCTTTCCCGGCAAAAACAGGGCTATATGCGGTCATTGTGCGAACTGGTGGTATCGGGCGGGCTCGATTTCGACGCCCTGCCAGACGACGACGAGGAGGCGATCGCCCAGCTTACCCAGATCAAGGGGATCGGGCGCTGGTCGGCCGAAATCTACCTGCTGTTCGCCGAAGGGCGGCCCGATATCTGGCCGGCCGGCGACCTGGCAGTCCAGGCCGGCCTGGCCAAGCTGCTCGGCCTGCCCGAACGCCCGAGCGAAAAGGCAACGCGCCAACTGGCCGAAGCCTGGCGTCCGCACCGCGGGGCAACCGCGATCTTCACCTGGCATTGCTATAACAACCCGGCGCTGTAACTTGCTTACATCAATGTAAGTGCGATTCGGGAGAGTGCAGTGAGCGGCCACAAGACGATTTTCATCACCGGCGGAGCCTCTGGCATCGGCCGTGCGGTGGCGCTCAAATTCGGCGGGCATGGCTGGTTCGTCGGGATCGCGGATGTCAACGAAGCCGGAATGCGCGAAACCGCGGCCCTGCTTCCTGCGGGCAAAAGTTCGCTGCACAAGCTCGACGTGCGCGACCGCGAGGCGTGGGACACGGCGCTGGCCGATTGCGCAAAGGCCAGCGGCGGCAAGATCGACGTGGTGTTCAACAACGCCGGGATCCCGTTGGGCGGCAACCTCACTGAAAACAGCACGGCCGAGATCGAGCGCTGCCTCGATATCAACCTCAAGGGCGTGCTGTTCGGCGCGCAGGCCGCCTACCCCTACCTCAAGGCCAGCGCGCCGGGATCGTGCCTGCTCAATACCGCCAGCGCCGCGGGGATCTATGGCACCCCGGGCGCGTCGGTCTATTCGGCGACCAAGTTCGGAGTACGCGCGCTGACCGAATGCCTCGATGCCGAATGGTCGCCCGATGGGATCAAGGTGGCCGATCTGATGCCCGGCTTCATCGACACGCCCTTGATCGACATGAACCCCAACGCCGGATCGAACGAGAATATCCGCAGCCGCGTGACCGGAGCCGGACTTGAAATCACCCCGGTCAGCGAAGTGGCCGAAGCGGCGTGGAAGGCCGTCCACGGCACCGAGTTGCACAACCGCGTCGGCAAGACCGCCCACCGCATCGCTTTTGCCGCGCGCTGGATGCCGGGGCGGCTGCGCAAGATGACCCGTACCAATTTCAAGCCGTTGAGCGAACGCTAAAGCGCGGCGGCCAACTCTGCGAGCTTGGCCACGCTGTTCATGTTTCGCGCGGTGCCGGTCTTCGCTGCCGGGATCACCAGCTTTGAATCGGCCATGCCGTTGCCATAGTCGATGAAGATCGCCCGCGGACCCGCCAGCAATTTCTCCTGCCCCTGGTTGCGCACGCCCTCAAGCCTGACCTCGCCATCGGTGAACAGAACCACCACCCGATTTCCCGGCCGATCGGGCCAGGGGTTGCCCGCGACCAGCCCGGACAGTTCTGCGGCGCTGCGCACCAGAACTCCGATCCGTTTGCCATACTGCTGTTCAAGCGCGCCCTCGATCGCTTCGCGCAGTTCGGGCTCGGTCCGGTGGCTGGCAAAGATCAGGTTGCCGCTGGCAATGTAGGTGCGGACCTGTTCCAGCCCCAGCGCTTCGCCCAGCACCTTGAGCTCGGCCATCGGCAGCTTGCCGGTGCCGCCAACGTTGACCGCGCGGAGCAGCGCGACCCAGCCGGTCATGGATAGACTGTCCAACCTTGTGGAAGCGTCAGCCAGTCGCAGCGCTGATCGTTGGAATAGGATGCGAACGGTTCGGCCAGAACGCCAGCATCAAATGCGCCGCCCGAAACACCAATCAATCCCGGCCCCAACCCTTGCGTCCACCATAAAGTCGTTCCGCAATCGGGGCAGAAGTGACGGACTTGTGGCTCGGCAACCGGAACGGACCGTGCTTGCGATTTGCCATTCGGCGCGCCGACCTGCGCTTCCAGAAAATAGGCTTGCCACCCAAACGCGCTTCCGGTGCGGCGTCGGCAATCGGCGCAGTGGCATAAAGCGTTGAGCACGGGCTCACCTTCCACTTCCAGCCAAAGCTGTCCGCACGAACAACGCGCGACTGCCATCAAAGATAGCCTTCGATCGCCCGTGCCATCGCCGCGTCCCGCGAGCTCAGCCCGTCCGCATCGTGGGTCGTAAGGGTCATCTCCACGCGGTTGTAGACGTTGAACCATTCGGGATGGTGATCGTGCTTGTCCGCATAGAGCGCGACGCGGGCCATAAAGCCGAATGCGGCGTTGAAATCGGCGAAGGTAAAGCTGCGTTCGATCGCGCGGCCATCTTCGCGCAGCGCCCAGCCGGGCAATTCGGCAAGCAGGGCGGAGCGTTCGGTGTCGGTCAGGCGAGAGATCGGCATGGCGCCGGTCTAGGCTGGATTGGCCGCGATGGAAACCGGGGATTGCGGCGTCCGGCTGGGCAGGGTCCGATCCAGCCAGCGCCGCAGCGCCGGGGTCCGCCGTTCGGTCAGTTGCGCGATTCCGGCGCAGGCTGCCAGCGTCGCGGCGATCGGCGCAAGCACCCACCAGGCCCCGGCAGGCAGCGCCGGGCCGAAGCGTTCCATCAGCCCGAGCAGTGGGTAATGGAACAGGTAGAGCGAAAAGGAAAATCCGGCGGCCCAGCGGATCGGCGCCTCATGGCGGGCCAGCCAGGCGGAGGCCAGCCCGGCGAGCGGGCGCAGCGCCGCCAGCGCGATCACCACCACCACGCCAAGCAGATAGTCGCTGATCACCCATTCGGACATGCCCAGCGAAAACGGCACCCGGGGCCGCAGCCAGAACAGGGCCTTCACATCGAACAGACGGATCACCTGGAGCATGGCCGCGCAGCCTAGCAGGTAGGTGATGCCTTGCCGTGCGGTCAGGCTGCGCGCCCAGGGGCTGCGGTTCAGCCAGGCCCCGGCCAGCCACAGCGGGAACAGCAGCAGGACATTGAACCCCGCCAGCAGCGCCAGTGGGGCAAGCGCCAGCACCCGCTTCCAGCCGTTCAGGAACAGGCCCGCGCCGAACAGCGCATAGTACCAGACCTCGTAGCACAGCGACCAGTACGGCGGGTTGCCCCAGGTTGGCGCGCCCAGCCACGGCGATTGGCTGAGGAAGGCCAGGCTGGTCAGGATCGAACGCAGGCCGTCGGCAGCAAAGCCCGGCGGCAGCGGCCCCGCCAGCGCCTTGACCAGCGCAAAGCCCAGCGCCGCAAGCAGCACTGCGGGCAGCGCCACCGGTACGATCCGCGCGGTGCGGGCCAGGGCATATTCGCGCAGCGCCATCGGGCGGCGGGTCGCGGATTCGCTGATCACCAGGCCGGACAGCACGAAAAACACGATCACGCAGCCGTGCGACAGGCGCAGGGTGAACGGCATCTGATCGGCCCGCCCGTAGATTTCCGCAGCGTGGACCGTCAGCACCCCGAACGCCGACAGGAAACGCAACGCGTCGAGCGCGATCGACAAAGGGCGGGTGATGAAGCGGTCGGCTTCCATGGGGGCGCAATAGCGCGGAATGCTGAAAGTTCGGTTTAGGGCCCGTGCTTGGCAGCCGCCGCCCTTTGCCCTATCGCCGCCCGCGATGGGCACCTGCCGACTTTCCGCGCACGATCTGGCTTGCCGCCGCGGCGACCGGCTGCTGTTTGCGCGGCTGGCGTTCCGGCTGGAACCAGGCGGCGCCTTGCAGCTGGCGGGGGCGAACGGGATCGGCAAGTCCAGCCTGATCCGGATCCTGGCCGGCTTGCTCACTCCCTTTGCGGGCTCGGTTGAGCGAACTGGCGCGATCGGTCTGCTGGATGAGCGCCCCGCGCTCGATCCGCACCTGCCGCTGGGGCAGGCCCTGGCCTTCTGGCAGCGGATCGACGGCGCCGCCGACAACGGCGCGGCACGGCTTGGCCTTGGCAACCTGCTGGACGTACCGGTCCGCTATCTGTCGACCGGGCAGAAAAAGCGCGCGGCGCTGGCCCGGCTGATCGGGCAGCAGGCGCCGGTCTGGCTGCTGGATGAACCGCTCAACGGCCTCGACAGCAAGGGCGTCGCCCTGGTCGAGGAGCTGGCCGCAGAGCATTGCCGCGAAGGCGGGATCGCGGTGATCGCCTCGCACCAGCCGTTTGCCTTGCCGGGTATGGAGCGGATCGAATTGCGGGACTTTGCCGCGTGAGCGTGTTCCTTGCCCTGCTCCGCCGCGACCTTGCGCAATTGCTGCTGGGCGGACGGCGCGGCGGGGCCTTGTTGCCGGTGCTGTTCTTCCTGGCCGTGGCGATGCTCTATCCCTTTGCGGTCGGGCCCGATGCGCCGGTGCTGGCGCGGACCGGCGGCGGGGTGATCTGGGTGGCAGCATTGCTCGCCGCGATCCTCCCGCTTGACCGGCTGATCGAACCCGATCTGGAACTCGGCCTGTTTGACCAGTGGGCGCTGCGCGGAATCTCAGAGGAAATGCTGGTCCTGGTGCGGGTGCTGGCCCACTGGCTCAGCTTTGGTCCGCCGCTGATGCTGGCCGCGCTGCCCGCTGCGGCGCTGGTCGGGATCGACAGCAAGACGCTGGGACTGGTCGAGCTGGGTCTGCTGGCAGGGACCCCGGGGCTGGCCGCGCTGGGCGTGCTGGTCGCCGCGCTTACCGCCGGTCTGCGCGGCGGCGCGGCACTGGGCGGACTGCTGGCGATCCCGCTGGCAGTCCCGCTGCTGGTGTTCGGCGCGGGCAGCCTGGCGATTGGCGGCGAAAGCGGCTTGGGCCTGACCGGGGCGTTCAGTCTGGTGCTGCTGGCGATCACCCCATTCGCGGCGGGAGCGGCGATCCGCAGCGGGCGAGGTTAGAAGGTTCGCGCGGAGGCGCGGAGACGCGGAGACGCGGAGGGATTATATCAGCGGCGAAGCCGCTTTCGCCCTCTGAGGTCGGACATTGGGCTGACGGCGCGATCGTTGGAGAGCCTGCGGCTCGGAGCAATCCCTCCGCGTCTCTGTGCCTCCGCGTGAGTCAATAAGGCGGCTTGTCGAGCCCCTTCGGGCTTGCTGTGAAGATCTCGCACCCGTCCTCGGTGATCCCGATCGAATGCTCGAACTGGGCCGACAGCGACCGATCGCGGGTCACCGCCGTCCAGCCGTCTTCCAGCAGCTTCACCCCCGGCTTGCCCAGGTTGATCATCGGTTCGATCGTGAAGAACATGCCCGGCCGCAGGATCGGACCGGTTCCGGCCCGCGCGGCATGGATTACTTCGGGGGCATCGTGGAACAGCCGCCCCAGCCCGTGCCCGCAAAATTCGCGGACCACTCCGTAGCGGTGCCCCTCGGCATATTTCTGGATCGCCGCGCCGATATCGCCCAGGTGCTTGCCTGGCCGGGCCTGCTCGATCCCCAGCATCAGGCATTCGTAAGTCACATCGACCAGCCGCCGCGCCTTGAGCGGCACGTCGCCGACCAGGTACATCCGGCTGGAATCGCCGTGCCAGCCATCCAGCAGCGGGGTAACGTCGATGTTGACGATATCCCCGTCCTTCAGGGTCTTGTCTGAAGGTATGCCGTGGCAGACCACGTGGTTGATCGAGATGCAGCAGCTGTGGGCATAGCCGCGATAGCCCAGCGTTGCGGGCACTGCGCCGGCATCCAGCGTGAACTGGCGCACGTAATCGTCCAGTTCGCCGGTGGTCACCCCCGGCTTGACCAGCGGCACCAGCGCGTCGAGCGTTTCGGCGGCAAGCCGTCCGGCCCTGCGCATCCCTTCAAAACCCGCGGGTCCGTGCAGCTTGATCGTGCCGTCGCGCAGGCCGGTCTCATCATCGGCGACTGTCTGATATTCGTTCATGCCGCTGGATATAGTCACAATCCGCGCAAATGGCTATTGCCAGTGCCACGATGACCGACAAGCACGCCCTGATCCAGCCCGACCGCGGCCAGAAAGCCACAGCCATCCACCTCGTCGACAAGGCGGGTTTCTATGGCTTTCTCAAGGGGCTGTCCCCCGCCC
>JBJTMC010000165.1:0-4962 GCA_046063325.1 Novosphingobium sp.
GGTGCTGGTGCTCGATGCCACCAACGGCCAGAATGCGCTGCAACAGATCGAGATTTTCAAGGAGGTCGCAGGCGTGACCGGACTGATCATGACCAAGCTGGACGGCACCGCGCGCGGCGGGGTGCTGGTCGCCGCGGCCGAGCAATACGGCCTGCCGATCCACGCAATCGGCGTTGGTGAAAAGATCGACGATCTGCGTCCCTTCGACCCGGACCTGGTCGCACGCGTGATCGCGGGGGTGGCATGAGCGAAACCAATCAGGCCAAGCCCAAGTCTGGCTGGCTCAACCTTTTGATCGATTACGGCCCGGTGCTGGTGTTTTTCCTCACCTACCGGGCCTTTTCCCCATCCGGGCACAACGATCCGGTCGGCGAAATGCTGGCCGTGGTCAAAAGCGTCGGGGCCTTCATGGTGTCGGCGGTGATTGCGCTGGCTGCCTCGCGAGTGGTGCTGGGCCGGATTTCGCCGATGCTATGGCTTTCCACCCTGCTGATCGTCGGGTTTGGCGGGCTTACCATCCTGCTGCGCGATCCGCTCTGGATCCAGGTGAAGCCGACCGCGATCTACCTGCTGTTCGGAGTAATCCTGCTGATCGGGGTGTGGCGCGGCAAGGCCCTGCTCAAGATCCTGCTGGAAGCGGCTTTCGAAGGACTGGGCGACGAAGGCTGGCTCAAGCTGTCGCGCAACTGGGGGCTGTTCTTCTTCTTTCTTGCTGCCCTGAACGAGGTGTTGCGCCACTTCTACAACGTCGCCAACGGCAATTTCGGGACCTGGATCGCGCTCAAGCTGTGGGTGTTCATGCCGCTCTCGTTCCTGTTCACCTTTACCCAGCTGCCGATGCTGCTGCGCCACGGCCTGTTCCGCGAGGCCGAGGAGGAAGTGCTGAGCGAACCACCGCACGAGTGAAAACCCTTCGCAAAAGGGTGACAAGCGCAGCCAAAGGCGCAATAGTGTCTGGCATGGCCTGCTTCGCCGGCCTGGGGTCCAAAGTTCAAGAACAACGCTTCGTGATATAGGGGGAAGCAAGATGGCCAAGTTTTTCGGTAACCTGCACCTGGTGCTGCTCACCGGTCTGGTGTTCGCCGTAATCGTGATGTTCCGCTTTGCCGGTGCCTCGGAAGGCATGCTGCCGGTTGATGCCAACTCGGTGCTGCGCTGGCTGCACGTGTTCTTCGGCATCCTGTGGATCGGTCTGCTCTATTACCTCAACTTCGTCCAGGTGCCGACCATGCCGTCGGTCCCAGCAGAGCTCAAAGCTGGCGTGACCGGCTATATCGCTCCCAAGGTGCTGTTCTTCTTCCGGTATGGCGCGCTCTTCACCGTTCTGACCGGGCTCGCGATCGCGATCGTCAAGGGCTATGCCCACCGTGCGATGACCTTCAACGGAGCGACCGCTGCGGAAAACCTGATCGGCCTTGGCATGTGGCTTGCGCTGATCATGGCTTTCAACGTGTGGTTCATCATCTGGCCTGCCCAGAAGAAGATCCTGGGCCTGGTAGAAGCCACGGCCGAGGAAAAGGCCGCGGTCGGGCCGCGCGCGCTCTATGCCAGTCGCACCAACGTGTTGCTGTCGCTGCCGATGCTCTATTGCATGGTCAGCGCCAACCTCGGCTAGAATCAATTTCACCACGATCACCGAGGGCGCGGCGTCTGCAAGGGCGCCGCGCTTTCCTTTTGCGCGGACGCCCGGTACCGCAGGCGCCATGACCGCCACGATCGATCCGTTCCAGGCCATCGCCGTTTCCGCCCTTGCCCACCGCCTTAAGGCCGAGGGGCGCGATGTCATCCACATGGAGTTCGGCCAGCCCAGCACTGGCGCGCCTGCCGCTGCGATCGCCGCGGCGCACCGGGTGCTCGATACCGACGGCATGGGTTACTGGGAAAGCCCAGACCTAAAGGCGCGGATCGTCCGGCACTATGGCGATTGGTACGGGGTAGAGATCAGCCCGGCCCAGATCATTCTGACCTGCGGTGCCTCCCCCGCCCTGGTCCTGGCCCTCAACATGAGCTTCGCCCCGGGTGACCGGGTGGCCTTCGCCCGGCCGGGCTATGTCGCCTATCGCAACACCCTGAAGGCCCTGCACATCGAACCGGTCGAACTGGGCTGCGGCCCAGAGGAACGTTACCAGATGAGCGCGAAGGCGCTCGCCGCGCTCGATCCCGCGCCCCAAGGCGTCATTATCGCCAGTCCGGCCAATCCTACGGGCACGATCATCCCGCGCGAAGAGCTGGCGGCGATTGCTGAGGTCTGCCGGGCGCGCCGAATCACGATCATTTCCGACGAGATCTACCACGGCATTTCCTATGGCATGGAGACACCGTCGATCCTGCAAGCCGAGCCTCAGGCGCTGGTGGTCAATTCGTTCTCGAAATACTGGTCGATGGCGGGCTGGCGGCTTGGCTGGCTGATCGTGCCAAAGAGTGGGATCGATGCGGCGCGGGCCCGGATGGGCAACCTCTTCCTCACGCCGCCCAGCCTGGCCCAGCACGCCGGACTGGTCGCGATGGACTGCACCGACGATTTACAAGCGAACATCGCCACCTATGCCCGCAACCGCGAACGGCTGATGTCCGCACTGCCTGGCATGGGGCTGGACCGGATCGCCCCGCCGGACGGCGCGGTCTATATCTATGCCGACGTCGCGCAATTCACCGACAACAGCCTCGAGTTCTGCCAGCAACTGCTACAGGACACCGGGGTGGCGACCGCGCCGGGGATCGATTTCGATCCGGTCGAAGGGCGCCATTTCGTGCGCTTCAGCTTCGCGGTTTCGACTCCGCTGGTCGAGGAAGCGATCCGCCGGATCGGGCCATGGTTCGCGGCCCGCAACCGGGGCAATCGCGCCACCTAGATTTCGACCTGGCTGCCCAGTTCGACCACCCGGTTGGTCGGCAAGCGGAAGAATTCCATCGCGCTCGCTGCGTTGCGGAGCATCCAGGCGAACAGCTTTTCGCGCCAGATCGCCATGCCCGGCTTGGAGGATGCGATCAGGGTCTGGCGGGAGAGGAAGAAGCTGGTCTTCATCATGTCAAACGGGCCGCCGCACATATCCGCGCGGGTCAGCGCGGCGGGCACGTCGGTTTCCTCAAGGAAGCCGAAGCGCAGCGTTACCCGCCAGAACCCCTGCCCCATGTCCTTCATCGTACAGCGCTGGTCGGGATCGACATAGGGCACGTCCTGGATCGCGACTGTCAGGATCACTACGCGTTCGTGCAGCACCTTGTTGTGCTTGATATTGTGGAGCAGCGCCGATGGCACGCCGGAACTGGTGCTGGCCATGAAAATCGCGGTGCCGGGCACCCGGGTTGCGCTGGAGTGCGCGCTTTTGGCGAAAACCTCCATCGGAATGGTCCCTTCGGCCATCGTCTGGCGCATCAGGGCCCGCCCGCGTGACCAGGTGGTCAGCAAGCTGAAGATTCCCAGCCCCATCGCCAGTGGCACCCACCCGCCATCGGGGATCTTGGTGAAGTTGGCCGAGAGGTAGGCCGCATCAAGCGCGAAGAACAGGACCAGCAGCGGGACCGAGAACCACGGCTTCCACTTCCACATGGTGAACAGCACGACGCCCAGCAGCACGTTGTCGATCGCCATCGCGCCGGTCACCGCGATTCCGTAGGCGGCAGTGAGGTTCGACGATTTCTGGAACACCAGGACCAGAAGGATCACTGCGATCATCAGCGCGGTGTTGATAACCGGGATATAGATCTGCCCCGCGTTCAGGCTGGTGTACTTGATCGACATGCGCGGAATGAAGCCGAGCTGGATCGCCTGCTGTGTGACCGAGAATGCGCCGGTGATCACCGCCTGCGATGCGATCACCGCAGCCGCGCTGGCGATCAGCAACAAGGGCCACTGGAACCAGTCCGGGGCGAGGAAATAGAACGGACTTTGCAGCGCCGTCGGATCGCGCGAAAGCAGTGCGGCCTGGCCCAGGTAATTGCAGACCAGCGCGGGCAGGACGATGACCAGCCACGATACCCGGATCGGGTTGCGCCCGAAGTGGCCCATGTCGGCATAAAGCGCCTCGGCCCCGGTCACGGCCAGGACTGCCGCGCCCATCGCCAGAAAGCCGCGGAACGGATCGGCCAGAAACATCGCCGCGGCATGATGCGGGCTCAGCGCCCAGATCACGCCCGGGGTCTGCAGCACGCTGATTATGCCCAGCGTGGCAATAACCGCGAAATAGATGATCATCACCGGCCCGAACATCCGCGCCACCTTGGCGGTGCCGCGGCTCTGGATCATGAACAGGAACACCAGGATCCCGACCACGATCGGCACCACCAGCCGTTCCAACGCCGGATTGTAGACCGCCACGCCTTCGATCGCGCCGAGCACGGAAACCGCAGGCGTTATCATACTGTCGCCATAGAACAGCGCGGTCGCGAACACACCCAGCAGGACGATCCCCGAAGACCAGGTCTTGCCCGGGGCGTGCTGGTTGATCAGGGCCAGCAAAGCCAGGCTGCCGCCTTCGCCCTTGTTATCGGCCCGCATGATCACCGAAACATACTTGAGCGTCACGATGACCATCATCGACCAGAACATCAGGCTGACGATGCCGAACAGGTGCAATTGATCCAGCGGCAGCTTGTGATGCCCGGCAAAGGTATCGCGCATCGCATAAAGTGGGCTGGTGCCGATATCGCCGAACACCACCCCGATCGCGCCAACCGAAAGGCCGATCAGCGAACCGTGGTGTTGATTGTGGCCACCCTGCACAGGCGCGGCTTCAGCCGTTTCGTGCGCCCGCGCCTCGGAATTGGCTTCGACTGGCTTGCTCATGCGAGCGCTACCCCTGTGAGTCTGCTTGAACTGTCCCGCCTAGCACCGCTCGATTGCCCGGTCCACAAGCCGCAATCACTGCGCTGCGGACTGTTTCGCAATGAATTTATCAAGATCCTTGAGGCGCGTTGCCAGATCGGCCCGCCACGGGGCATCGGCCGGAGCCCGGGCCAGCA
>JBJTMC010000166.1:0-14154 GCA_046063325.1 Novosphingobium sp.
CTCGTTCGGCACCACCAGCTGCGGATCGAACAGCAGCTTTTCGCCGAGGCCATCGCAGGCCGGGCAGGCGCCCATCGGCGCGTTGAACGAAAACAGCCGCGGCTCCAGGCTTTCCAGCGTGAAGCCGGAGACCGGGCAGGCGAACTTCTCGCTGAAGACGATGCGGTTGGGCGGCAGGCCCGCGCCCTTCATCGCGCCGCCGGTCTCCTCGTCCTCGCGGCCCAGGACAACGCCGTCGGCCAGGTCGACATAGGCCAGCCCCTCGGCCAGCTTGAGCGCCTGTTCGAAGCTGTCGGCGAGGCGGGTCTCCATGCCTTCGCGCACCGCGATGCGGTCAACCACCACCTCGATGTCGTGCTTGTACTTCTTGTCGAGCACGGGGGCGTCCTCGATCGCCATCAGCTCGCCGTCGATCCGCACGCGGGTGTAACCGGCCTTCTGCCACTCGGCGAGCTCCTTGCGGTACTCCCCCTTGCGCCCGCGCACCACCGGGGCGAGCAGATAGGCGCGCGTCCCCTCGGGCAGGGCCATCACCCGGTCGACCATCTGGCTGACGGTCTGCGCGCTGATCGGCAAGCCGGTGGCGGGCGAATAGGGCACGCCGACCCGCGCCCACAGCAGGCGCATGTAATCGTAGATCTCGGTCACCGTCGCCACGGTCGAGCGCGGATTGCGGCTGGTGGTCTTCTGCTCGATGCTGATCGCGGGGCTAAGGCCGTCGATATGCTCGACATCCGGCTTCTGCATCATCTCGAGGAACTGGCGCGCATAGGCGCTCAGGCTCTCAACATAACGGCGCTGGCCTTCGGCATAGATCGTGTCGAAGGCCAGGCTGGACTTGCCGCTGCCCGACAGGCCGGTGATCACGATCAGCTGGTCGCGCGGAAGCGTGACGTCGAACCCTTTGAGGTTGTGTTCCCGGGCGCCCCGGACGGTGATGTGGGAAAGGCTCATAGTGTCCGCATGTGGGGTTTGGCGGGGCGGGAATCCAGTGACGGCGCGGCGATTGCGTCGCGTTTCGCTGTGTTCCCTAAATGTTCATCAAGGTCAAGCGTCAAGCCGCGCCTGAATTGCGGCGGGCCGAACCGCCCGTTCACGGACAGGAAACCACCCCCGCCCTATACGGCGTCAAGGTTCCGGGAAGGGTCGCACCGATCATGAAAGCCGTTGTCTGCTGCGCCGCGCTGGCGCTTTCTGCGTTGACGTTCGCCAGTGCCGCCGCTGCCGACGATCCCAACGATCCGTCGATGCGCAGCGCCGCCGCCCGCGCCCGCGACCGGGCGATCATCCGCGACCTCAACCTGCGCGAGCTGGAACGCGTGCGCAAACGTGACGCGCGTTATCAGGAAGGCTGGGACGCCTACCGCGATTCCCGTTCGGGCAGCGATCCGTCGCGCGACCAGTACGAGCGCGATATGGCCCGCTACCGCGCCGAGCGCGAACGCCACGATCGCGAGATGGCCGCCTGGCGCGACGCCGTTCGCCGCTGCGAAGCGGGCGATTGGCGGTACTGCGATCGCTAATCCTTCTTGCCCACGGTCACCCCGCTGAACACCGCGCCGTTATAGGCCCCGCTGTTGTAGCGCAGATCAAAACCGGCACCGAATTCCGCCGCGTTCGGGCCGAAGAAGAAGCCGTGCATCAGCCCGGTTGAATCCGGCGCGCTGAGATTGAGGTAGTAGCGGTTGGTGACGCCGCAGCCCGGGCAACCGCCCGAAACGCTTCCGGCATAGGTGATATCGCCCAGATTGACGCCCATGTTGGCGCCGTCCCAGGCCATGATCGACATCACCATCGAGGCCGAGCCGGTCCCGAAATTGACGTTGAACTTGCTGGATCCGGTCAGGTCGGTGGCGTTGCCGAAGGTGCCGCCGCCGCCCTTGCCATAAACCACCCCGGTATAGCTTGCGCTGCCGGAGGTCGGCATCTGGAAATTGGGCGTCACTCCGCCGAACGGAATGTACCAGGTCGCCGTTGCTGCCTGACCATTGTAGGTCGTCGGCTTCGTGATCTCGGCAAAGCTGGTATAGGTCAGCGCGATTGCGGTATTGGTTGGCCCCGGCTTGAAGATCCGCCCGAAAGCGCCGCCCACGCTGTAGATATCGAAGGTGCTGTTCGACAGCGCGGTATCCCGGTCCGCCGCAACGAAAGTCTGATCGATATCCAGCCCCGCCAGGTTGATCCCGGTACTGGTCGACTTGAAGCGATAGGACTTCGCATTCGGATCGAAGGTTACCGTCACATCGGGATCATACATCCAGCTTTGCGACGGGCTCTGGCCAGGCACATGGGCATAGATCGATGCGTTGCCCGGCAAATCGGTGGTCGTCGTCAGCGCAAGCAGCCCCTGCTGCGACGCGGTCGTATCCGAACCGCGTCCTCCGCCCAGCGCGCCGACCGCAATCCCGCCGCCCGACGCGCTCGCATTGAAGGTCGCCCCGGTTTCCTCGGCGCCGGGGCCGAAGAACTTGCCGGTCAACGCCCCGTTATAGGTGTTCGCGCCCGCCAGCGTGATCGTCCCGGCATAGGAATTGGCGCTGCTGGACAGCGTGGCCGTGCCGTTCCAGGTGCCCGACCCGGTCTGAGTTCCGGGATTGGAGCTAGCCGGTGTGCCGTTGGAAACGGTGTAGTTGCCGATCGTGCTGAGCGCACCGGTCTGGAAATTGGCGGATAGCGAACCGATCCCCTGAAGAGTCTGCAGCTTGGCCCCCGGATCGGCCAGAGCGCCGGTAAGCCCGACGTTGAAGGAGGCGCTGCCGGTGCGCGGCACGTTGGCGTTTGCGGTATCGAAGCCGAACACGAAAGCATCGAACAATGCCTGGCCGTTCACCACATCGTATTGGCCGCCGCTGCGCATGTACTGGCCGTTGCCATAAACCTGGTACAGCGGCGGATTGACGAAGCCGGGCGGGAACGGCTTGGTGATTCGCCCGTCGGCATTGTAGAGAACGAACGGCATGCCGTTCATTTCCTGGAACACGGAAACCAGCTTGCTGCCTTGCTGGACCGCGCTGAGATTGCCCGCGCCATCGACGCTGGCCTTCAGCGCATCGGCCATCGGCTTGTAGAACATCACCGACGAAGGCGAACTGATGCTGGTGCCGGTGTTGACAGGCGTTGTTCCGCGTGCGCCATAGATCGTCCCCACCGCGCCTTGTTCGCTGTTGGGATTGATCGCAAAGGCACCGCCGACCTCTTCGGCGCCGGGACCATAGAAGGCCCCGCGCAGGTTGCCCGTGCCGATCGAATCGAGCGTCAGCGTGCCCGCGAAGGTGTTGGCGGCGGATGACAGCAAGGCATAGGCCGACCAGCCCAGGCCGTTCGGTCCGGCTCCGGTGCTGGCGTCGCGCTCGTCATAGAATCCGCGGCCCTGCATCCCGCCCGACAGGAAATCGACGTTAAGCGTTCCCGTCCCGCCGACCGAGTAGATCGAAGTTGAGAAGGTGCGGATTCCCAGCAGCTTGACATCGAAACTGGCCGCGCCGGTCCGCGGCATGCTGGCCGCCGGCGTTTCCACGCCATAGGTCAGGGCGTTGAACGCGCCGGTCGTCGCCGTGGCGCCGTTGGTCTGGCGCTGCCAGAAGGCCGAACCGACATAGCGGGTCTGTCCGGCCCCGGTGCCGTTGTTGACCAGGGTCAGGAAGTCGGTCGTGGTGCCCGAGGTCTTTTTGTAGGTCGTCACGACGGCGTTGGACTGCGTCGAATCGATATTGCCCTGGGCGAAGCTCTGGCTCACGCCGCCCTGGGTGATGCTGTAAGTCTGCGATGCCGCATCATAGGTGAAGGTCGGCGTGGCAGGCCCGGCAGTGGTCGTCACGTTGGCGCCGCTGGTCGGCGCGCTGATCGTCCCGACGGTGGCGACGGTCTTGAAGGTCTCGCTTTTCAGCGGCGCAAGCAGGCTGGTGTTGGCCCCGCTCGTCGGGGTTGGAGTTGGCGTCGGCGTGGGGGTTGGCGTCGGCGTGGGGGTTGGGGTGGGGGTCGGCGTAGGGGTTGGCGTTGGAGTGGGCGTACTCCCTACTCCGTCGCCGCCGCAGGCCGACATTGAAAGCGCCAGCACCACCAGCGAGGTGGCGGCCATCAGATTACGAACCAACATTTCTGCCCCTTTTCCAATTCAAGCGAGGCGCAGCAACTCCCGGTGCCGCGCGTCCGCAGTGTTCAATTCTTCTTGCCGGCCGTTCCGCCGAACACTTCCATTGTGCCATTCGCGAAATTGTAGACGTAGCCCATCTCCGCGGCCTGTGGCCCGAAGAACGCACCGGAGAAACCGGCCCCGGTCGTCCCGGCAAAGGTCCCGGTAAAGCCCGGACCGGTCGCTGCAATCGTACCGGTGCCGTTGAACGTCCCGAAATCGGTTGCCGGGGTGGTGGTATTCGGTGCGGCGAACAGGTGCAGCGACGTGCTGACCGTTCCGCTCCCGAAATTGGCGGAGAAAGTCGCGGTCGAAGCGCTGGTTGTTGTATAGACACTGCCGGAGGTCAGGACATTGCCGCTCGTTTCCGCAGCATAGGTGGCGGTGCCGGTCTTTGGCACGTCGGTTGCGACGGTTTGCGAACCGCCAACCGCAGTCCAGGACTTCGAAGCGCCGGTCGCAGAGGTGAAGTCCGAAAAGGTGCCAAAGATGGTGTAGCTGAGCGGCACCCCGGCAACGGTTGGCAAGGTGACCCGCAGCTGCTGCTGACCCGTCGGGGTGGTTGCGAGATAGAGTTTGGAGTTGGCCGTTGATTGGACCGGATCGGGATTCGGCCCGAAATTGCCGGTCAGTCCGCCTGGCGCCGTAACCCTGTAGGTGCTGGCGGCCGGATCGAACAGAACCGTCACAGTGCTGCCGAAGGCGTCGGCACCCTGCCCGCTGACCCCGGCGGGCCCGGCCTGCCAATGCACGCTGGCAGTCTGGAACGTGGTCGCGGCGGTCAGGTCCGCGATCTTGGTGTAGCTTGGTGGGGTCGGTGTCGGAGTCGGCGTCGGGGTCGGGGTGGGCGTGCTGTCCACACCGCCTCCACCGCATGCGGACAGCGAAAAGCTCATCATCGCCAGCGCGGCGGCGGGAATCAGACTGCGACTGACCATTACTATTTCCCTCCTCGGCAATAATAATGCTCAGAATGTCGCAGTCACACCGAGCTCTCCGGAAAACCGGCTGTAATCATAGATTTCAACGGATGAGACGTTACGTTCGAAACGCACCCGTGCCAAGGGGGCAAAGTATCCGAAACGCAAATTCCGGAATGTCACGCCCAGTCCGGCCGAATACCGGTTGTCGATCCGGCGGCGCGGATAGAGGAACAGGCGGGCGTCCGCCTCAAGGTGGGTATAGCCAAGGTTGAACACTGCAGTTGTCGGCCCGATTTCCTTGAACACATAGCCGCCCATCCCGCCGCTGGTCAGCGAATAGCCCGGATCCCTGGCAGTGTTGCGGCTGCCAGAGAGGCTGAATCCGCCGCCGAAGCTGGAGCTGAAAGCGCGGTCATAGCCGATCGCGGCGCTGGTCACCGTGGCGTCCTGCAGATTGTTGCGGCGGTTGTCATCCTGGGCCAGGCCCAGTTCCACCGTCAGCTGGCCGCGCTTGCCCAGCGGGTGGCGCAGATTTCCGCTGACCCCCGCGGTCAGGCTGTAGGGATCGCCCCCATACCAGCGCCACGAAGCCGTCCCGCCAACATAGATCCGGTCCTTGCCCGACTGGTATTCCGGCCCGGCCTGAAGCGCGACGATCACATCGTTGAATTCGGACTGGCGGTAAAGATCGCCCTGGGCGCTGGCCTGGACCAGCAGGCGCGCATGCCCGTCGATCCCGTGCCGCCAATAGGCCTGCCCGCGCAGCTGCAGGCCCAGGCCCGACTTGGCCTTGGCATTATCGTCCAGCGTGAAATCGCCGATCACGGTGCCCAGCGTGTCGGATTTTGTCGCACGGTTGATGTTGGTATCGGGGGCGAGCGCCACCCCCAGACTGAAGCCGTAAGTCTTCTGGGCTTCGAAGGCATTGGCGTAAAAACGCACGGCCTGGCGCACCTCTGGCGGCAGGCCCGCCGCTTCGGCCGCGCGAAACTCGCGCGCGGCCGAAGCGGTGTTGCCCAGCAGCGCATGCATGCGCGCCAGTTCAAGCCGGACCCGCCCGGCCTTGGGCTTCTCGTCCAGGATCTTGCGAAATTCCACCGCGGCGTCGGCATAGCGCTGCTGACGGTCGGCCAGCATCATGCCCAGGCGAAAGCGGGCCTCGCTGCGAATATCGACATCGGGATTGGTCGAAAGCGCGCGGTAGGCCTCTTCCGCGGTCGGGTAATCCCCCCGGTCGCGCGCCGCATCGGCGAACTGGAACAGTTCGGCAGCGGACATCGTCACGGCCTGGCCCTGCCCCGCTTCAGGCGCATCCTGCGCCAGCGCGGGATCGGTCGAAACGGCAAGCACGGCCAGACCGAAAGTGAATGCGAGACGTCCCATCACCGCGTTCTTGGCTCAGCCCGCAGCCCATGTCCACCGGGAAGCTGCCGCAAATTCAGGTGGTTCCGATTTCCGGCAGCAAGGATTGCGGGTTAGCAGACCGGAGCGGTGGACAGCAGCCCGCTGCTCCGACAAGATGGCGCGAACCTGCAGATGCCCCGAACCGGACAAGAAGGAGGGAGTGCAATGAGGCCGATCCAACCTGCAATCGCAATGGCTCTGGCGATGGGCTGCCTGGCCCTGGCGGCGACCGCCCCGGCCGACGCCAAGACCCGCAAGCGGGCCAAGCGCCCGCCGGCCGCGGTGGTCGCCGCGCCACTACCCACCCCGGCCCCAACCGCCGCGCCCACCCCGGATCCGGAAGCCGAACGGGCGCGGATCAACGCCGAACAGGCCAAGGCGGCGGAGGCGCAGAACGCCCAGAACGCGGCCAACCGCCAGGCCTATGAAGCGGCAGTCCAGCAGCGCGAGGCGGCGATCGCCAAGGCCCAGGCCGATAGCGAAAAAGCCAAGGCCGACAGCGAAGCGGCAGCCGCCAAGAGCGCGGCGGATCACGCGGAGGCGATGAAGAAATGGGAAGCAGACGTCGCGGCTTGCAAGAAAGGCGTCCGCAGCCGCTGCGCGAAGCCCGCGAACTGAGCCCCTTCCACCAACGCCAAACCCCTATCGGCGAACGACATTGACTCCCCTGCCCCCCGGCGCGAGGCAGGGGCATGTCGTTTTTTGCCCGGCTTTCCGGGCCGTTGCCCTATTCCATTGGGAGTCTTGCCGAGATGAAATCGCGTTTCCTTATCGCCAGCGCCGCGCTCGCCGTGCTGGCCGTTCCTCTTGCCTCCACCTCGCTGGGCGCTCAGGCCGCTGCCGCGGGCAAGGCCGCAATCGGCGCCTGGGGGGTTGATCTTTCGGGCGGTGATGCCGGCGTCAAGCCGGGTGATGACTATTTCCGCTACACCGCGGGCAAGTGGTACGATGCCACCACGATCCCGGCGGACCGTCCTTCGACCGGCACATTCTATGACCTGCGCGAACGGGTCCAGGATCAGCTCAAGAACCTGATCACCAATGCCCAGCCGGGCACCAAGGTCGCGAATTTCTATTCGAGCTTCATGGACGAAAAGCAGCTTGAAGTGGTGGGCCTGGCCCCGCTCAAGCGCGATGTCGCGGCGATCAATGCCGTCAAGACCAAGGCCCAGTTCGCCAGGATGATGGGGCAGAGCAACGGCCGTTTCGGGATCTCGGTGATCGATTTCGGTGTCGGTTCGGACACCGCCAATCCCAACCTCAACGTGCTCTATCTTGGCCAGGGCGGCCTGGGCCTGCCTGAGCGCGAATACTATTTCGATGCCCAGTTCAAGAAACAGCGCGATGCCTATCGCGCCTATGTCGCCCGGACCATGAAGGCCCTGGGCTATGCCGATCCCGAAAAGGCCGCCGACACGATCATCGGCTTCGAAACGGAAATCGCCGCCAAGAGCTGGAAGATCGCCGACCGCCGCCAGATCGAAAAGCTCAACAACCCGATGAGCAGCGCGCAGCTGCTGGCCTATGCGCCGGGGCTCGACTGGGCGCAGTTCTTCGCCGGTGCGAAGATTCCGGCGCAGAAGCGGATGATCGTGGGTGAGAATACCGCGGTCAAGGCGATCGCCCAGGTCTATGCCCAGACCCCGCTGTCGACCTTGAAACTGTGGCAGGCGTTCCACGTTGCCGACCAGGCTTCGCCCTATCTCAACAAGGCCATGGTCGACAGCCGCTTTGAATATACCAAGACCCTGTCGGGCGTGTCGGAAAACCGCCCACGGTGGAAGCGCGGCGTCGATCTGGTTGGCGGTTCGCTGGGCGAACTGGTCGGTCAGGACTATGTCGCTCGGTACTTCCCGGCCTCGTCCAAGGCCAAGATGGAAGGACTGGTTGCCAACCTCAAGGTGGCGATGGCCGGCCGGATCAAGGCCAACGACTGGATGAGCGATGCGACCAAGGCCGCCGCGCTCGACAAGCTGTCAAAGATGGACGTGATGGTCGGCTATCCCGACAAGTGGCGCGATTACAGCAAGTTGACGGTCGTTCCCGGCGATCTCTATGGCAACGTCCAGCGCGCCGGGCAGTTCAACGCCGATTACCAGATGAGCTTCCTGGGCAAGCCGGTCGATCGCAAGCTGTGGGGGATGAACCCGCAGACCGTGAACGCCTATAACGGCGGGCTGGAAAACAAGATCGTGTTCCCGGCGGGAATCCTGCAGGCCCCGTTCTTTGATCCCAACGCCGACGATGCGGTGAACTATGGTGCGATCGGCGCGGTCATCGGGCACGAGATCAGCCACGGTTTCGACGATCAGGGCCGCAAGATCGACGCCAAGGGCGCGGTGCGCGACTGGTGGACCGCGGAAGACGCCAAGCGCTTTGAAGAGCAGGCAGCGATCTTCGGTGCGCAGTATGCCAAATACGAAGCCGCGCCCGGTGCGTTCATCAACCCCAAGCTGACCATGGGTGAGAACATCGCAGACTTCGCCGGGGTGCAGGTTGCGCTTGACGCCTACCACGCCTCGCTGGGCGGCAAGGACGCTGCGGTTGTCGACGGGCTGACCGGCGACCAGCGCTTTTTCCTGGCCTATGCCCAAGTCTGGCGCTCGAAGATGCGCGAAGATGCGGTCCGCAACCAGGTTGCGACCGATCCGCACAGCCCGGGCAAGTTCCGCTCGTTCGCGCCGCTGCGCAACGTCCAGGGCTGGTACAACGCCTTCAACGTCCAGCCGGGCGACAAGCTGTACATTGCCCCGGCCGACCGGGCGAAAATCTGGTAAGCGGGCTTCAGCCCTGAGTCAGGGGGGCAGCGGCAACGCTGCCCCCGATCTCGTTTCAAGGATACCTCCCCATGCGCACAATTGCCCTCGTTTCGCTGTCCGCCCTGGCCCTGGCCGGCTGTGCCGCCGCCAGCAGCGGCCCGGCCGCAACCGCCGAAGCCACCGCCACGCCGGTTCCCTACAGCCCGGTGATTCCCAAGGGCACCGGGATCTTTGCCGAAGCATCGACCCTGCCGTTCCATGCGCCCGACTTCTCGCGGATCAAGGAAAGCGACTACGAACCGGCGATCGAACAGGGCATCGCGATCCAGCTTGCCGAAGTTGATGCCATCGCGGGCAATCCCGATGCGCCGACCTTCGACAACACCATCGTCGCGCTGGAAAAATCCGGCCAGATGCTGGGCCGGGTCTATTACGTGTTCAGCGCGCTGACCTCGGCCAACACCAACGACAACCTTGACGGGATCGACAGCCGCACGGCCCCCAAGCTGGCGGCAATGCGGGATTCGATCGTGCTCAACCCCAGGCTGTTCGCCCGGGTCAAGGCGCTTTACGATGCGCGCAAAACCCTCGGGCTTGAGCCGGACCAGCTTCAGGTCCTGACCCTGACCTATGACAACATGGTCCACAACGGCGCGCTGCTGTCGGACGCGGACAAGACCACGCTGACCGGGATCAACGGCCAGCTTTCCTCGCTGCAGACCGATTTCGGCCAGATGCTGACCAAGGGCACCAAGGACGGCGCACTGGTGGTCAAGGACAAGAAGGCGCTGGCCGGGCTTTCGACCGCCGATCTCGCCGCCGCGGAAAAGGACGCCGCCGGGCGCGGCTTGCCCAAGGGCAGCTATGTTCTGGCGCTCCAGAACACCACCCAGCAGCCGCTGCTGCCGTCGCTGACCAATCGTGCCACCCGTCAGGCCCTGTTCGAACAGAGCTGGAACCGCACCGAACGCGGCGATGCCAACGATACCCGCGCCACCGTGCTCAAGATCGCGGCGCTGCGGGCGCAGAAGGCCAAACTGCTCGGCTTTGACAGCTACGCAGCCTTCCAGCTCTATGATCAGATGGCCAAGACCCCGGCCACCGCGATCGGTTTCCTCGAAGGCATGCTGCCCGCGATCGGCAACGCCCAGCGCAAGGACGCCGCCGATCTCAACGCGCTGATCAAGTCCGAAGGCGGCAAGTTCAAAGTCACGCCGGCTGATTGGGACTTTTACGCCGAACGCCTGCGCAAGAAGCGCTTCGCGCTCGACCAGAACGAGGTGAAGCCGTATCTTGAAATCACCAACGTGCTGGAAAACGGTGTGTTCTTCGCCGCCAACCAGCTCTATGGGCTGACCTTCAAAAAGCGCACCGACATTCCGGTCTATCACCCGGACGTGACCGTCTACACGGTCTATGACGCCGACGGGTCGGAACTGGCGCTGTTCTATTTCGACCCATGGAAGCGCGACAACAAGTCGGGCGGGGCCTGGATGTCGAACTTCGTCGACCAGAACACCCTGCTCGGCACCAAGCCGGTGGTGTTCAACGTCGAGAATTTCACCAAGCCGGCCGCCGGTCAGCCCGCGCTGATCACCTGGGACGATGCCAACACCATGTTCCACGAGTTTGGCCACGCGCTGCACGGGATGCTCTCGAACCAGCGCTATCCCTCGATCGCGGGGACCAACACTGCGCGCGATTTCGTTGAGTTCCCCAGCCAGTTCAACGAAAACTGGATGACGGAGCCCAAGGTGCTGGCCAATTTCGCCAAGCATTACCAGACCGGCGCGCCGATGCCCGCACCGCTGGTCGCCAAGATCGAAAAGGCCGCAACCTTCAACCAGGGCTATGCCCTGGGCGAAGTCGTCACCGCGGCCCTGCTCGATCTCAAGTGGCACTCGGTCGGGCCGGACGGTGTTCCGACCAATGTCGATGGCTTCGAAAGCGCATCGATGGACCAACTCGCCGCCAAGGGGCTTGATGTTGCCGACGCGCCAACCCGCTATCGGACCAGCTACTTCCGCCATATCTGGTCGAACGGCTACGCCGCGGGCTATTACGCCTACAGCTGGACCGAAATGCTCGATCACGATGCCTTTGCCTGGTTCAAGGCCAACGGCGGGATGACCCGGGCCAACGGCCAGCGCTTCCGCGAGATGGTCCTGTCCAAGGGACACTCGATGGATTACGCGGTGATGTACCGCAACTGGGCCGGCCACGACCCCAGCATCCAGCCGATGCTCAAGGCCCGCGGCCTCAACTGACGCGGCCACCCGCGCAAACAATCGGACCCGCGCTTCAGACAAAGCGCGGGTCCGTTGCGTTGTGGGGCTGCGTTCCGATCATTTTTTAACCGATTCAGACTATTCCCGCATTCCGTCCCGCTTCGGCACGGCGCCTTTCGCGCGCTGGCGCCGGGGGCGTCCAAAGGACTACGCGCAGGGCGCGTAACCGCAGACGGAACCGAATGATCCACGATACCGCCCTTTTCCTTGAGCCCAGACCGCGCGATTTCGCCGCGCGGTTCAAGCGCAGGAACGTCCCCACCGTGGG
Source organism: Novosphingobium sp. (assembly GCA_046063325.1). GTDB lineage: Bacteria > Pseudomonadota > Alphaproteobacteria > Sphingomonadales > Sphingomonadaceae > Novosphingobium. Next base: position 11,775 of record JBJTMC010000166.1, read on the forward strand.
CCGCCAGGGCGCGCGGAGGATGCGCGGACGCCGGGCGCTGGCGCTTTTGGCGGCGGTGGCCGTTCCGGCTCTGGCCGCGCCGCAGGATTGGCATCCGTTCGCGATCGACGATGCCGGGTCGCGCCAGTTTGCGATCGACCCGATGCCGTTTGAACGCAGCGGCGACAGCTTCCCCGGATCGGCGTTCTATTACCTGGCGCCGACCGAAGCGCTTCCCGCGGGCGGAACCGCCACCGATGCCGCAGGCACCGCGCTGGCTGACTTTGCCGGGGGCCCGATTGCCCGGGCGATGCGGATGGACCTGTCGGGGGTGGACCGCAGCCGCGCGCTCGATTGCCTGACCGCCGCGGTCTATTACGAAGCCGCGAGCGAGCCCGACCAGGGCCAGCGCGCGGTGGCGCAGGTGGTGCTGAACCGCGTGGCCCATCCGGCCTTTCCCGGCACGGTCTGCGGGGTGGTCTATCAAGGCAGCGAACGCAGCACCGGGTGCCAGTTCAGCTTTACCTGCGACGGATCGCTCGCGCGCAGGCCCAGCACCTTCTTCTGGGACCGCGCCCGCCGGGTCGCCGCCGATGCGCTGGCCGGGTTCGTCGAGCCCAGCGTTGGCCTGGCCACCCATTACCACACCATCGCGGTCCACCCCTATTGGGCGCCCAGCCTGCACTTCATCACCACCATCGGCGCGCACCGGTTCTACAGCTTCAACGGTCGCGCGGGCGAATCCGCCACCTTCCGCTTTGCCTTCGCCGGGGGCGAGCCGCTGGCCGCGCCGCACGCGCGCGATCCGGCGGCGGACAAGCTGGCCGATCCGACGCTCGATCCGCTGGTACTGCAAAAGGCCTATGACGCCGGGTTGCAGAGCGCCGCGCCCGGCGCCGCCAGTTCAGCCCTGGCCCCGCCCGGAGAGGCCGTTCCCGGAACCACGCCGGCGGCCGCCCCTGTCCGTCCGGCCCAGGCGCCGCGCTATGCGCCCGAGGTCGAGCAGCGCGGCGGTGACCGCCAGTACAGCGGCGAGAAGCTGCCCGGTTCGACCGGGGTCAAGGCGGAATACCAGAACTCCGGCCAGTGGATCGCCCAGCCCGGGGGATGAACGGTGCCGCCGCTGCGGCGGGCCGCAACTTGGTAAACTGCCGGAAACCATAGCCTCACACGAAGGTTTAGCGCCGCCGCGCTAATCGGGTGTCCGTGTCGCCCCACAAGAGTAATTCGTCCATGCCCCTACGCTTTGCCGCCGCCCGCAAGGACGGCTTGCCCAGTCATCTCGCCCGCAGCCAGGTGGTGCGCCTTTCAGCCTTCGCCGCCAACGACAACGATGACGGCGCGCGCCACGATCAGGTGTTGAAAGCGGCCCTGCTCCACTTTGCCCAGCACGGTCTGTCCGCCGCGTCGGAGGCCCGTGACCGGGCGCGGACCGCCTGGTACGGGCGCAACAGCGAAGGTTATCGCCATTGGCTGGGGATTTGCCGCGCGCTTGACAGGCGCATGGCCGTGGCGCTTGCCACCAACCTGTCCCAGCGCCGCCCGCGCTAGGCCCAGCCCCCTTCACCGGTCGTCATGCCCATCCCGCACGGTCGCTTCCGCGCATCGGCAAATCTCTTATTGCAATTGCGAACTATTATCAAAAAATAACTGGTCTTACGACCTTTTACCATCTTGCAATCGCGAAATCTCCGGCCTAGGGCGGGTCCGTCAAGCCGGACGCCTGCACCCCGCGGGATGGGATTGGTCGTCCGTGTGCATGCCGCGATCCCGCATTCAGGGAAGGACGAATTCGCACCATGGCCACCACTTCCGGACGCAAGAAGATTGCCCTCATCGGCGCAGGCATGATCGGTGGCACCCTTGCCCACCTCGCCGCCAAGAAGGAACTGGGCGACATTGTCCTGTTCGACATTGCCGAAGGCATTCCCCAGGGCAAGGCGCTCGACCTTAGCCAGTGCGGCCCGATCGAAGGGTTCGACGCCAAGATCACCGGCACCAATGACTATGCCGACATCGCCGGGGCCGACGTGATCATCGTCACTGCCGGGATCCCGCGCAAGCCGGGGATGAGCCGCGACGACCTGCTGGGCATCAACCTGTCGGTGATGAAGGCCGTGGGCGAAGGGATCAAGAACCACGCACCCGACGCTTTCGTGATCTGCATCACCAACCCGCTCGATGCGATGGTCTGGGCACTGCGCGAATTTTCGGGCCTGCCGCACAACAAGGTCGTGGGCATGGCCGGTGTGCTCGACAGCGCGCGTTTCGCCACCTTCCTGGCCTGGGAATTCGGCGTTTCGGTGAAGGATGTGAACGCCTTCGTGCTGGGCGGCCACGGCGATACCATGGTGCCGGTGCTTGAATATTCGACCATCAGCGGCATTCCGGTGACCGACCT
>JBJTMC010000031.1:0-4251 GCA_046063325.1 Novosphingobium sp.
TTGCGAAATTGCTATGTCCCGCCGCGCCGCTAAAGTCACGCCTGCAAACACCTTGGGGGCGCATATGACAGACAGGCAGGCCGCAGCGGCGTTTCCGGAAATCAGGGTTCCGGCGATGCTGACCTTCATGGCCCTGATCGCGGGGTTCCTGTTCGCGATCCTGCTGAAGGGCATGCCTCATCTAAACAGTCTGCTGGCCGTGGCCGAACCGATGGGCAGCCTGTGGCTGCGCGCCTTGCAACTAACGATCCTGCCCCTGGTGATCGGGCTGGTTGTGACCGGGATCTCGCAGACCCTGGCAGCGGCGGGCGGCGGCGGCCTGGCGCGGCGCGCGGTGGGGCTGTTCGTCATGGTGCTGCTGGCGGCCGGGACGATGTCGGCCCTGCTGGTGCCCGCGCTGTTGGCGCTGTTCCGGATCCCGCCCAAGGCGATCGCGGCGTTGAGCGGCGGGGCCGCGGATGCGGGCAAGGTTCCGGGACCGGCCGATATCCTGAACGCGATGATGCCGGAAAACATCTTTGCCGCCGCGGCCGAAGGCAAGATGCTGCCGCTGGTGATCTTTGCCTCGCTGTTCGCGCTGGCGCTGACCCGGATCGGCGCGGCGCAGCGCCAGGTCATCACCACCTTCTTCGAAGGGCTGGCGGGCGCGATGATGGTGATCGTCGGCTGGGTGCTGATGCTGGCCCCGCTCGGCGTGTTCGGCCTCGCCGTTTCGCTGGGGGCCAGGACCGGCGCCGACGCGATCGGCGCGCTGGCGCATTACATCATCATCGTCAGCGCCGCCGGGTTCGTGGTGCTGGTGGGCGGCTATGCCCTTGCCGTGACGCTGGGCGGCAAGAAGCTGGGCCAGTTCGCCCGGGCGATGGTGCCGGTCAACGCCGTGGCGATCTCGACCCAATCCTCTCTGGCCAGCCTGCCCGCGATGCTGGCGGCAACCCGGCGGCTGGGCGTGCGCGAGGCGACCGCGGACTTTGTCCTGCCGATGGCCGTGGCGATCTTTCGCGCGACCAGCCCGGCGATGAACATGGCGGTGGCGATCTATGCCGCGCACCTCACCGGCACGCCGCTGTCCGCCGCCGCGCTTGCCGCCGGGGTGTTCGTGGCCTTTCTGGTTTCGCTAAGCTCGGTCTCGCTGCCCGGTACGATCAGCTTCGTGATCTCGGTCGGCCCGATCGCCAACGCAATGGGCGTACCGATCGCCCCGCTGGCGCTGCTGGTGGCGGTGGAAATGCTGCCCGACATCATGCGCACGCTGGGCAACGTGACGATGGACGTTGCGGTGACCGCGGCGGTCGACCGCAGGCGCGATTAGGCCCTGGGTTGCCACAGCTCGATCTTGCGGCCGTCGCAATCGAGCAGGTGGGCGAACTTGCCGTTGGCTTCGTCGACCACCGGGGCCAGCGGCCTGACGCCCTGCGCGGCACAGCGTTCCAGCACGGCGTCCAGATCATCGACCATCAGGTTGAACATGAAGTCCCCGCCATAGGGCGCGAAATAGCCGGTATCGGCGTCGAACGGGCAGAACACCGTGCCGGCACCCGGCTGGGCCGCGGCATCGCCCGGTTCGAACACGGTCCCGCCCCATTCGGTGAAGGCGATCCCCAGGACCCGGGTATACCAGGCCCGGGTCGCATCCGGATCGGCAGCCTTGAAGAACAGGCCGCCCAGGCCAAGCACGCGCGCCATCGGATCGTCTCCCGTCAGAGTGGCTTTTCGTAGATCGTGTATTCCTTGTTGACCGTGCTTTCGATCGCGTCGGCAATCGCGTTCATGCCCTGGTTGTCGTCCAGAACCCAGCCGATTTCGCCCCGCGTCGCGCCATAGTTGGCGATCGCGTTCTGGCGGATCCCCTCGATCATCATGAAGGCGAGCTGGCTTGCCAGGCGGCTGGCCTGGTGCTTTTTCAGCACGCCCATCAAGGGCACCCGCATTGTCCGGCAGCGAGGCATGCGCAGCCACCACAGCAGTTTGGCCCAATTGAACGGCCACAGGCTGCCGCCCATCGGCTGAAGCACTTCGTTGAGGTTGGGCAGGGTCATCATGAAGGCCACCGGCTCGCCCTCGTACTCGGCGATCATGATCAGGTCTTCGCGAACGATCGGTTTGAACTTCTTGCCGGCATAGGCGATTTCCTTGTCGGTGAAGGGCACGAAGCCCCAGTTGTCCGACCAGGCATCGTTGAGGATGTGGAGGATGATCGCGGCTTCGGCATCGAACTTCGACTTGTCGACCTTGCGGACGTTGATCTTGGGGTTCTTGTTCCCGGACTGGACGATCCGCTGGATCAGCGGGGGAAAGCCCTGGGTAATGTCCAGATCGTAAGTGCGCAGCAGCTTGGCCGGGGTATAGGCCAGCGCCTCGATATAGTGCTGATAGCGTTCGGTCTGGTGGCCCATCATCACCGTGGGCGGATGGTCAAAGCCCTTGGTCAGCTGGCCCGGTTCTTCCCACACCGACATCGACAGCGGCGCCAGCACGCGGGTCATGCCCTTTTCGCGCAGCCAGTCTTCGGCGCGGGCGATCAGCGCGGCGGCAACCGGTTCGTCCTCGGCTTCCAGCAGGCCCCAGTTGCCGGTGCCCGGGCCCATTCCCTGGGCCGGGTCCATCGCGGTGGCGAGATGGTCGATATGCGCCGAAATCCGCCCAACCACGTCTGCGCCGCGCCGCGCCAGGAACAGCTGGACGTCGGCGTGATCGAAGAACGGATTCTTCCCCGGGGTCAGCAGTTCGACCACCTCGAAACGCAGCGGCGGCACCCAGCTGGGGTCTGAACGGTTAAGCCGATAAGCCAGATCGATAAAAGCATCGAGCTCGGCCTTGCCCGATACGGGTGCGACAATTATCTCTGGGTTCGCCACGTTGCTGCCTTTGTTCAGGGTCAATGAGCCCTGCGTAGACTGAAGGCATGTGTCAAGCCGATGGATCGGCCCAACAGTGATAGCATGCCTCACCACACGGATCGCATTTTGATGACAGTTCAGGAAAACATCGCAGTCAGCCCAGCGAAGTCGGCCACCCCCGACGACATGGCGATGCTGCGCGCGGCGGTAGAGTTGACCCGCGACATTTCGACCGCCCGGCCGGAGATCTACTGGCCCGACATGCTGGGTTCGGCTGCGGTCGGCTATGCCGGTCTGGCCGGGGCGATCCTGCTTTCGGGCTGGCAGGCCTGGGCCTGCGGGATCGTGGCGGTGTTCACGCTGTACCGCGCGCTGCTGTTCATCCACGAGCTGACCCATATCCACAAGACCGCGCTGCCCGGCTTCCGGTTTGTCTGGAACCTGCTGGTGGGCATTCCGATGCTGACGCCATCGTTCATGTACGCAGGGGTGCACACGCTGCACCACGCCCGGACCCGCTATGGCACGCCGGAAGATCCCGAATACATGCCGCTGGCCCTGATGGAGCCATGGCGGCTGCCGGCCTTCATCCTGATTTCGGCCTTGCTGCCGATCGGCCTGCTGATCCGCAGCGCGGTGCTGGTCCCGCTGGGCGCGGTGATCCCGCCGCTGCGCAAGCTGGTGTGGCAACGGGCCTCTTCGCTCTCGATCAACCCCGATTTCCGCCGCCGCCCGCCCGAAGGTGATTTCGCGCGGATGGTGTTCTGGCAGGAAGCAGGGGTGTTCGTCTGGTCGTGGGGGCTGCTCGCCAGCACACAGGCCTGGGGCTGGCGCCCGCTGCTGATCGGGCTTGCGGTGGTTTCGGCCACGGCGGTGCTCAACCAGATCCGCACCCTGGTTGCCCACCTGTGGGAGAACGACGGCGCGGCCATGACGGTGACCGGACAATACCTCGATTCGGTCAACATCCCTCCGCCCGAACTGTTCGCGCCGCTGTGGGCCCCGGTCGGGCTGCGCTATCACGCGACCCACCACCTGCTGCCCTCGGTGCCGTACCATTCGCTGGGCGAGGCGCATCGCCGGATCTCCGGGCAGCTGGGCGCCGGTTCGACGTTTGAGAAGGCCAGTTACACCGGCTTCATGCCGCTATTGGGGAAGATCGCGCGGAGCACGATGATCCGGCGCTGAGCTTTGTCTGCCTGACCGCGGTGCGGCCAAGGCATCCGCCTTGTCCTGCCTGGCCAGCCCGCTCCCCCGGCCCAACCACCCACAGGGTATCCTAATCGGGGGGTTGGGCCGGGGGAGCGGGCTCGCCAAAAATCCCTTATTCCTCCGTCCTCACCAGCACCTTCTCGCCCAGAAGGAAGAACAGCAAGAACGGCCCCCAGGCGGCGGTGGCTGGGGGGTAGCC
>JBJTMC010000167.1:0-15759 GCA_046063325.1 Novosphingobium sp.
GCCGACCCGCGCGGCGATTTCGCGCAGCGCCTTGATCCGGCTGGAAAGCGCGCCGCCCGCGTCGATCGCGGCAAGACGCTCGATTGCGGTCTCGAACGGGCCGATCGCGGTCAGCAGCGGCAGGTAGGCCGCGCCGCCAGCTTCGACCAGGCCGCCTGCATCCTTGGCGTCAAGCTCGCGCCGCACCGCCTCGACCCGCTCGGGATCGAGCGGCAGCGCCCCGCGACCATCGACACCCGCCAGCAGGTCAACCAGGTCCGGCAAGGTGAAATCGACCGAAAGACCGGTTGCTCCGGCGGCGCTCAGCGCCTCGATCGCAGCGGCGACAACTTCGGCCGCGGCGGCAACGCTGTCGCTGCCGATCAATTCGGCCCCCAGCTGCAGCCGTTCGCGCGTTGGATCGAGCCCGTCGCCCTTGATCGTCACCACCTGCCCGGCATAGCACAGCCGCAGCGGACGCGGCCGGGCGGCCAGTGCGGTCGCGGCGATGCGCCCGACCTGGACGGTAATGTCGCTGCGCAGCGCCAGGGTGCGCAGGCTGGCCGGATCGACGAAGCGGAACATCCGCCGCGGCTGGACCCCGGCCATGCGGCTGGCCAGCGACTTTTCGAATTCGATGCTCGGCGGCTGGACCCGGTCGTAGCCGTGGCCGTCGAGCGCATCGATCACCGCGCGGGTGACCCGCGCGGCCGCAGCGGCAGCGGCGGGGAGCCGGTCCTGAAGCCCTTCAGGGAGCAGATCGCGGTCGGCGTCGGGGATCATGGCAGAGTGCAGGCCGCCGCTGCCAGCAACACCACCGTCGCGGTCAGCCCCAATCCGGACCGGACCGCATGAAGCTGATTCCAGCGCGCCAGCAGATCGCTGGATTCGGCATTGCGATCCGCGCCATCGGCTTCAAGCCGGTGATTGATCGGCATGATCACCAGCAGGGTGAAGGGCCAGTTGGCCAGCATCAGCAATCCGCCCGCCAGCCACAGCAAGCCGCCGGACAGATACCACTGCGCCAGCGCGGCCAGGCCGCTGGCCACGGCAAGCCCGCCCTGCATCCTGAAACCGCGGGCATAGGACGGGCGCCACTGGCGCACCGCCTGATCCAGCGGCAGCCCCATCCGGGCGGGATGCTCCGCAGCATTGATGTAGATCGCGGCCCCGGCAAATGCGGCGGCGAGCGTCAGCCCAATCAGACCTGCAATCATGGTATCATCTCCGCTAGCGGCAAATGACTTGCACGGCTTCGCTTCAGAACGCCAGCGCCATTGCCCGCTTCACGCCCGGCAGCTTCTTGACCGCGTCAAGCAGGTCGGTGCTGACCTTGCTGTCGACCGAGAGCAGCAGCACCGCTTCCCCGCCCGCTTCGCGGCGGCCGAGGTTGAAGGTGCCGATGTTGATCCCGGCTTCGCCCAGCAGGGTGCCGATCCGGCCGATGAAGCCGGGGGCGTCCTCGTTGACGATGTACATCATGTGCCCGGCGAGTTCAGCTTCGACCTTGATCCCGAACAGCTCGACCAGCCGCGGTTCGCGGTTGGAGAAGAGCGTTCCGGCGACCGAACGTTCGCCCGCGTCGGTCTTGACCGAGACGCGGATCAGGGTGTGATAATCGCCTTCCTTCTCGGACCGGACCTCGCGCACTTCCATGCCGCGTTCCTTGGCCAGGAACGGCGCATTGACCATGTTGACCGAATCCGACTGGACCCGCAGGAACCCAGCCAGCACCGCTGCGACGATTGGCTTGATGTTGAGTTCTGCCGCGGCGCCTTCGGCGTGGATCGAGATCCGCGGGATTACCCCGGTGGTCAGCTGGCCGACCATGGTGCCAAGCTGTTCGGCCAGCGCCATGTAGGGCTTGAGCTTGGGGGCTTCCTCGGCGCTCAGGCTCGGCATGTTGAGCGCGTTGGTGACGCCGCCATTGACCAGGAAATCGGCCATCTGTTCAGCCACTTGCAGCGCTACATTGACCTGGGCTTCGTTGGTGCTGGCCCCAAGGTGCGGGGTGCAGATGAAGTTCGCCGTGCCGAACAGCGGCGATTCCTTGGCCGGCTCGGTCTGGAACACGTCCAGCGCCGCGCCCGCGACCTGGCCCGAATCGAGCGCGTCCTTTAGCGCCGCCTCGTCGATCAGACCGCCGCGCGCGCAGTTGATGATCCGTACGCCCTTGCGGGTCTTGGCGAGGTTTTCCTTCGACAGGATGTTGCGGGTCTGGTCGGTCAGCGGGGTGTGCAGGGTGATGAAATCCGCACGTTCCAGCAGTTCGTCCAGTTCGACCTTTTCCACGCCCAGTTCCACCGCGCGTTCGGGCGAGAGGAACGGATCGAAGGCAACGACCTTCATCTTCAGGCCCAGCGCGCGGCTCGCGACGATCGAGCCGATGTTGCCCGCGCCGATCAGGCCCAGGGTCTTGCCGGTCACTTCGACGCCCATGAAGTCGTTCTTCGGCCACTTGCCGGCCTGGGTCTGCTCGTTGGCTTCGGGGATCTGGCGGGCCAGCGCGAACATCATCGCGATGGCGTGTTCGGCGGTGGTGATCGAGTTGCCGAACGGGGTGTTCATCACCACCACGCCCTGGGCCGAAGCGGCCGGGATATCAACGTTATCCACGCCGATCCCGGCGCGGCCCACCACCTTGAGGTTCTTCGCGGCGGCCAGGATCTCCTTGGTGACCTTGGTCGACGACCGGATCGCAAGGCCGTCATAATCGCCGATCCGGGCGGCGAGCTGTTCGGGGTTTTCGCCGGTGATGACGTCCACATCGCAGCCGCGCTCGGCAAAGATCTTGGCGGCGTTGGGGTCCATCTTGTCGGAAATGAGTACGCGGGGCTTGGTCATTTGGAATTCTCCACAAGGAGCAAAAACAGAGCCGTCCGGGCTGAGCCTGTCGAAGCCCTGTCCTTCACTGCTGGCGCTGTGCCGCAAGAAAAGGACGGTCCTTCGACACGCTCAGGACGAGCGGAAAATCAGGCGGATTTGGTGACGGCGTAGGCCCAGTCGAGCCACGGCCCGAGCGCCTCGATGTCGGCGGTCTCGACCGTCGCGCCGCACCAGATCCGCAGGCCCGGAGGGGCATCGCGGTATCCGGCGATATCAAAGGCCGCGCCTTCCTTTTCGAGCGCGCCGGCCATCGCCTTGATGAAGGCTTCGTCCGCCCCCTCGACCGTCAGGCAGACCGAAGTCTTCGACCGGATCCCGTGATCGACCGCCAGGTGGCCCAGCCAGTCCCGCTGCGCGACGATCTTGTTCAGCGCATCGGCGTTGGCGGTGCAGCGCTTCTTGAGGCCTTCCAGCCCGCCTTCGGCCTTGGCCCACTCCAGCGCAAAGATCGCGTCTTCGACCGCCAGCATCGAGGGCGTGTTGATCGTCTCGCCCTTGAAGATTCCTTCGGACAGCTTGCCCTTGGAGGTCAGGCGGAACACCTTGGGCAGCGGCCAGGCCGGGGTATATTCCTCCAGCCGCTGGACCGCGCGGGGCCCCAGGATCAGCACGCCGTGGCCGCCCTCGCCGCCCAGCACCTTCTGCCAGCTGAACGTCGCGACGTCGATCTTGTCCCACGGAATGTCGTAGGCGAACACCGCCGAGGTGGCATCGGCGAAGGTCAGGCCCTCGCGGGTTTCCGGGATCCATTCGCCATCGGGCACGCGCACGCCGCTGGTGGTGCCGTTCCAGGTGAACAGCACATCGTCGGCAAAGTCGACGTGATCGAGATCGGGGAGCTGGCCATAGTCGGCCCGGTGAATCTTGGGTTCAAGCCGCAGCTGCTTGACCGCATCGGTCACCCAGCCTTCGCCAAAGCTTTCCCAGGCCAGGCAGGTCACGCCGCGGGCGCCCAGCATGGTCCACATCGCCATTTCGAACGCGCCGGTATCAGAGCCGGGGACGATGCCGATGCGGTGCGTTTCGGGCAGCTCCAGCATTTCGCGCATCAGGTCGATGCAGTACTGCAGGCGCGCCTTGCCGATCTTGGCGCGGTGCGAGCGGCCCAGCGATTCGGTGGCGAGTTTGGCAGGGGAATAGCCCGGCGGCTTGGCGCAGGGACCGGAAGAAAAGAACGGCCGTGCGGGCTTCGCCGCAGGCTTAACAGTATCAGTCATGTCTGACTCTCCTCACAGAGAGCACGCGCGGCGTTGGGACCGCGTGGCCCGGGGGCGCTGGTAATGGCGGCCAGCGCGGTGTCAAGCGAAACCCGGATCCGGTAGGGAGTTGTTAACCATCTTCGTGACACTCTTGCGGACATGCGCGGAGGAATCACTCTCCTGCCCCTGATGGCCTTGCTGGGTGCCTGTTCGGTCCTGCCGCAGAGCAACGCGCCGCAGCAGGCAAGCGTCCGGCAATCGACCCAGGCCGTAACGCCGCGCCCCGAAGCACGCGCCTGCCTGGCCGATCTCGGCACAAAGCATGCCGCCTTTACGCCCTTGCCCGATCAGTATTACGGCGCGGGCTGCTCCACCTTGAACACCGTGCGCCTGGCCAGCCTGCGCAGCGACGATGCCAAGCTCGCGCTGACCAATCTTGGCCCGGTGACCTGCCCGCTGGCCGACAGTTTCGCCGGATGGGCCCGCTACGGCGCAGACCGCGCGGCGCAGCAGATCCTGGGCAGTCCGCTGGTCCGGATCGAGACGATGGGCAGCTACAACTGCCGCAACGTTGCCGGTTCCCCGCGCCGCAGCGCTCATGCCACGGCCAGCGCGATCGACGTATCAGGCTTTGTCCTGGCCGATGGCCGCCGGATAACCGTGGCGGGCAACTGGAACGACCATTCCCCCCAAGTGCGCCGCTTCTTCGCGGCGATCCACGCATCGGCCTGCAAGCGGTTCGGGACGGTGCTGGGCCCGGCCTACAACGCCGCGCACCGCGATCACTTGCATTTGGAACTGAGCGGACAGGCTTATTGCAAATGAGACGGGGGGTGTTGATCGCACTAGCGCTGCTCAGTGCATGTAGCCCTCGCGTCGATGAAGTGCCAGAGCATATGCTCAATGCGCAAATGCCGCCCGGTCAAGCAACATTGAAACGCTTGTTCGCGAAGGGTCATCTCCGGGCGGCGACGCAAGCCGATGTCGATGCCTACAACCGCGCTGCGACCATGGCCCTTCCAGTAGGACGCCCACCCTATGTTGACCACTGGCTGGAGGCTCCGCGCGCCTTCGTTCTGCTCAAGCCGTTCGAGGTCACGCCCGACATGGGCTATCTGACGCTGCGTCAGATCATTGTGCCGGTCGGTGTCGAATTGGACGGAAAGCCAAGCCCGCTATTTACCTACTACTTCATCGCTGATGGCCACTGCACTGCGCTAGGTGGGCAATGCCCGGGCGCGCCGAAGTATGATTACAAGAAGGTTCTGCGCGAAAGGCATGACCGCGAGCAGCGCGAGATAGAACAAACCATCTCAGAAGGTGAGCGCGATTCAGGTGATTGGGGCGACTCCGGGAAGAAGCCCGAGCCCCCGCGCAACCCTGGCCCGATCGAACGCCTGACTGAATAGTCAAAGCTGCCGCACTGCGCCTCTAAGCAGAACCCGTGAATAGGCCCGATGAAAGCCGAGCAGCGCGCCGAATACCAGCCGGTCTACGCGGCTTTTCGCTGGGACCACCGCCGAGCCGAAATGCAGCCGCGTGCCTCGTTCCATTGGCCGGACCATCAGCCACGACCGGGTCTGCCCTCGAAAATCGCACAACAGAATCTCGTCATTACGGCGCGCTTCGACGGTCCACGCCGAAAAGCGGCCGGTCTCTCCGGCGGCAAGGCGGGCCACGTCGTTGTTGTCGGCACGCTTCCGCAGCAGAGCACCCAGCAGCCAGCGTTCGGGGCGAAAGACCGAACTGGTATAAAAGGCGACGATTAGCTCGGACAGTGTCACCGCGTTCGGCAAATCGATCGAGAAGCAATCGACATAGCCGCCCTCTACTCGGTATGAATCCAGCAGGCTTCCTTCCGGCGTGGTTGCTGGGGCGACCTTGTTTGTCATTCCGTGTAGAAACTGTAATCCGGCAGCGCGTGGAAAGCGTTCTTGAGCGCTTCGCTCCACCCGGCCGAAACCGCCTGGTAATAGGGATCCTGCGCAGCGATGCGGCGTTGGTGCGACGGTTCGAAGCGATCGGCCTCGATCACCAGCAGATCAAGCGGTAGCCCGACCGAAAGGTTGGCTTTGATGGTCGAATCGAAGCTGACCATCAGCAGTTTGACTGCGTCTTCAAAGCTCATGTCCCGGTCATAGCCGCGGATAATGATCGGGCGGCCGTACTTGGTCTCGCCGATCTGGAAGAACGGGGTATCGAAGCTCGCCTCGATGAAGTTGCCTTCCGGATAGATCAGGAACAGCCGCGGCTGCCCGCCCTTGATCTGGCCTGCGACAATCATCGATGCGGTGAAGGTGCCCGCGGCTTCTTCGCCGTTCTGCTTGTCGGTGGATGCGATCGTATCGCGCAGCAGTTTGCCGACCAGGCTTGCCACCTGAAACATCGTGTCCGCCTCAAGCAGCGAATTGTGCCGATCGGCGTGCGCCTTGTTGCGCTCCTCGATCTGGCTGATCACCCCTTGGGTAGTAGCCAGGTTGCCCGCGGTCATGATCGAAATGATCCGTTCGCCCGGCACCGACCAGCAGTGCATCTTGCGAAAGACCGAGATGTTGTCGACGCCGGAATTGGTCCGGGTGTCGCTCATCAGCACCAGGCCTTTGTCCAGCAGCATTCCCACGCAATAGGTCACTCAGGCGATCCCCCTTGCCCTTCGCCTACTGTTCCGCGTGGCGCTGTTCAACCGCCAGGCGCACTTCGAGCAAGCTTTCCCCAGCTCCGTAGCTCATCCCGGTGATCGGCGCCGCCTCGCGGTAGTCGCGGCCGGTGGCGACGCGGACATAGCGTTCATCGGGGCTGATCCCGTTGGATACGTCGAACCCGACCCAGCCCAGGTTCTCGACATGGGCTTCGGCCCAGGCATGGCCGGCTTCCTGCTCGATCCGGTCGGTCAACATGAGATAACCCGAGACATAGCGGGCCGGCACCCCCAGCGCACGGGCCGCACCGATGAAGATGTGGGCGTGATCCTGGCAAACCCCCATGCCCAGCACGGCCGCCTCTTCGCCCGATGTGTGGACCGCGGTTTCGCCCGGGGCATAGGCCACCGCGCCCAGGACCCGGGTGGACAGCTCGTGCAGCATCGCCAGGGTATCGCTGCGCCGCGCCTCAAGCCCCGCGCCGATCGCGCGCATCCGTGCGCCGGGCCGGGTCAGCGGAGACTGGCTCAGGAACGCCCACAGCGGCATGTGGCCCGAATGGTGGCCGATCACCCCGGCCTTGTCGGCGGTCGCCACTTCGCCCTCGCAGCGGACCTCGACGAAGCGGACCCCCGGTTCGACCGAGATCAGCGAAGTACGGTTGTGGTTGTGATCCTCGTATTCAACCTCAAGCTGCGCACCGTCGAGCGTCATCGACCAGTTGAGCACCTTCTGCCCCTGGGTGCACTTTGGGGTCAGGCGCAGGCGCTGTAGGCCGTGAACGACCGGCCTGGCAAAATCGTAGCGGGTGGTGTGGCTGATCTTGAGGCGCATCAGGCCCGAATCCTATGCATAAAACCGGTAGGCCCGCTCGATCGCCTGGGCGACCTGACGGTTGCAGGCGATGAACTCCTGGATGAATTCGTGGAGGCCGCCGTCGAACACCTGCTCGATCGTGGTTTCGTGGAACCGCGTGCCGAGCCCGCGCAAAAGCTCATGCGCTTCGGTTTCGTGGCCGTATTCGTGGGCCAGGCCGAACAGGTTGGAGCGCAGCTTGTCGATGCAGAAATGCAGCGACCGGGGAAAACGGCGATCGAGGATCAGGAACTCGGCGATCCCGCGCGGGTCGATCGCCCCGGCGTTGAGCCAGCGATAAGCCCGGTCGCCCGAAACCGAACGCAGCACGCTCTCCCACTGCGCGTTATCCAGACTGGACCCGACCCAGGCGAGCGAGGGCAGCAGCACGTAATACTTCACGTCGAGGATCCGGGCGGTGCTGTCGCCGCGCTCGATAAAAGTGCCGAGCCGCGAGAAGTTGTAGGCCTCGTTGCGCAGCATCGTTCCGTCGAACGCGCCGCGCACCAGCGTCGCCTGGCGGCGGATCGTCGCCAGCACCTGCCCCAGCATCGCTTCGCGCACCGGCCGGGCCAGCGCCTCACGCAGGACCATCCAGGTTTCGTTGATCGCCTCCCACACCTCGCGGGTCAGCGCGGTGCGGACCGAACGGGCGTTGCTGCGCGCCGCCTCGGTCATCGCCAGGACAGAGCCCGGGTTGCCCTTGTCGCGCAGCAGGAAGTTCCACACCCTCTCGCCGGAATAATCCGTGCCGCAGGCCGCCTCGAAAGCGACCTTCTGGCCCATGGTGGTGATCACCGAACGCCATTCTTCGTTGCTGGTCGCGGCATCGCGGGTCAGCGCCATGCGCATGCCCGCGGTGATCAGCCGCGCGGTGTTTTCCGCGCGTTCAAGATAGCGGGCCATCCAGAAGGTGCCGTTTGCGGTCCGTCCCAGCATCGCCCTAGTCCTCAAGCACCCAGGTGTCCTTGGTCCCGCCGCCCTGCGACGAATTGACCACCAGGGACCCCTGCTTCAGCGCCACCCGGGTCAGCCCGCCGGGGGTGATTTCAATCCCCTGCGGCGAAACCAGCACAAACGGACGCAGATCAAGGTGGCGCGGAGCCAACCCGGCCTTGGTCAGGATCGGCACGGTCGAAAGCGAAAGGGTCGGCTGGGCGATGTAGTTGCCCGGCTTGGCCCGCAGCTTCTGCTCGAACGCGGCGATCTCCTTCTTCGACGCGGTCGGCCCGATCAGCATGCCATAACCGCCCGACCCGTGGACTTCCTTGACCACTAGATCGGCCAGATTGTCCAGCACATGAGCCAGGCTCTCCTTCTCGCTGCACCGCCAGGTCGGCACGTTCGACAGGATCGGTCGTTCTCCGGTGTAGAATTCGACGATCTCGGGCATGAACGAGTAGATCGCCTTGTCGTCGGCGATCCCGGTGCCTGGCGCGTTGGCGATGGTGATCCCGCCCGAACGGTAGATATCCATGATCCCCGGCACGCCCAGCACGCTGCCGGGGTTGAAGCTGAGCGGATCGAGGAATTCGTCGTCGACCCGGCGGTAAATCACATCGACCGGCTGAAAGCCCTGTGTCGTGCGCATCGCCACGCGCCCGTCGATCACCCGAAGGTCCGTGCCCTCGACCAGTTCGGCGCCCATCTGATCGGCCAGGAAGGCATGTTCGAAATAGGCCGAATTGTAGATCCCCGGCGTCAGCACCGCGACGGTCGGGCGCTCCCCGGCGCAAGCCGGCGCGCAGGCGGCCAGGCTCTGCGCCAGCCGCCGCGGATAGTCCTGCACCGGCCGTACGTTCACCCGGGTGAACAGTTCCGGGAACATCGCCATCATCGTTTCGCGGTTTTCGAGCATGTAGGACACGCCCGAGGGGGTGCGAGCGTTATCCTCCAGCACCATGAATTCGTCGGGCCCGGTGCGGACCAGATCGATTCCGACAATATGGGTATAGACGCCGCCCGGCGGCACCAGACCAACCATCTGCGGCAGAAACGCGGCGTTGTCGGCGATCAGGCGCTGCGGCACCCGTCCAGCCCGGACAATCTCCTGGCGGTGATAGATATCGTGCAGGAAGGCGTTGAGCGCCCGCACCCGCTGTTCGATCCCGCGGGTAAGTGTGCGCCATTCGCGCGCGGTGATGATCCGCGGCACCATATCGAACGGGATCAGCCGTTCTTCCCCGGCATCATCGCCATAGACGTTAAAGGTGATCCCGGTACGGCGGAAAAATGTTTCCGCCTCTTCGCCCTTGCGGCGCAGCAAGGCGGGGTTCTGATCATCGAACCATTCGCGGTAGCCATCGTAGGCCGGACGGACAGTGCCGTCCGCGAAGAGCATCTCGTCATAGGACGAGGGCGATTGGTTCATCGGCGTGGGTTCCCTTCATCGCTATGACTGCAATTTGGCGGTTAAGAGTCAAGCCTTTATGCTGCACATGCGAAATATGCAGATCGCACCCCCAGTTCGAAACGCCGCCGTGCAGGCTAGTTAGCCGCGCCAGCGCAGCGACATGCAGGTGAAGCCGGCGTCGATCGCGGCAATCGCGGAATTGGCCAGCGGCACCACGTTGAGCCCATGCCGGTCAAGCAGGTCGAGAACGCGCACATGGCCGGACCCGGCCAGAACCCGATCGTTGACGCGCAGCACGTTCGCCCCGCCCTCCTCGCCTTCGGGTACGGTGATCACCCGGTAGTCGGCAAAGATCCCGGTCGCCGCAAGTTCGCCCGTGGACAGCACGGTTTCCTCGTCCAGCAGCGAGCTGGCGGTCTTCAGGTGCAGCACACTTTCGGGCGTCTCGGCCACTTCGGCGCGGTATCCCAGGCTGCCCAGGACCTCGCACAGCGCCGCTGCGCCCGTGCGGTCGGTGCGGGCCGACAGGCCAACCAGCACCCGGTCCGGCAGGACCAGCACGTCGCCGCCATCGGCATGGCCGCCCGGCAGATCGATGATCCGGTCAAACCTTTCCGCCAGTGCCGGGCGCAGGTATTCCCCTTCGGCCTCCCGGCTTGGCGTTCCGGGTTTGAGCACGATCGCCGCTTCGGGAAAGACAAGCGCCGGATCCTCGACAAAAATCGCGTCGGGAAAGGCATCCAGCGGATCGAGCACGGTCAGCTCCAGCCCCGCATCGCTCAGCGCCGCAGCATAGGCCGCGTGTTCCGCCAGCACATCGGACAGCTCCGGATCAGGTCCGCCCCCGGCGCGCAGACCCTTGACCACGCTCGCCCCGGGCCGACGCAGAATCGCGTGGGTGAAATTGAAAACCGTGGTCATGACCGTCCCCAATAATGCCCGAGGCCGGAACGCATCGCTGCGTCCCGGCCCCTCGCAGAGTTTCAAGGCTCAGGCGAAGCCGAGCTGGCGAGCAACGAAGATCAATACCAGCGCACCCACGATCGACCAGATGAACCCGGCGGGCTTGAGCTGGGTGCCCGGTTCCTTGTCGAACATGGTGCCGACGAACCCGGCCAGAAACGAACCGGCGACCCCGAGCACCGCGCTCTTGATCAGACCCATTTCGACTGCACCTGGGTAGACATAGCGGGCAAGGATACCAATGACCAAGCCGACGATGGCCATGTGCACGTATTTCATTGCGCTTCCCCTCTTATTTGCGGATGGTCGGTCCTGCCGCCGCCGCGTTGCAATGGGCGCATCGGGCACCAAGCGTGAAACCAAGTCAAGTGTTTAGCGACACGCCGTCCGGGTCGACCCCGATCGGTTCGATGCCGGACGCCGGACCCGCTGAAGCCTGTCGGGACCGGCCTGCGGTGCATCTTGCACCCGATTCGCACGCGGAACGCCGCATTTCAGCTCGCCTTCCGGGCGGCCAGCCAAGGTGCGAACCGCCAACGCCCGCCTTGCCGTAACGGCAGGTCGCGGTGCGCTTTACGCGAACGTAAAGTAATCCTTGCGGAGCGCGGAAAACCGCGCCAGTCTGCCCGCAACTGAGCATTTGGAGAGAGGCCATGGACCTTGAATTCAGCACCGAAGAGATCGCCTTCCGTGAGGAAGTGCGGACCTTCATCGCCGAGAATTACCCCAAGCAGCTGCGCGGCAAGCAGGACGAAGGGGACGAGCTGACCAAGGAAGACTTCCTTTCCTGGCACCGCGTGCTCCACAAGAAGGGCTGGGTCGCCCCCGCCTGGCCGGTCGAGTACGGCGGCACCGGCTGGACCATCACCCAGCGCTACATCTTCTCCGAAGAAACCGCGCGGGCGGACTGCATCCGCCTTATGCCGTTCGGCCTGACCATGGTCGGCCCGGTGATCTACACCTTCGGCACGCCCGAGCAGAAGGCCCACTTCCTGCCCCGCATTCTCTCGGGCGAGGACTGGTGGTGCCAGGGCTATTCCGAGCCCGGTTCGGGTTCCGACCTTGCTTCGCTGCGCACCAAGGCCGAGCGCGACGGCGACGAATATGTCGTCAACGGCCAGAAGACCTGGACCACCATGGCCCAATACGCCGACTGGGGCTTCTTCCTGGTCCGCACCAATGCGGAGGCCAAGCAGCAGGAAGGCATCTCGTTCCTGCTGATCGACATGAAATCGCCCGGGATCGAAGTTCGTCCGATCATCACGCTGGGTGGTGAGCACGAAGTCAACGAGGTGTTTCTCGACAACGTTCGCGTGCCGGTTTCGCAGCGCGTCTACGAGGAGAACAAGGGCTGGACCTGCGCAAAGTTCCTGCTCGCCCACGAACGCGTCGGGATCGCGGGGGTCGCCAGCTCGAAGCGCGGGGTCGAACGGATCCGCTCGATCGCCGCGACCGAGCTGGAAGGTGACAAGCCGCTGCTGGCCAACCCGTTCTTCCGCCGCAAGGTGGCCGAACTGGAAATGGACCTCGCCGCGCTCGAATTCACTGAACTGCGCACCTTGTCGGGCATGGCTGCAGGCAAAGGCCCCGGGCCGGAAAGTTCGGTGCTCAAGATCAAGGGCAGTGAGATCCAGCAGCGGCTGACCGAACTGACCCTGGAAATGGCCGGTCACTATGGCGCGCCCTATTTCCGCAGCTTCGGCGAAGGCGACAACGAGCACGCCGTGGGCCCCGCCTGGGCGGGCCGCGCCGCGCCGACCTATTTCAACGTGCGCAAGACCACGATCTATGGCGGGTCGAACGAAATCCAGCGCAACATCATCGCCAAGATGGTTCTCGGCCTCTGAGGAACTGACGGCGTTTTGAAGGATTTAAGATGGACCTGAGCTATACCGAAACGCAGGACATGCTGCGCGACACCCTCGCGCGCTTCCTGGCCGACACCTACGATTTCGAAACCCGCAAGAAGATGCTGGAGCGCCCGGAAGGCCGCGATCCCGGGATCTGGCGCGCGCTTTCGGCCGAACTCGGGCTGACCAGCGCTCCCTTTGCCGAGGGATACGGCGGCATGGGCGGCGGGCACCTCGAAAACGCGATCATGATGGAGGAACTGGGCAAGGTCATCGCGGTCGAGCCCTGGCTGCAGACCGTGGTGATCGGCGGCGGCGCGCTCCAGGCGGTCGGCGGGGCGCTCGCTTCCGACGTGATCCCGCAGATCATCGCCGGCGATGCGATCATTGCCTTCGCCTATGCAGAGCCCAAGGGCCGTTACGACCTGGCCGACATCGAAACCTCCGCGAAGGCGGATGGAGCGGGCTATGTCCTGAACGGCCACAAGGCCTCGGTCTATGCCGCTCCCTGGGCGACACACCTGCTGGTCACCGCGCGCACTGGCGGCAGCCGCCGCGAACGCGCCGGGGTGGAACTGTTCCTGGTCGACGCCAAGGCGGCCGGGATCACCATGCGCGACTATGCCATGGTCGACGGGTTCCGCGGCGCCGAGGTCTATTTCGAGAACGTCGCCATTCCCGGCGAGGCGCGGCTGGGCGGGATCGACCTGATCGAGCGGGTGGTTGACGAGGCGACCGTCGGGTTCTGCAACGAAGGCACCGGGATCGCCCGCAAGCTGCTGGAAGGCACGGTCGAGTATACCCAGCAGCGCAAGCAGTTCGGCCAGCCGATCGGCAAGTTCCAGGCGCTGCAGCACCGCATGGCCGACATGCTGGTCGACGCCGAACAGATCGCCTCGATGGCGCTGATGGGCACGCTCAAGCTCGACCTTCCGGCCGATCAGCGCAAGGCCGCGGTCAGCCAGGTCAAGGCCAAGGTCGCGCGCAGCATCAAGGCGGTCGGTCAGAACGCAATCCAGACCCACGGCGGCATCGGCATCACGATGGAGCTGGGAATTGGCCACTATTTCAAGCGCAGCACCATGATCGAGAACCAGTTCGGCACCCCCGACTGGCACCTGGAGCGGTATGAGGCGCTGACGCTTCCGGCCTGAGCATCGGCCGCGGGGCGCCCCCCTACCGGGGGTCCCCGCGCCGCTGCCACACCCGCACGTAATCGACCTCCATCCGCATCGGGAAGGCCTGCGGATCGATCCCCTTGGCCCCGCCCCAGAATCCGCCGACCGCGAGGTTCAGGATGACCCGGAACGGCCGGTCGAAGGGCCATCGCGCCCGGTCGCTGCCTTCGCGGCGGAAGGCAAAGCGCCAGCGCCCGTCGGCCCCCATCCGGATCCGGTCGGGGGTCCATTCAAGCTGGTAGCGGTGGAACCCGCCGCAGGCCCCGGCGACCGGAAACACCGCGGTCTTCTGCGTCTTGTCGATATGGTTGTAGGCCCGGGTGTGGATCGACTGGTGGATCACGCCGGGGTCGAAACCGACATGCTCCATGATGTCGATCTCGCCATCGTCGGGCCATTCGTGGGCCGGATCGACGGGGAGCATCCAGATCGCCGGCCACGATCCGCGTCCGCAGGAAAACTTCGCCCGCACCTCGACCAGGCCATAGGTCCAGCCCGCCATCGGACCGGTGGTGAGCCGCGCCGCGCTGTAGCGCTGGCCGCCCCAATCCGCCGGGCGGGCGCCTTCCGCACCGGGCGGGCCGTCGTGTGCCTCGATCGTCAGCACGCCGCGGTGAACCCAGGCGTTGGCGCCGTCGGCGGGGGAATAGTACTGCGCCTCCTCGTTGTACCAGCCGTCCCGGTTGCGTTCGGTCTCATGCCGCCATTTCGCCGGATCGGGCAGGCCCGGACGGTCGAATTCGTCGGCCCAGACCAGTTCGTAGCCAGACGCGGGCGCTGGCGCCGACGGTCGAGCCCCCAGCAGCAGCGGGGCCAGCAACGGCACGAGCAGCATCGCGCGGCGGCCAGTCATGCCCTCACGCGTTCCGAGCCATCAGCCCGCCGTCGACCGGGATTGTCGCCCCGGTGATATAGCTCGCCGCGGGCAGGCACAGGCTCAGCGTCATGTGCGCAACCTCTTCCGGCGCGCCGTAACGGCGCAGCGCGGTGCGGCGGTGGGCGAAGGTCTGCTTGTCGGCGTCCGGCACATTCGCGGTCATGCCGGTATCGATCGGGCCGGGGCAGATGCAGTTGACCGTGATCCCCTCCTTGCCCAGTTCCACCGCCAGCGCGCGGGTCAGCCCGGTCACCCCGGCCTTGGCGGCGCTGTAGGGGCTGTCGCGCGAGGTAGCCCCCAGCGCCTCGGTGCTGGCAATGTTGACGATGCGCGGGCTGGCCGAGCGGCGCAGATGCGGCAGCGCGGCGCGGATCAGCCGCTGGTGCGCGGTCAGCAGCACCGTGACCGCGCGGTCCCACACCGCGTCATAGCCGTCATCGTCGATCGGGCAGAAGGCGCTGATCCCGGCGTTGTTGACCAGCGCGTCGATCCCGCCGAAATGCGCCGCGACGGCATCAACCACGCTGCGGATTGCGGCCGGATCGCTTACGTCGAGCGCCCAGCCCTTGGCCGAATGCCCCGCCGCGCGCAGCTCCGCCGCGATCCCTTCGACCGCATCCAGCGACAGGTCGGTCAGCGCCACGTTGGCGCCCTCGGCGGCAAAGACCTGCGCGGTCGCCGCCCCATCCCGCTCGCCGCGCCGGTAACCAGCACGGTCAGTCCCCTGACCGAGCGCGAGAGCGGCGCGCCTAGCATCCCCAGTTGCACTGCAGCGCCGCGCCGCCTGCCACTGCGCTGACCTGCATCGACCCGCCGCAGCCTTCGTCCTTCAGCTCGGAATAGTCGGGCGCCTTGGGCGCGCCGAAGCCCAGCCGGGCCAGCGTGCGCTGGACCTTGTCCGGGCTTTCCAGGAACGTCATGGTCCGCTCGTACCCGCCGTCGCTTTCGGGCACGATCGTGGTGCGGCTGGTCAGGCGGCT
>JBJTMC010000168.1:0-8788 GCA_046063325.1 Novosphingobium sp.
CTAAGAACGGGGCATTGCTATGATGCCGAAACGCTCCGCGACCCGAAGCACGGGCGCGGAACGTAACGGATTCTCTGGCCGGGTCTAGGGCGAATTGCCCTATGGTTAAGCCGCGAGTTTCAAATCCATGCGGCCCCAGATCTCGACGAGGGCGGCGGTAAGCTCGCGCATCATGGTCTCGGTATGGGCGGGTCCGGGGGTAAAGCGCAGGCGCTCGGTTCCGCGCGGAACGGTCGGGTAGTTGATCGGCTGGACGTAGACCCCGTACTCGGCGAGCAGGATGTCAGAGATCTTCTTGGCCTTGACCGGATCGCCGACCATCAGCGGCACGATATGGGTGGTGCTGTCCATTACCGGCAAACCGGCTTCGCGCAGCATGGCCTTGAGGCTGGCGGCGGCGGCCTGCTGGCCATCACGCTCCACGCTTGAGCTCTTGAGGTGGCGGACCGAGGCCAGCACGCCCGCGACCAGCACGGGCGAAAGGCTGGTGGTGAAGATGAACCCGGGCGCGTAGGAGCGGATCACGTCGATGATCCGGCTGTCGGCCGCGATGTATCCGCCCATCACGCCAAAGGCCTTGCCCAGCGTGCCCTCGATGATGTCGATCCGGTGCGCGGCTGCGTCGCGGTCGGTGATTCCGCCGCCGCGCGGTCCGTACATGCCAACCGCGTGAACCTCGTCGATATAGGTCAGCGCGTTGTACTTTTCAGCAAGGTCGCAGATCGCGTGGATCGGAGCGACATCGCCCTCCATCGAATAGACAGATTCGAACGCGACCAGCTTGGCCAGCGCGGGATCTTCTGCCGCCAGCAGTTCTTCCAGGTGCTCAAGATCGTTGTGGCGGAACACCCGCTTCTCGCAGCCGGCGTTGCGGATGCCTGCGATCATGCTGGCGTGGTTGAGCTCGTCGCTGAAGATCACGCAGCCCGGCAGGATCTTGGCCAGCGTAGAGAGTGTCGCATCGTTCGAGACATAGCCCGAGGTGAACAGCAGCGCCCCGTCCTTGCCGTGGAGGTCGGCAAGCTCGGCCTCAAGATCGACGTGGTAGTGGGTGTTGCCGCCGATATTGCGGGTGCCGCCAGATCCCGCGCCGACATCGTTCAGCGCCTCTTCCATCGCGGCGATCACCTTGGGGTGCTGGCCCATCGCCAGGTAATCGTTCGAACACCACACGGTGATATCCTTGGGCCCGTTGTGCCCGGCAAAGCACCGTGCGTTGGGATAAGACCCCTTGTTGCGCAGGATGTCGATGAACACCCGGTAACGTCCCTCGGCATGAAGCCGTTCGATTGCCTGGTCGAAAATATGGTCGTAATTCACGTGCGGAAGACTCCCCTGCGGGCCACGTTTCGCGGGCCCTCTACGCCTTTCATTTAACGAATGCCAGTGAAACTGCGTTGCGCTGGATCAAGACGCGCGGTGCTGAAAACCCTCGTAAACGCCGGTCTTGTTCTCGGGATTGATGATCCATTCAAGGTCATGGCCGGGGATCACGATCAGGCGGGGGGCCGATTCCTGGATTGCCCGGATGGACTTCAGCCAGGCAAACACTTCAGGGCGATCCTCGCCGCCGGGCAGATAGGTGCTGACCAGCCGCGAGCGGGCTCGAAGCTGGCGGCAGCCGATCTCCAGCGAGCAGATGTCGCCCGCAAACAGGTATTCGCGCCCGTTGCTGAGCCGGACGAAAATCAGCTGCGATCCCGGGCTGTGACTTGGTGCGGGAACCACCACGATTCCCGGCGCGACAGCCTGCGGCGACTTGCCCAGAGTCGCGAAAGGACGAACGCCCTGCGGCCAGGGCAGCGTTGATGCCTGCGCGGAATTGAGCCGGGCTTTGGCCAGCAAGCCGGGTTCGGCCGCCAAGGCGACCAGCCCGCCGGTGTGATCGGGATGTTCGTGGGTGACAAGGATCAGCCCCGCCTGGCGCATTGCGGCATAGACCCGGGACTGCGCCCCGGGGTTGTATTCCTCCATTCCGCCTGCTTCGGCTTCAGCCTGGGTCAGCCCGGTATCGATCACGATCGGCGCGCCGCCGGGAACGGTCAGCCGGAAGGCCATCTTGGCAAGGAGGCGGCGCTTGAGCCCGGTCCCGGCCGCAAAGAGGGTTCCGGGCAGACGCCGCCAGGCCACTCCCTCAACCTCGATCTCCGCAGGTGCCGCACCCGGAATGCTGGCCGCGAGTTGCCGGAGCTGGGTGATCGTCACCGGCTTTGCCGCAATATCGCCCGGGCGGTTGTCGATCAGCAGCCAGTAATAGGGTGCGCCAAACAGCAAGAGCAGCGCGAGCAGGAGCCAGTTGAGCCGCCAGGTCATGCCAGCAGCTCTATCGCTGCAAGGTCGTAACCGGCAAGCGCGGGTTGCAGTGCGGCAAGGCCCGATTCATCCTTGGTGAAGACCGCGAAATCGGGGCGTCTTCTATCGAAGGTCTGCCCCTGGCTGAGATGCACGATCCGCCTGGCGATCCCGGCCGCGCCGTCGATGAAGCGCACGTCCGGTCCGAAAGCGGCCGCCAGCTCGGGCTGGACCAGCGGGAAATGGGTGCAGGCCAGGACCACGGTGTCGATCCTTTCACCGCCCGGCTGATCGCGCAGTCCGAAGGCGGCACGGGCATAGACCGCAGGATCGACGCTCAGCCCGCGCAGCTTCGCCTCGGCCGCGCCGACCAGTTCCCCTGCGGCGAAGCGCAGCAGCCGCTTGTCCGCCGCAAATTCGGCGGCGAGCCGGTCCACATAGGGCTGGCGGATCGTCGCCGCAGTACCAAGCAGGCCGATCGTGCCGCTATGGGTTCGCTCCGCGGCCGGTTTTATCGCCGGGACCGTCCCGACGATCGGCACGTTCAGGACGTCGCGCACCATGGCCAGTGCGATGGTGCTGGCAGTGTTGCAGGCGATGCAGATCAGGCGCGGGGCAAAGCGTTCGCTCATCCGGCCCAGCAGCCCGCACACCCGCGCCGCAACTTCCGCCTCGGTCTTGGTGCCATAGGGTAGCCCGCCGTTGTCGGCGGCGTAGATCACCGGCGCATCGGGCAGGGCCTTGCGCAGTTCGGCCAGCACTGAAAGCCCGCCAACGCCGGAATCGAACAGCAAGATCGGCGCACTCGCATCCATTTCCGTGGCTTTCCCCCCAATCGGGCTTGTGATCCTGCGCGCCTTGTAGCTACGAGTGCAGGGGAAAGGGAAGGTGCGGCGATGGAATGGCTTTATGCACTGGTCTTGGGCTATCTGCTGGGATCGGTGCCGTTCGGCCTGATCCTGACCAACCTGTTCGGCGACGGCAATCTGCGATCGATCGGATCGGGCAATATCGGCGCCACCAATGTGCTGCGCACCGGGAACAAGGGGCTGGCGGCGGCCACCCTGTTGCTCGACGGGGCAAAGGGCTTTGTCGCGGTGTGGCTGGCCTGGCGCTGGTTTGGCCTGGCCGCGCCGCTGGCCGCGCTAGGTGCGGTGCTGGGGCACTGCTTCCCGGTCTGGCTGGGCTTCAAGGGGGGCAAGGGCGTGGCGACCACGCTGGGGGTCGCGCTGGGCCTCGCCTGGCCGGTCGGGCTGGCCTATGCTGCGATCTGGCTGGCGATGCTGGCGCTCACGCGGATTTCTTCGCTGGCGGGGATGAGCGCGGCGGTGGCCGCCCCGGCGGCGGCCTGGGCGCTGGGCAAGCCGGAGTTTGTCCCCGTGCTGGGCGTAATCGCGTTGCTGGTGCTGTGGTTGCACCGGGCCAATATCGCCCGCCTACGCAACGGCACCGAACCAAAGGTCGGGCAGAAATCCTGATGACCGCCCTGTCGCAGGAGGAAGCCTTCGCGCGGATCCGCCTGCTGCGCTCACCCAATGTCGGGCCGGTGTCCTACCGCCAGCTGCTGCGCCGCTTTGGTGAGGCAAAGGCGGCGCTGGTCGCGCTTCCCGACCTGGCCGGACGGGGCGGTGCGTCCTATCGCATAGCGCCGGAAGAGCGGGTAACCCGCGAGGTTGCGGCGGTGCGGGCGGCGGGAGCGCGCTATCTGTTTCATGACGGACCAGACTATCCGTCGCTGCTGGCCGAACTTGACAGCGCGCCGCCGATCCTGACCTGCCGGGGCGATACCGGCCTGGCGGCGAGGCCCTGCGTCGCGATCGTCGGAGCGCGCAACGCCTCGGCCGCCGCGGTCAAGTTGGCGCGCCAGCTGGCCGGGGACCTGGCCGATGCGGGTCTGGTCGTGGTTTCGGGCCTGGCTCGCGGGATCGACGGGGCGGCGCACCGCGCGGCGCTTTCCGGCGGAACGATCGGCGTGATCGCCAGCGGGATTGACATCGCCTATCCGCCCGAACACCTCGACCTGCAGGAAGAGGTCGCAAGCAAGGGCCTGTTGCTGGCGGAACAACCCCCGGGGACCGAGCCGCTGGCCCGCCATTTCCCCTCGCGCAACCGGATCATCGCCGGCCTGACCGCCGGAACCGTGGTGGTAGAGGCGGCGCCGCGCTCTGGCTCGCTGATCACCGCCCGGCTCGCGGGGGAGGCCGGGCGCGAGGTCATGGCGATACCCGGTTCCCCGCTTGAGCCGCGCTCGCAAGGGTGCAACCAGCTGATCCGCGAAGGGGCGGTGTTGGTCCAGTCTGCCGCCGACGTGATCGAGCTGGTCACCGGGTTTGACGGAAATCCGCGTTCCAGCTTCCGCGAAGGCGCTCATCCGTTTGAGCCGTTGCCCGACGACCTTGGTGCCGGTCCGGCCGATGTTGCCGCCCTGCTGACCACCGCGCCGGTCCCGGTGGATGAACTGATCCGGCAAAGCGGAGAAAGCCCGGCTGCGGTGCAGCTGGCCCTGCTGGAACTGGAACTGGCCGGCCGGCTGGTGCGCCACGCCGCCGGACGGGTGAGCCTTTCCGCATGAATGATACTTTGTAACATTCATTTTCGGTTCAGCGAATGCGGCGCACGCCTTGCCGTGGAACACCACGGAGGGACAGGAAATGCGCAGGTTCGTTTCATCGTTTGCGATCGTCGCCATCCTTGCCCAGGGACCGGTCGCCGCGACAGCGCAGCAGGACGCGCCGCAGCCCGCGCACCGCTGGGCCAGCGGTCAGTGCGGCCGCCTTGCTCCGCTTCCGCAGCTTGGGGCCGAAAGCCAGGGCCAGGATCAGGGTCAGTGGCGCCGCAAGGGTCCGGGACGTCCGGTCCCGGTAACCGCAGCGATGAAATCCGATCGGGTCGATGCACCGGTGATGGAAGCCCCCGCGCCGCCGCCACCGCCTCCTCCCCCCGCCGTCGCTGCGTCTGCCGCGGAATCGCGCGATGCGGCCAAGGGGACCACGTCCGGTGAAATCGTGACCACGGCATCGCGGGCCGAGGCGCCAAGCGGCGATGCGCGGACAATGCCCTATCCCGGACCGCCGCCCCGCTACAAACCGCAACCGCGCCCGCAAGCCGGGCTGCTGACGGCGGGAGAGCACGATGATCTGCTCAATCCCGAACTCTACGCCAACTATGTCCGTCAATCCGACCTTGGCCAGCAGATGGGCGAACTGCCGGTGCTGGACACGGGCCGCGTCCTGACCGTTTCGGTCAAGGACGGAGCGGGGAGGCCGGTGCCGTTTGCCCGGGTCGAGGTGGCCTGCGCCGATGGCAGCCAGATGGAACTGAGCACGCTGGCGGACGGAACCGCGGCGTTCTTTCCCCAGGTCGATCGCCTAGGCAGCCGGGTTCGGGTCCGCACACTGGGCGAAGATTGGCGCGAAGTGGCGATCGCGCCCGGACAGGGCGGGCAGCGGATTGATTTTACAGTGCGCCGTGCCGCGCAGGCGGTCCAGAAGCTGGACCTGATGCTGGTAATCGACACCACAGGCTCGATGGGGGATGAAATCCGCTATCTCCAGACCGAACTGGCCGCGATCCTCGATGCCCTGCGGGCCAATCATCCGGGCCTCGATCTGCGGATCGGGTTCGTTTTCTACCGCGATGTGGGTGACGACTATGTCACGGCCACCACCCCGCTGACCCGCGATTTCAACGCGGCCCAGGCCGAATTGCGGCAGCGCTGGGCCGGGGGCGGCGGGGACTATCCCGAAGCGATGGAACAGGCGCTGATCCGCGCGGCGGGCCAGCAGTGGCGGCCCGATGCGGTCCATTCGCTGCTGTTGGTGGCCGATGCGCCGCCACATGACGAGAACATGGGCACCGCCTGGCTTGCCGCGCGGCATCTGCGGGCCCAGCGGGTGCAGGTTGTGCCGGTCGCTGCTTCGGGAGTGGCCGACAAGGCCGAATACGCGATGCGGGCGATGGCCGCGCTGACCCAGAGCCGCTACACCTTCCTGACCGACGACAGCGGGGTGGGCAATCCCCACGCCGCCCCCGCGATCGACTGCTACCTTGTCACCCGGCTCGACGCCTTGCTGCGCCGGGTGATCGACAGCCAGCTGTCCGGCCGCCGGATCGAACCGAAGGACAACGAAGTGATCCGCGAGGTTGGTCAGTACGAAAACGGCCGGTGCATAATCCCGCGCGGGGGCTTGTCGCAGCAATAGCGGCACGGCACCCAGCCTTCCGCAATCCGGAGGGAGGCAAAGATGGGCAGATTCCCCGCGCGCATGTTCCGCTGGGCGGCGATCTATGGCGTGATCGTGCTGCTCCCGCTCTATCTGCTGCCAGCCTGGGACCTGCACTGGGAGACGTTCCTGGGATTCGTCGGGCTGGCGCTGGTGTTCCAGGGCGTGTTCTGGGTGATCGGCGGTGATCCGGTGAAGTACCGGGCCCTGATGCCGCTGGCGGTTGCCGAGAAGCTGGTCTTCGGCGTGCCGTGTCTGGCGCTGTTCTTGCAAGGCTATCCCTTGGAACAGCCGATCGCGGGCTTCGCAGTTATCGATGTCCTGCTGGGGTTGGGGTTCTTTCTGGCCTGGCGCCGCACCCCCTTGACGGGACCTTGAGCGACCGCCCACCATCGCGCGTGTACACATACGCGTAGAGGGCGATCCCGAACACCATGCAACTTGTCATCGTAGAATCCCCCGCCAAGGCCAAAACCATCGAGAAGTATCTGGGCAAGGACTACAAGGTCCTCGCCTCCTACGGCCACGTCCGCGATCTGCCGCCCAAGGACGGTTCGGTCCGCCCGGACGAAGACTTTGCGATGGACTGGGAACTGTATGGCGACAAGGCGCGCCAGGTTAAGGCGATCACCGACGCTGCCAAGCAGGCCGACCGCCTGATCCTGGCAACCGACCCCGACCGCGAGGGCGAGGCGATTTCCTGGCACGTGCGCGAACTGCTCTCCAAGAAGAAGGCGCTGCCCAAGGAGGTTGAGCGGGTTACCTTCAACGC
This sequence comes from Novosphingobium sp., assembly GCA_046063325.1. GTDB lineage: Bacteria > Pseudomonadota > Alphaproteobacteria > Sphingomonadales > Sphingomonadaceae > Novosphingobium. The sequence continues at coordinate 7,288 of JBJTMC010000168.1, forward strand.
GATCACCAAGGACGTGATCACCGAAGCGATGAAGCACCCGCGCGAGCTCGATCAGGATCTGATCGACGCCTACCTCGCCCGCCGGGCGCTGGACTATCTGTTTGGCTTCACCCTTTCTCCGGTGCTGTGGCGCAAGCTGCCCGGCGCCAAGAGCGCGGGCCGGGTCCAGTCGGTGGCGCTGCGGCTGATCTGCGAGCGCGAGCACGAGATCGAGCTGTTCCGCCCGCAGGAATACTGGTCGGTGCTGGCCAAGCTGGAGCATCTCGGCACCGAATTTACCGCCCGGCTGGTGAAGTACGATGGTGAGAAGCTGGAGAAGCTGAGCCTGGGCGACCAGGGCAGCGCCGATCGGGCCAAGGCGGCGGTCGAGGGCGCCACCTTCCGTGTCGAAGAGGTCGATACCCGGCCAACCCGGCGCAACCCCTGGCCGCCGTTTACCACCTCGACCCTGCAGATGGAAGCCGCGCGCAAGCTGGGTTTCTCTGCCGCCCACACCATGCGGGTCGCGCAGACGCTGTATGAGCAAGGGGCAATCACCTATATGCGGACCGACGGGGTTCAGATGGACCCCAGCGCCATTTCCGCCGCGCGCGTGGCCATTTCCGAGCGGTACAAGAACGGGCACTACCTGCCGGAAAAGCCGCGTCATTATGAAACCAAGGCGAAGAACGCGCAGGAAGCCCACGAGGCGATCCGCCCGACCGATTTCGGCAAGGATCATTATGGCAGCGGGGACGAGGCGCGGCTTTACGAGCTGATCTGGAAGCGCGCGATCGCCAGCCAGATGGCCAGCGCCAATATCGAACGCACCACGGTGACGCTGCGCGATCCGACCGGCAAGCACGAGCTGCGCGCGACCGGGCAGGTGGTGAAGTTCCCCGGCTTCCTGGCGGTCTATGATGAAAGCTTGGACCAGAAGCCGGGCGAGGACGAAGACGACAGCGGCCTGTTGCCCGCCATGGTTCAGGGCGACACCCCGGCCAAGCGCGGGGTTGAGGCCAGCCAGCACTTCACCCAGCCACCGCCGCGCTACAGCGAAGCGACGCTGGTCAAGCGGCTGGAAGAGCTCGGCATCGGGCGTCCCTCGACCTATGCTGCGACAATCCAGGTGCTGAAGGACCGCAATTACGTTCGCACCGAAAAGAACCGGTTCTTCGCTGAGGAAAGCGGCCGCTTGCTGACCGCGTTCCTCGAACGCTTCTTCCCGCGCTATGTCGCCTACGATTTCACCGCGGGCATGGAGGAAGAGCTCGATACCGTGTCCGACGGGCGCGAGGACTGGAAGGACCTGCTTTCCAAGTTCTGGAAGGACTTCAAGCCCAAGAGCGACGAGGTGATGGAGCGCAAACCTTCGGAAGTGACCGAGGCGCTGGACGAATTCCTGTCCGATTACCTGTTCCCGCCGCGCGAGGATGGCGCGGATCCGCGGCGCTGCCCGCTGTGCGAAAGCGAAGGGCGCAGCGGCGGACGCCCGGCCTTGTGAGGAGGCCGGTTCGGGGCT
>JBJTMC010000169.1:0-6760 GCA_046063325.1 Novosphingobium sp.
CTACGAACACCGCCTGATCGACGACATGGTCGCCTCGGCGCTCAAGTGGTCGGGCAAGTTCGTCTGGGCCTGCAAGAACTATGACGGTGACGTCCAGTCGGACCAGGTCGCGCAAGGCTTCGGCTCGCTGGGCCTGATGACCTCGGTGCTGATGACCCCCGATGGCAAGACCGTTGAGGCCGAAGCCGCCCACGGAACCGTGACCCGCCATTACCGCCAGCACCAGCAGGGCAAGGCGACCAGCACCAACCCGATCGCCAGCATCTTCGCCTGGACCCGCGGGCTGATGTATCGCGGCAAGTTCGACGGCACGCCCGACGTGATCCGGTTTGCCGAAACGCTGGAACGGGTCTGCATCGACACGGTCGAAAGCGGCAAGATGACCAAGGATCTGGCGCTGCTGATCGGGCCGGAACAGGCCTGGCTGACCACCGAAGGCTTTTTCGAGGCGATCGTCCAGAACCTCGAAGCCGAAATGGCCAACTGGCAGTGATGCGCTATTGGCGCCGCGGGCTGATCGGGCTTGCGGCGCTGGTCGCCGTGGCGCCGTTCCTGGCGCCCGAAACGCTCGCTTTCCCCTATCATGAGGACTTCGGCGCCGATCAGGTCTGGTCGGTAGAACCGATCCCGCATGAGCGCATGGCCGGGCTGCTCGCCGCTGCAAACGCTCTAACTGCGGCCAGCCCGATCGCCCAGCCGCTCGAAGGACGGCGCATATTCCTGACCGATGGCGGATGGCGCTGGACCGTTCTGGCGCTGGGCAACGGCGGCGGGTTCGCCCTGACCCGCGCGGTGCGCGAAGACCTGATCTTCAACCGCAGCGATATTGCCGCGGGCAAGGTCTTTAACGGCGCGGCGATGGGCGGGGTCCGGACCATCGCCTCCGTCGTCGCCCACGAAAAATGCCACGGGATGTCGCGCCGGCATTTCGGGCTCTATTCCGTCACAACCAAACCGACCTGGCTGACCGAAGGCTATTGCGACTACGTCGCGCGCGAATCCAGCCTGAGCGACGCCGATGTCGCCGCTCTCAAGGCGCGGGGCGAAAGCCATCCGGCACTGCCCTATTACGAAGGCCGCCGCCGGGTCGCCGCGATCCTCGCGGCCAACGGCGGAAATGTCGACGCGCTGTTTGACGAGGACCGCTAGACTGCCATAACCGGAGCCATGTCCGGTCCTGCACAATTCGTCCCCACCTCCTCGCTTGGCGATACTCTGGTCATCCTGGGTGCCGCCGGGATCGTAATTCCCCTGTTCGCACGGTTCCGCATCACTCCTGTCATCGGGTTCATTCTGGTCGGCATGCTGGTTGGCCCATTCGGGCTTGGCGGGATGGTGACGCAGCACCATTGGCTGTCTTATGTGACGATCAGCGACCCGCAGCGACTGGCGCCCTTCGCGGAATTCGGGATCATCCTGTTGCTGTTTTCGATCGGGCTGGAACTGTCGTTCGCGCGTCTGTGGCAAATGCGGCGCACGATCTTCCGGCTCGGCCCGATGGAACTGATCGGCAGCGCCGCGCTGATCGCGCTGATGCTGATGCTGCTGGGCAATTCGCTTGCAACGGGCCTTGCGCTGGGTCTGGCGCTCGCGTTGTCGTCGACCGCGCTGGTCTTGCGGATCGCCGACACCGGCACCCCGGTCGGGCGCGCGGCACTGGGCATGTTGCTGTTTGAGGATATCGCGCTGGTCCCGATCATCTTCCTGCTCGGCGCGATGGGCCGGGGCGACGCTGGCCCCGATATGGGCGAATTCGTGCGGACGCTTGGGCTGGGCGCGCTCGTCATGGTGGCGCTGTTCGGCTTTGGTCGGCTTGTGCTGCCGCTGCTGTTTGCCCAGGCCGCCCGCACCAAAAGCCCTGAGCTGTTTCTGGCCGCCAGCCTGCTGGTGGTGACGGTTTCGGCCCTGCTGACCGCCGCGGTCGGGCTTTCACCGATCGTCGGTGCGCTGGTATCGGGCCTGCTGATCGCCGAGACCGAGTACCACGGCGAGGTCGAGACCATGATCGAGCCGTTCAAGGGCCTGGCGCTCGGGGTTTTTCTGCTGACCGTCGGGATGGGTCTGGACCTTGGCATGGTGTGGAACCGGGCCTGGGAGCTTCTTGTCGCGATCACCATGGTGCTGGTGATCAAGGCCGCAGTCACCGGGCTCTTGCTGCGCCTGCACGGCGCACGCCGCGCCACCGCGACCGAGGCGGGGATCCTGCTGTCCAGCCCGTCTGAGACTACCCTGATCGTGCTGACTACTGCGGTCGGCGTCAACCTGATCAACGCAGAGGCCGCACAGTTCTGGCAGATCGTGACGGCGATCGGCATGACGATCACGCCGATCCTGGCGATCCTGGGCCGCTGGCTGGCCAAACGCGTCGATCGCGCTGGTCCGCCCCCTGCCCCGGTTGAGGTAAGCGAAGGCCACACGATCATCATCGGCTTCGACCGGGTCGGGCGCCTGGTGGCCGACATGCTGCGCCGCCACGGCAAGCCGTTCATTGCGGTCGATCTCGATTCCGATCGGGTCACCCAGGGCCTTGCCGATGGCTTCGCGGTTACCTTTGGCGATGCCAACCGCGATGCCACGCTGGAGCGGCTGGGGCTGGCCCGGGCCAAAGCCGTGGTCCTGACCATGGACGAACCGGTCCTGACCCAGCGCCTCGTCAAGAAATTGCGCGCGCGCTATCCCGATCTGCCACTGTTGGCCCGCGCCCGCGATGCCAGCCACGCCGCCGCGCTCTACCGGGCGGGCGCTTCAACCGCAGTGCCGCAAACGCTGGAAAGCAGCCTGCAACTGTCCGAAGCGGTGCTGGTCGACGTCGGCGTGCCGATGGGTTTCGTCATCGCCTCGATCCACGAAAAGCGCGACGAAATGCGCGAGCAGATCATGGAAGAGGGCGAACTGGCGGAAAAGCCAAGATTGCGGAGCGGAACCCTGCGCGATCACGCGGCGATCGGGCCGACCTAGCCCGCTATCGCGGCCTTCACCGCGGCGATAGCTTCTGCCGCCTTGGCTCCATCCGGCCCTCCGCCCTGGGCCATGTCCGCGCGGCCGCCGCCGCCCTTTCCGCCCAGCGCTTCAACCCCGGCGCGGACCAGATCGACCGCGCTGATCGTGCCGGTCAGATCGTCGGTCACGGCAGCCGCGATCGAGGCCCGGCCATCGTTGACCGCGACAATCGCGGCTACGCCCGAACCCAGGCGCGCCTTGGCTTGATCGAGCAGCCCGCGCAGGTCTTTGGGATCGAGCCCGTCGAGCACCTGGCCCGAGAACTTGACGCCGCCGACGTCTTCGTCAGCCGCTTCGGTCTTGGCTCCGCCGCCGCCCAGCGCGAGAGCCTTTTTGGCTTCGGTCAGTTCACGCTCCAGCTTGCGCCGTTCGTCGAGCAGCGCCGCGACGCGGGTTTCAACCTCGTCCGGCGTGGTCTTGAGCAGGCTGGCGGTGTGCTTCAGCGCGTCCTCGCGGCCGACCAGCCACGCCCTCGCGCCCTCGCCTGTCAGCGCCTCGATCCGGCGCACGCCCGAGCTGACCGCGCTTTCCGAAATGATCCGGAACACCCCGATATCGCCCAGCGCGCGGACATGGGTGCCGCCGCACAGCTCCACCGAATAGGCCTTGTCCCCGGTCCGCCCCATGCTCAGCACGCGAACCTCGTCGCCATACTTTTCACCGAACAGCGCCATGGCCCCGGCCTCGATGGCGTCGTCGGGGCTCATCAGCCGGGTTACGACCGGATCGTTGGCGCGGATTTCACCGTTCACTTCGGCTTCGATCGCGGCAATGTCGTCCGCGGTCAGCGCAGTCGGGTGCGAAAAATCGAAGCGCAGGCGGTCAGGCGCGACCAGCGAACCCTTCTGGGTCACGTGACCACCGAGGCGGCCGCGCAACGCAGCGTGCAACAGGTGGGTGGCCGAATGGTTCGCCCGAATCGCATCGCGGCGCACGCGGTCGATATCGAGCCGCACAAGGTCGCCGACCTTGATTGCGCCGGATTCCACCGTGGCCTGGTGGGCGTGCAGACGGCCAAGCGGCTTGCTGGTGTCGCCGACGGCCAGCTTGAGCCCGTCCGCCCCGATGATCGTCCCGGCATCGCCCATCTGTCCGCCGCTTTCGCCATAGAACGGGGTCTGGTTGACGATAACGGTCACCGTCTCGCCGGCTCTGGCGCCTTGGACCTCTTTGCCGCCCTGGACCAGCGCGACAACCTGCGCTTCGCCGGTGGTGGCGTTGTAGCCGGTGAATTCGGTCGCGCCCTCGCGCTCGGCAATGTCGAACCACACCTCGCTGTCGGCCGCCTCGCCGCTGCCCTTCCAGGCGGCGCGGGCGGCGGCCTTCTGCCGGGCCATGGCGGCATCGAAGCCGGCCCGGTCCACCGCGATCCCGCGCGCGCGCAAGGCATCCTCGGTCAGATCATAGGGGAAACCGTAGGTGTCATAGAGCTTGAACGCGGTTTCACCCGGCAGCTCGCCGCCCTCGCCCAGCCCCTGGGTCGTCTCGTCCAGCAGCTTGAGCCCGTTGGCCAGGGTGCGGCGGAACTGCACCTCCTCGCGCAGCAGGGTTTCCTCGATCAGCGGCTGCGCCCGGCCCAGTTCGGGATAGGCCGCGCCCATTTCCTGGACCAGCGCCGGAACCAGGCGCCACATCAGCGGATCCCGCGCGCCCAGCAGGTGCGCATGACGCATCGCGCGGCGCATGATCCGGCGCAGCACATAGCCGCGCCCTTCGTTGCTGGGCAGCACCCCGTCTGCCAGCAGGAAGCTGCCGGACCGCAGATGGTCCGCGATCACCCGGTGGCTGGCCTGGCTGGAGCCCTGGGCGGCAACCCCGGTAAGGTTGACCGAGGCCGCGATCAGCGCCTTGAAGGTATCGGTATCGTAGTTGTCGTGAACGCCCTGCAGTACCGCCGCGATCCGTTCCAGCCCCATGCCGGTGTCGATGCTGGGCTTGGGCAGCTCGCCGGTGATCTCCCCGGCGGTCTGCTCGAACTGCATGAACACCAGGTTCCAGATCTCGATGAAGCGGTCGCCGTCCTCGTCCGGCGATCCCGGCGGGCCGCCCGGGATGTGATCGCCGTGATCGTAGAAGATCTCGCTGCACGGACCGCACGGGCCATCATCGCCCATCGCCCAGAAATTGTCCTTGGTCGCAATCCGGATGATCTTGTGATCAGGCAGGCCCGCGATCTTCTGCCACAGCGCGAACGCCTCATCATCGGTGTGATAGACCGTGACCAGCAGCTTGTCCTTGGGCAGGCCCCATTCGCGGGTCAGCAAGGTCCAGGCATGGGTGATCGCCTGTTCCTTGAAATAGTCCCCAAAGCTGAAATTGCCCAGCATCTCGAAAAAGGTGTGGTGCCGCGCGGTATAGCCGACGTTGTCGAGATCGTTGTGCTTGCCCCCGGCGCGAACGCACTTCTGGCTGCTGGTGGCGCGCGGCCAGGGGCTTGTTTCCAGCCCGGTGAACACGTTCTTGAACGGCACCATGCCCGCGTTGACGAACATCAGCGTCGGGTCGTTGTAGGGAACCAGCGGTGCCGACGGCACCACCTCGTGCCCGGTGGAGCCGAAGTATTCGAGGAAGGAGCGGCGGATTTCGTTCGTCGAGGTCATTGCGCCGCCGATAAGGCACGCTTGGCCGGGCGGCAAGCGCGGTTTTCAGGCCCCTGAGCCTGCCCTGGCCGTAACGATCCAGGCCGCAGCGGGCAGTGCCACCAGGTTGCAGCTGCGGTGTTGCTCCAGCCATTCGCGCATCCAGTCCAGCGCCCGGTCGCGCGTTGGGCCGTCCAGCGCGCGCAGCGCCGGTGCGGCCGGGCCGATTCGGCTGAACAGATGCAGCGCGTCTCCCACGGGATCCTCGCCCGATCCGGCAATATAGGCAAAGTCCACCGTTTCCAGCGCCACGTCCCGCCATCCGGCATCACCCAGGATCGAACGGACATGCGCCTCATCGGCGAAAGCGAACGGCCCCGGCGCGGTGGGATCGCCCGATTTCGGCAGATCGAGCAGGCCGGCCAGCTCGCTTGCCCAGGGGTTCAGTTTCGGATCGCGAAAGCACGAGAAGACCAGCCCGGCCTCGGGCCGGGCGATGGTGCGAAAGTGCCCGAATGCGGCGCGTGGTGCGTCAAAGAACATCACCCCGTGGCGCGACACCAGCAGGTCCGGCGAGAAATCCGGCGCGTTCCACGAACCGGCGTCTGCTTCTTCAAAGCGCACGTTGATCAGCGCTTCGCCTCGCTGGCGGGCCACCGCAACCAGATCCGCCGAAACGTCGACTCCGACCACCTGGGTGCCGTGATCGGCCCGCGCCACGGCCAGCGAAAGTTCGCCCGCGCCGCAGCCGATATCGAGTACGGCGTGACCACCGGTTTCGCGGATCCGGCCCAGTAGCCGTTCGGTCAGTCCGGAAAAGGCACGGTCGGTCAGCCGGTAGTTGTCCGCCCAGCTGCGCCCAACCGCTTCGCGCCAATCGGATCCTGTCGTCATGGCGGGCGAGGCTAAGCATGTCTGCCCTGCGGCACAAGGAACAATTGCGGTGCAAAATTCACTTGCGACTCGCGGCCATGAGGCACAGCATCACCCCATTCCAGGCGCCCCGGGCGTATTGGAGTATCTGCGCCGGGCGCGCCTCTACCGCAAGAGGAGGCGACGATGGGCAACACCCAGAATGGAACCACGAACGGCAGTGCAGCAACCCGTGCGGTCGCGCTGGTTGGGCCGGCCGGCACGGGAAAGACCAGTCTGGCGGAGGCCTTGCTCTACGCCAGCGGAAC
>JBJTMC010000032.1:0-5589 GCA_046063325.1 Novosphingobium sp.
ACCGTCAAGGCCTTTGACGAGGACATCACCCGCCTGCGCGGCATGATCGCGGAGATGGGCGGGCTGGCCGAAGTTTCCCTGAACGAGGCAATGGACGCCCTGGTCAAAGGCAACAAGGACCTGGCCCGGGACGTGATCGAGCGTGACCGCAAGATCGACTCGATCGAGGCCGAGGTCGACAAGCTGGCGGTGCGGATCATCGCCTTGCGCGCACCGATGGCCGATGATCTGCGCGAAGTGATCGCCGCGCTCAAGATCGCCGGGGTGATCGAGCGGATCGGTGACTATGCCAAGAACATCGCCAAGAGTTCCGGCAAGATCCAGGGCCGCAGGCAGTTCGAGCCGCTGACCCTGATCCCGGCGATGTCGGACCTGGCCGCGGAAATGGTCCACGACGTGCTGACCGCCTATGCCGCGCGCGACGCCGATCTGGCGGCGGAAATCGTGGCCCGCGATGACAAGGTCGATGCTTTTTATGAAAGCATTTTTCGCAATCTTGTCAGTCATATGATGGAAAATCCTGCGACCATTTCGAGTGCGGCCCAGCTGCTGTTTGTGGCCCGAAACATCGAACGGATCGGCGATCACGCCACCAACGTTGCGGAAATGGTCTACTACGCGGCGACCGGCAGTTACCTGACCGACAAGGAAGAGAAGGCATAGCCATGCCCGCCCCGCGCCTGCTGCTGGTCGAGGACGACCCCGCCCTTGCCGAACTGCTCGAATTCCGTTTCGCCCAGGAAGGCTATGCAGTCACCGCCACGCCTGACGGGGACGAGGCGCTGCTGCTTGCGCAAGAGCAGGCGCCCGATCTGGTCGTGCTCGACTGGATGATCGAGGGCACCAGCGGAATCGAGGTCTGTCGCCGCCTGCGCCGCGCCCGCGAAACGGCGCACGTGCCGATCATCATGCTGACCGCGCGCGGGGCCGAGGAAGACAAGGTTCGCGGGCTCGATACCGGGGCCGATGATTTCGTCACCAAGCCGTTCTCTCCACGCGAACTGATCGCCCGGGTCAACGCGATCCTGCGGCGGATCCGCCCCGCGCTGGCCGGAGAGGTGCTGACCGTGGGCGATCTGGCGCTGGACGCTACTGCTCACCGCGTGACGCGGGACGGCAAGGCGCTGTCGCTAGGCCCGACCGAGTTCCGCCTTCTGAAATTCTTCATGGAGCATCCCGGCCGGGTGTTCAGCCGGGTCCAGCTGCTCGACGCGGTCTGGGGCAACGAAAGCGATATCGAATTGCGCACCGTGGATGTCCATATCCGCCGCCTGCGCAAGGGGATCGAAGTGGACGGCGCCGCCGACCCGGTGCGGACGGTGCGCTCGGCCGGTTACGCGCTGGAAGCGGTCTGACGCTACTTGCGCGGCGGCAAGAGCGTGCCGAGCCAGCGGATGACCTGCGTTTCAAGATCGATCCGCCGATCCGACCAGCTGTGATCGGTAGCGGCATGATAGGCCGTGACCTTGCGGCCGCCGCCCGCCCGGATCGCCGTGACCAGACCGTCGGTATGCGAAGCAAGGCCATCGTCCGAAGTCAGGGCCAGAACCGGCGTGTTCACCAGCGCTGCGGCGCCGGTGCGAAAATCGAACTCGGGCGGCATCGCCATCAATTCATCGGCCATCCGTTCGGGCGAGGTATCGGCCAGCGTTTCCCCATTGCCGGCCGATTCCCGGATCAGCCGCTCGCGTCCCGCTGCTTTGAGTGCGCCCATGTTTCCGGCCGAGATCATCCCCACGCCCAGCAAGCCCGGTTCGCGTTCGCCGACGATCGCGCTGACCCAGCCGCCCATCGAATGCCCGATGATCGCGATCTTCGCCGAATCGACGCCCAGTTTCGCGGCGTTCGCGGGATTGCGCAAATAGGCGATCACAGCCTGGGCATCGTCGGGATTCTGGGCAAAGCGGAAGCTGCCGGGGCTGCCCCAGCTTCCGCGGTAGTTGAAGGCCACCACGTTCCACCCGGCCCGGCGTACCGCCTGGGCAAGGTCCAGGTTCTTCTCGTTCCCCGGCCAGCCGTGGCACAGCACCAGAGTAGGATGGGCCCCGGCCCCGGCCGCGAGGTATGCCACAGCGTTGATCTCCACCCCGCCGCTTGGAATGTGCAGCACTTCCAGCCGCGCCGGATGCGCCTTGTCGGGAGCGGGATCGGTGTAGATCGCCGCAGGCAGCTGCGCGGGCCTGGTTGCAGCCGCAGGTGCGGCCAGCATCGCCGCAGCCAGGATCAGAACGGTTTTCCGCATGGTTGCCTCCCCTTTGGATCCATGGGTAACGCAATCCTCAATGAAAATCCCGCGATTTCCTGGTTGTCCAGGCTTCCACAAATTTGCTGCGCTGTAGCGGTTGACGCGTAGGAACGGTTCGCTGGGACCAGGCTCTAGCGGCTGGCTGTCTTGCCTTTCAGGACGCTGGTCAGGAAGGCAATTACCCGCGGCCAGCTGTCTTTTCGGGCGGCATTGTTTCCTTCCGGAGAGCCGCCCAGCGTTGCCAGCAAAGGCAGCGATTTGCTGTCGTCGGCAAGCGGTGGACCGAACACGGCATGTCCCGCATCGGCGTAGGACAGGATCGTCACGCGCGGATCACGCTTCTTCAGCATGTCGGACATCGGACAGGACGGCCACAGGGCATCGGCCTGACCACAGACCAGCAGAACCTTTGCGGGCGACCGTTCGATCTTTATCTCGGCGCCGGGGTGCGCGGCGGCAGCCTTGAGTCCGTTTGCATAGAGCGAACGCATACCTTCTGCCTGATCGTACTCGCCATAAGGCAGGAACGTTACATCCTTTCCGCCCAGCGACCAGGATGCACCGGGAACATTCGAACCGTCCCAGCTGAACGCGGCCCATTTGTGGGATGAAGGCATTCCCGCAACCACGGCCTTTACTTCCGGATGTCGGCTCGCCACGATCAGGGCTGCTTCCGCGCCTTTTGATCCCCCGACAATCCCGATCCTGCGCGGATCGACACCGGGTTGCCGCTTGAGCCAGGCAATTCCCTTGTCGAACGTCTCAAGCGGAACCCGGGTAAAGGACGCTGGCTGACCCGGCGCCCGGTAGTAGGACAGCTGCAGGACGTTGAAGCCGGCGGCCTGCAGTTCTGTCGCCAAGCGCAGTCCCCCGCTTCCCAGGGCGCCTTCCGAGCCGCCGAGCAGCAGGACTGCCGCCTTTCGGCCCGGCCCTTCGGCTGGCAGGTAGTTGGCGACAACCTCTTGCGCGTTTACCCGATAGCCATGGTTACCCGGGTCGGCCATTTCGATCGGCGGAACCCATGCCTGACCATAGAGCTGAACGGAGTACAGAACTGCTGCCGCGATCATTGCGGCGCGGCTCGCTTTGGACAGCATGGCTCTCTCCGATTCGGTTGAAGGCCGATGGTATAGGCACTCCCATCCGGTTCAACCGATTTGCCGGGCATCTCAATGAAAATCCCGTGATTTCGGGATGATCCGCACGTCGCGCGGATGCCCTCCTCTGCTGCCTTGGGCCGGGCGCAGCACATGGTCAGCGCGGTCGACGTGGTGGGGAAGCAGATCGTCCGACAGCGCGTGGAGCGCATCGGTGGCGTCGGTCAGGTGGGTGGCAATCACGTGGATCACCTCGTCGTCGTACTCTACCCGGCCGCGCACTTCGATCAGCCGGGCGGCCATGATCACCTTGCGCTGGCGCTCCATCACGTCGGGCCAGATCACCAGGTTGACCACCCCGCTTTCGTCCTCGAGCGTGATGAAGCACACCCCCTTGGCTGAGCCGGGACGCTGGCGGATCAGCACAACACCCGCGACCTGAACGCTGGAACGGTATGTGCGCTCCCTCAATTCGGCAGCGCGGATAAACCCGCGTTCCCCCAGGCTGGCGCGCAGGAAGGCGAGCGGGTGGGCCTTCAGGCTGAGCCGCTGGGTCTGGTAATCGGCAACCACTTCTTCCGGCAAGGGCATCACCGGCAGGCGGGTCGCCGCTCGCTCCGCCCCCTCGTCGCGGGCCTGCATCGCGGCGAACAGCGGCAGGTCGGGTGCGGCGATCAGGCTGCGCGCATCCCACAGCGCCTGCCGCCGGGTCAGGGCAAGCGAACCCATGCAATCGGCGCTGGCCAGCCGTTCGATCAGGGCAGGCGAAAGCCCCGCCCGCTCCTTCAGCTCGCACACATCGCGGAACGCCCCGCCCTCCCGCGCCGCCACGATCCGCGCGGCAGCAGCCTCGGGGAAGCCATCGACCTGGCGCAGCCCGAGGCGGAGGGCAGGCTTTGCTTCACGCGGAGGCGCGGAGGCGCGGAGAGGGGATGGATTTCCTGCAGAGGCCGCAAAGGGCGCAAAGATGTCGGACTTGCGGCGAAGCCGCTTTTCCTCCTCGACATTGTCGCTCGCGGCAACCACGCGGGATTTTGAAAAGCCTGCGGCGCCATCAACCTCTTTACGCCCTCTGCGGCCTCTGCGCGAACCAGGTTCTTCCCTTCTCCGCGCCTCCGCGCCTCCGCGTGAATCCCGTAAATCCAGAGCCTCCAATGTATTGTCCCACTCACTCCAATTCACATCGACCGGCAGCACCTCCACTCCATGCTCCCTCGCATCGCGCACGATCTGGGCCGGGGCATAGAACCCCATCGGCTGCGAATTGAGCAGCGCCGCCGCAAAGGCCGCCGGGTAATGGCACTTCAGCCACGACGAGACATAGACCAGCAAGGCAAAACTGGCCGCATGGCTTTCGGGGAAGCCGTATTCGCCGAACCCCTTGATCTGGTTGAAGCAGCGCGTGGCGAAATCGGGATCGTAGCCGCGCGCGACCATCCGCCCGGTCATCAGCTCTTCCAGCTCCTCCAGGTTGCCGCGGCTGCGGAAGGTCGCCATCGCCTTGCGCAGGCGGTTGGCCTCGGCACTGGAGAATTGCGCCGCGTCGAGCGCGATCTTCATCGCCTGCTCCTGGAAGATCGGTACCCCCAGCGTGCGGCCCAGGATCGCGGTCAATTCGTCCGGCGGACCATGCTCTGGCCCCGGCGCGGGGATCTCCACCCGCTCCGCCCCACGCCGCCGCTTGAGGAAGGGATGGACCATGTCGCCCTGGATCGGCCCGGGGCGGACGATCGCCACTTCGATCACCAGATCGTAGAAGCAGCGCGGGCGCAAACGCGGCAGCATGTTCATCTGTGCCCGGCTTTCGACCTGGAACACGCCGAGCGAATCCCCCTTGCACAGCATGTCGTACACCGCCGGATCCTCGCGCGGGACGCTCGCCAGGATCAGGTCCTTGCCGTGGTGCGCGCGCAGCAGATCCAGGCACTTGCGGATGCAGGTCAGCATGCCCAGCGCCAGCACATCGACCTTGAGGATGCCCAGCGCGTCGATATCGTCCTTGTCCCATTCGATGAAACTGCGATCCGCCATCGCGCCGTTGCCGATCGGCACGGTTTCGGTCAGCGCGCCTTCGGTCAGGATGAACCCGCCGACATGCTGCGAAAGATGGCGCGGCATCCCGATCATCTGCTCGGTCAGGGCCAGCACCCGGCGCAGGTGCGGGTCCGACAGGTCCAGCCCGGTCTCGCGGTCGACATGCGCCTCCTTGATCGAACGGCCGTGCCCGCCCCACACCGTCTTGGCGAG
>JBJTMC010000170.1:0-16297 GCA_046063325.1 Novosphingobium sp.
GCGCTGCGCGTGGTCGGCTGGTACCAGCGCGATGCCGGTTATATCGACAACGTGCCGGGCACCCGCACCTTTTGCGGCACCCCGGTTTACGACGGCGAGGGTGTGCTGACCGGATGCATTCATGACGGCATCTCGATGAACAATTCGGCGCTGGTGAAGAAGGATTACAACGACACCGAAATCGCCGGTGGCCGCGCCGCGCTCAAGATCGATCTGGATGACAGCTGGACCGTGACTCCGGCGATCATGTACCAGGATACCCGCAGCCACGGCTCCTATGGCTACGATGCTTCGGTCGGCGATCTGCAGGTTCAGCACTTCTTCCCCGAATTCCGTTCGGACAAGTTCGTTCAGGCAGCGCTGACGATCGAAGGCAAGCTGGGCAACTGGGACCTCACCTATGCGGGTGCCTATCTTGACCGCAAGACCTTCAGCTCGTCGGACTACACCGACTATGCCGAAGCCTATGACGCGCTCTACGCCGCCTATATCAGCGAAAGCGGGTACCAATGCAGCGGCCTGGCCGGGTGCTTGGCTTACGTTGACGCGTCGGGCAACACGATCAACGGAGCGCAAAAGGTGATCGGCAGCGATCACTTCAAGAAGTTCAGCCAGGAACTGCGGGTCGCCTCGCCTTCGACCGAGCCGTTCCGCGTGGTTGCGGGCGCGTTCTATCAGTACCAGTCGAACGACATTCACCAGGATTACCAGGTGGCCGGACTTGCACCGGAAGTGTCGGTCAACGGATTCCCTGGCACGCTCTGGCTGACCCAGCAGCACCGGATTGACCGCGACTATGCGATGTTCGGGGAGCTGTCCTATGATATCGCCGACACCCTGACCTTCACGGCCGGTGCGCGCGCGTTTTTCTATCACAACGATCTGATCGGGTTCTTCGGGTTCGGTCGCAATCCAGGCAACGGTTATTCAGACAGTCCGCCGAACGCGGCCTATTCAAACCGCACCGGGGTGGCGCAATGCTTCACCACGTCGGGTGAACGGCTCTATGACCGCGACACCGACACCTACAGTTCCTCGCTGACCCTTCTCCCGGGTGTGGTTTCCGGCAGCCCGTGCACCAATCTTGGCACCTATGTTCAGGGAGTCGGAGTGGTGCCGGTCAAGGCTACCGGAGAAGGGATGACCTATCGGTTCAACCTGACCTGGAAGCCGCAGCCTGGGCTGATGGTCTACGCTACCGCATCCAAGGGCTATCGTCCGGGCGGGATCAACCGCCGGGCCGACGTGGCGCCTTACGGTTCGGACTTCCTGTACAATTTCGAACTGGGCTGGAAGGCCACTCTGGCACCGGGTCTGCGCTTCAACGGCGCGATCTATCAGCAGAACTGGAAGAAGTTCCAGTTCTCGTTCCTGGGTGCGAACAGTTTCACCGAAATCCACAACGGACCGGACGCGCGGATTCGCGGCATCGACGCCGATCTTGCCTACAGCGGCGGGCCGCTCAACCTGACGCTGGCGGCGGCTTACACCGACGCCAAGATGACCAAGAACCTGTGTTCGTTCGACGATCCGACCTATGAGTGCATCGTGGTTCCGGCAACATCGACCACCCCTGCGGTGACCGACATTTCCTCGCCGACCGGTACGCGCCTGCCGATCACGCCGAAGTTCAAGGTCACCGGCACCGCGCGCTACACCGCGGACATGGGCACAACCAAGGTCTACGGCCAGGTCAACGCAGCCTACCAAAGCTCCGCCACCAGCGAAGTGCGGGCAAGCCAGGCGGCGATCATTGGCGAGCTTCCGGCTTTCACCACCGTCAACCTGTCGCTGGGCGCGAACTTCGAGAAGTTCGATATGGAACTGTTCGTTTCGAACCTGTTCGACGAACGCGGCCAGATTTCGCGGTTCCTGCAGTGCGGCCAGTGCGGCCTGCGGCCCTATATCGTGCCGATCACCCCGCGCACGGTCGGGCTGCGGATGGGCGCCAAGTTCTGACGCCTGCCACCCGGTAGAAAACGCGGCGCCCTGGTCTGGAAAAGACCGGGGCGCTTCGTCTTTCTGCCAACCTCAAGGCTGCTTTAGCTTTGGCCTGCCGACCGTTCAATCGCCCGGCAGGCGGCACACCTCGACCCAGCGGGCACCGACCAGTTCGGCCAGGCGGCGCGGCGCGACTTCGACCGAGCTGGTCTGGGTTCCGGCCGCCGGAAACACGGTTTCGTAGGCCAGAAGCGATCGATCGGCCAGGATCGGCAGAGCGCTAGCCAGGCCAAACGGACAGACCCCGCCCACCGCATGACCGGTGACCGCCAGCGTTTCCTCCGCCCCCAGCATCCGCGGCCTGCCGCCCAGCGCGGCCTTGCATTCGCTGTTGCCGAGCCGCGCATCGCCGCGGGCCAGCAGCAGATAGATTGTCTCGCCGACCCGGAACGCCAGCGTCTTGGCGATCCGGCCGGGCTCAACCCCCAGCACCTCCGCCGCTTCCGCCACGGTCGCGGTCGAGCGGGAATGGTCGATCAGCGCGAGATCGGGCGCGTGGTCTGCCAGCCAGGCCAGCACGCTTGCGCCGCTCATCGCGATAGCTCCGCGACCAGCGCCCGCGCCGCTGCGCTGACCTCGTCCCAGGTCACCAGAAAGCCGTCCTCGTCGCCGTACCAGGGATCGTCAACGTCTTGCCCCTCGCGTCCGGGAACCAGATCGAGCAGCAGCGAGAGGCGGGCGGTGTGGCCCCGGGGGGCGATCGCCGAAAGACCGCGCAGGTTCGCGGCATCGAGCGCGAAGATGTGGGTGAACCGCCCAAAGTCCGCGGCACTGGCCTGACGCCCCCGATAGCCCGAAATGTCGATCCCGAACCGGGCCGCGGTGCGGATCGCGCGCGGATCGGGCGCTTCGCCGGCATGATAGTTGGCGGTTCCGGCTGAATCCGCTGTTGCCCGCAATCCGGCCCGCGCAGCCTCCGCCCGAAAGGCCGCTTCGGCCAGCGGCGAGCGGCAGATATTGCCCAGGCAGACGAACAGCACGGCAGGCCTAGCCATCCTCATCCCCGAACCGCTCCATCCGGTAGGCCGCCTTCAGATAGTCTTCTGCGGCGGCTTTAAGCTGCGGGTCCTTGGGAAAGGCCTCGACCGGAAGCGGGGCAGAGCCAAAGGCGTCAAGCAGGGTCCACAGCGCGAACTTGCGGCCCGGCTCGCGCTCGACCCCGAAGCCGATCCTCAGCCGCTCGATCGCCAGATCGAATTCGGCCTGGGTCAGTGCGCCGGGATCGTCGGTCCCGAAGAAGTGCTGGATCAGCGATTCGAGTTCCACGGCGTCAGAGCCAGCCCAGCGCCTGCGCCGCCAACAACGCGCCGCCGCCGATCAGCGCGGCCAGGGCATAGCCGGTCCAGCTGCGCGCCTGGTTGCGGCGCTCCCACACCAGCTCCACGTCGGGCAGCGGCGGGGCTTCGGGCGCGCCGCCCTTGGCCGGAAACCTGTCTTCGATCCGGCGGACCAGATCGGGCAGCCGCAGCAGGGTTTGCGCATCCTTGCGCAGCCGGTCAGCAATCGCCGCTTCGGGGCCCAGCTCGTCCCGGATCCATTCGCGCACGTAAGGCGCGGCCACGTCCCACATGTTTAT
Organism: Novosphingobium sp.; assembly: GCA_046063325.1. Classification (GTDB taxonomy): domain Bacteria; phylum Pseudomonadota; class Alphaproteobacteria; order Sphingomonadales; family Sphingomonadaceae; genus Novosphingobium. The sequence continues at coordinate 3,578 of JBJTMC010000170.1, forward strand.
TTTCGGATTGAGCTGGGTCGCCAGCCCTTCGACCATCACCATGGTCTTTTGCAGCAGCAGCAGATGCGGCTGGGTCTGCATGTCAAACTCGCGGGTGATCGCGAACAGGCTGTCGAGCATCTGGCCGACCGAAAGTTCGCTCACCGGACGCCCGCGGGTGGGTTCCCCCACGGCGCGCAGCGCGGTCGCAAACTCATCGACCGAATGGTAGCTCGGCACGTATTGCGCTTCGAAATGGATCTCGGCCACCCGGCGGTAATTGCCGGTAGTCAGGCCAAAGAGGATTTCCGCCAGCCACAGGCGGGCGCGGCGGTCAATCCGCCCCATGATCCCGAAATCGATCGCGGCAATCGTCCCGTCGGGTTCGACGAACAGGTTGCCCTGGTGCATGTCGGCGTGAAAGAACCCCAGCCCGATCGCCTGGCGCAGGAAGGTCAGCACCAGATGCTCGGCCAGCGCGTCCAGATCGTGCCCGGCGGCGCGCAGGGCCTCGGTCTCGCTGATCTTGATGCCGTCGATCCAGTCGATCGTCATCACCTTGCCGTTTGTCCGGTCCCAGTCGATCGCGGGCACGCGGTAGCCTTCGGTCGAGGCCATCTGTTCGGCCAGTTCCGAGGCGGAGGCCGCCTCGCGCCGCAAGTCCAGCTCGCGCAGGGTCCAGCGCTTGAAGTTGGCGATCACCAGCCGCGGGCGCAGCCGCGCCGGTTCGTCGCCCAGCGCCTCAAGATGGGCGGCGGCCCATTCGTAGGTCTGGATATCGGCGGCGAACTTTTCGCGGATGCCCGGGCGCAGGACCTTGACCGCGACGGTTCGCCCCTCGGTCGTGACGGCGCGGTGAACCTGCGCGATCGATGCGGCCCCGACGGCGTCCTCTTCGATGCTGGAAAACAGCGCGTCGAGCGGCTTGCCGAAGCTCGCTTCGATCTCGCGCCGGATCGCGGCGAAGGGCACCGGCGGCAGGCTGTCCTGCAGTTGCAGCAGGTTGTGGGCGGCTTCATCGCCGACGATGTCGGGCCGGGTAGCCAGCGTCTGGCCCAGCTTGATCGCGGCCGGGCCAATGTCCTGGAAGGCCCCGGCATAGTCGGGAACCCGCGGCTGGAAGGTCCCCAGCCGGGCGATCCGGGTCAGCCGGCGAACTTGCGGCGGTGTGTTGGGATCGCGTTCGATCCCGCGCAGCGCACCGTGACGCGCCAGGGTGCGGCCCCAGCGCAGCAGGCGGAAAACATGGGTGCTGGGGCGGGTCAGATCTTCCACCCCGAATGGATCGCGACCAGCCCGCCCAGGATCGGTTCGACCCGGGTGTTCACGAATCCGGCGGCGTGGATCATTGCTTCGAATTCGGGCATCGGCGGAAAGCGCCGGATCGATTCGATAAGGTAGCGATAGCTTTCGGCGTCCCCGGCGATCGCTTCGCCGATCCGCGGCACCAGATGGTGCGAATAGGCGTCATAGATTTCCTTGAAGCCCGGCCATTCGGTGGTCGAAAACTCAAGGCAATAGAACCGCCCGCCGTGCTTCAGCACCCGGTACGCCTCGGCCAGGGCCCGGTCGATCCGGGTGACGTTGCGGATCCCGAAGGCGATCGTGTAGGCATCGAAGAACCGATCCGGGAAGCTCAGCTCTTCGGCGTTCTGGCGCGACCAGACCAGGCTGTCGAGCCCGCGCTCCATCGCCCGCTCGATCCCGACGTCGAGCATGTCCTGGTTGATATCCGACACCGTGATCGTGGCCCCGTGCGCGGCCATGCGAAAGGCGATGTCGCCGGTGCCGCCCGCCATGTCGAGGATCTGCTCGCCCGGCTGGGGCTTCACCCGCCGGACGAACTTGTCCTTCCACAGCCGGTGCATGCCCGCGGACATGGCATCGTTCATCACGTCGTACTTCTTGGCGACCGATGAAAACACCGCGCCGACCTTTTCGGTCTTCTCCTCGGGAGAGACCTCTTCGTAACCGAAGGATACTGTATCGCTCATGGCACCGCGCCTTAGCGGCAAGGTCGGCGCGGTGCCAGTGAAGAGTCGCCGGTTTGGTGCGCAGATCGCATCCGCGGTCCGCTTTGCAACACCGGCCCAGGCCGATGTTTCAAGGAAGGCCGGAGGGCCTTCCCGCAACGATCAAACTTACTTCGGCGCGAACATGTACGGTGCCAAGTGGCCGAGGAAGTTCTGCTTGCCCAGCGCCACGCCGTTGGCCCGCAGGATCGCGTAAGTCATCGCTGCGTGGAAATAGAAATTCGGCAGGGCAAAGCCGGTCAGGAAGGTCTGGCCGTCAAACTTCACGCCGCCGCCGTTGGGAAAGTTGATCACGATCTCGCGGCTGGCGCCCGCGTCGTAGGCGGCGGGATCGATGCCTTGCAGATAGGCGATGGTCTTGTCACAGCGCATCTGAAGTTCGGCGAACGATTTTTCATCGTCGGGCATCGCGGGCGCTTCGGTCGCAGTCATCCGTGCCCCGGCGCCCTTGGCGGCGTCCGACGCGATCTGGATCTGGCGGGCCAGCGGGAACATGTCGTCGGCCAACCGGGCCTCAAGCAGGGCAGCCTCGTTGCCGGTGGCGGCAGCCAGATCGAGCCAGGCCTTGATGTTGGTCAGCATGCCGATGAAGGCCGGAACCGAAGTTGCGTGAAGCGAAGCGGACATTTGCATTCTCCCGGGATGCGGTTTTGATCGAGAGCGGTCGTAGCGTCCGGGTATTTTGGTTTCAATCAGAAACGGATTGTCTGGCCGTCCTGCTGGTCCTAACCAGCGGCCATGCCGGAACTTCCCGAAGTCGAAACCACGGTGCGCGGGCTTGCGCGGTATCTTGATGGCGCGCGGCTCGCGCGGGTTGAAACCCGCCGGGCCGATCTGCGCCGCCCGTTTCCGCCCGATCTGGTTCAGGTCCTTACCGGCGCGACGGTGACCGGGCTGGGGCGCCGGGCCAAATACGGTCTGGTCCACACCGATCGCGGCCGGACCATGGTGTTCCATCTCGGCATGTCGGGGCGCTGGCGGATCGAGCCGGAGGAGCTGGGCAAGCACGACCACCTGGTTCTGGAGACGGGCAGCGGGCACCGCCTGGCGCTATGCGATCCGCGCCGGTTCGGATCGGTCGACCTGATCGACACCGGCCTGCTCGATGGCTGGGGACCCTTTGCCGCGCTGGGACCCGAACCGGTGGGGGACGATCTGACCGCGGCGCACCTCAAGACCGCGCTGGCCGGGCGCAGCGCGGCGATCAAGCTGATGCTGCTCGATCAGCGAATCGTCGCCGGACTGGGCAACATCTATGTCTGCGAGGCGCTGTTCCGCGCGGGGATCGATCCGCGCAAGGCCGCGGGCAATGTGTCCGCAGCGGCGTTTGCCCGGCTGGTCCCGCAGATCAAGGCAGTGATTGCCGAGGCGATCGAGGCTGGCGGATCAACCTTGCGTGACTATGCCCAGGTCGACGGCGAGCTTGGCTATTTTTCCAAGCGGTTCGACGTTTACGATCGCCACGACCAGGCTTGCAGGCGCTGCGGTGCGCCGGTTCAGCGCTTCGCCCAAGGCGGGCGCAGCACCTGGTTCTGCGCGAAGTGCCAGAAGTGAGCCACTTCGCTTGACGATTCGAGCAAGCGCAGTTAAGGGCCGCGCTTCCTGCGGACTCGACTCAGGTCGGAACGCCGCATTTGCACGAGATATCCAAGGACGAACATGGCCAATACGCCGCAAGCCAAGAAGCGCATCCGCCGCAACGAAAAGCGGGCCGAGATCAACGGCAACCGCATGAGCCGCATCCGCACCTTCGTTAAGAAGGTCGAAAGCGCGCTTGAAGGCGGAGACAAGACCGCGGCAGCCGATGCGCTCAAGGCGGCGCAGCCGGAACTGGCCCGCGGCGTGGCCCGCGGCGTGCTGCACAAGAACACCGCGGCGCGCAAGCTTTCGCGCCTGACCAAGCGAGTCGCCTCGCTCTGATTCGTTCCCCCCGCGTCTGATTCGCGGGGCCAAAGTGGAACGAAATGGGACAGCGACAGGGTAAGGGGCCCCCGGGAATCCGGCGGGCCCTTTTGCTTGTGCAGCGCACCAATCCTGCTGCAACGCGGCAAGGCCATGGAATCCTGCGATTCGCACTGCACTGCATCGCAATACTTATGATTATCAATACGTTAACATGGCATCGGGGCATTTCTGGGGGTCCGGTAGAGTCAAGGGCAATTATTTCAGTTTTTTTACGGTGAGCGCCTTGCCCTCGGCGCGGAACCGTCCATAAACCAACTCCTGTCCGCGGCCTTCCGGCCACCGGGCATTCATTCAAAACGATGGTTCAGGCACCGGTAAATGGGCAACCGGTATGAGGGCGGCGTGCGATCGTGCACGCCGGTGTGGTACTTATTCGTGCGGGGGCGAATCGAGTGACGGGAATTGATATGGGCGGATCGCAAGACAAGCCTTCCGCTGCAGGCAAAACAGACGAAGAGCGCGCCCGCGACGAGCAGGAAGCGCTTAACCTTGCGGCGGACTGGGCGGATATCAGCCAGGGCTTGCGCAAGGATCTGGGTCAGCAGCTGCACAGCCAGTGGATCAAGCCGATCCAGCTGGGCACCTTCTGCAAGGAAACCGGCACGCTCGACCTGTTCCTGCCGACCGAATTTTCCGCCAACTGGGTTGCTGACCGGTTTGCCGACCGGCTTTCGCTGGCGTGGAAGATCGCTCGCCCCGACGTCCGCCATGTCCGTATCTCGGTCCTGCCCGGCCGGCGTGCGCCGCAGGGGCTGCGCTTCGGGCGCGAGGACGGCTCGCGCCGTTCGGCCAGCGATGCGGCATCGCATTCGCTGCCGGGCGATGCGCTTGGCATGGGCGCGGCGGAGCTGGGCGGGCTGGGGCCCAACGGCCTGGGCATGGCCTCGATCGGGCTTGACCCGTCGCTGACCTTCACCACCTTCGTCACCGGCAGCGCCAACGTGCTGGCCAGCAATGCGGCGCAGCGCATGGCCGCGACCGAGACGCCGCAGTTCGCGCCGCTCTATCTCAAGGCCGCGACCGGCCAGGGCAAGACCCACCTGCTCCATGCGATCGGCCATTCCTATCTGGTCGCACACCCGCGGGCGCGAATCTTCTACTGCTCGGCCGAGCGCTTCATGGTCGAATTCGTCCAGGCGCTGCGCCAGAACCAGACGATCGAGTTCAAGGCCCGGCTGCGCGGCTTCGATCTGCTGCTGGTTGACGATATCCAGTTCATCATCGGCAAGGCGTCCGCGCAGGAAGAGCTGCTCTATACGATCGATGCGCTGCTGGCCGAAGGCAAGCGGCTGGTCTTCGCGGCCGACCGTGCGCCGCAGGCGCTCGACGGGGTGGAGCAGCGGCTGCTCTCGCGCCTGTCGATGGGGCTGGTCGCCGATATCCAGCCCGCCGACATCGAACTGCGCCGCTCGATCCTGGAACACCGGCTCCAGCGCTTCAGCCCGACCCACGTCCCTGCCGACGTGGTGGAATTCCTGGCCCGCACCATCAACCGCAACGTGCGCGAACTGGTTGGCGGGCTTAACAAGCTGATCGCCTATGCCCAGCTGACCGGCCAGGCCGTGTCGCTGCAGCTGGCCGAAGAACAGCTGACCGATATCCTTTCGGCCAACCGCCGCCGGATCACCATCGACGAGATCCAGCGCACTGTCTGCCAGTTCTACCGGGTTGACCGGACCGAAATGGCCAGCAAGCGCCGCGCCCGCGCGGTGGTGCGCCCGCGCCAGGTGGCGATGTACCTTGCCAAGGTGCTGACCCCGCGCAGCTATCCCGAAATCGGCCGCAAGTTCGGCGGGCGCGATCACTCCACCGTGATCCACGCGGTCCGCCTGATCGAAGACCTGCGCACCCGCGACGCCGATATGGACGGCGACGTGCGCAGCCTGCTGCGCCAGCTGGAGAGCTGAACAGCCCATCCCCCGTCAGTTGACCGGTTTGTCACAGTCCTTGCACAAGGCTGTGCACAGACTTGTCAACTCGACAGGCCGCCATCGACCACCAGTTCGCTCCCGGTGGTAAACGCCGCGCGGTCACCGGCCAGGAACACCACGGCATCTGCCACGTTCTGTGCTTCGCCCAGATGGCCAAGCGGGTGCATGGCCGATACGTTGGCCAGCGTTTCGTTGCCCCCGGTGCCTTGCGCCACAGAGAAATCGTCGATCAGTTTGCGGCCCATGTCGGTGTCGATCACCCCCGGGTGAACCGAATTGACCCGGATGCGCGCCGCGGCCAATTCCTTGGCGCAGCCCTTGGTGAACAGCCGCACCGCGCCCTTGGTCGAATTGTAGCAGGTTCCGCCCGCCGCCCCTTCAAGCCCGGCGACCGATGACATGTTGACGATCGCCGTGCCCCCGCGCCAGTTCTGGGCGCGTTCGGCCAGCAGCGGCACCGCCGCACGGGTGCCCAGGAACACCCCTTCGACATTGACCGCGTGGAGCCGCCGCCAATCGTCCAGCGTAGTTTCGGTGATCGGCTTGAACAGCCACAGCCCGGCGTTGTTGACCAGAATGTCGAGCCCGCCCGCCTCGGCGCGCAGCCAGTCCATCGTCGCGGCCCAATCGGCCTCGCTGGTCACGTCCTGGGCCCGCGCGATCCCGCCGATCTCGGCCGCAAGGCCATCGGGCGCGGCCATGTCGGTCACCGCAACTTTTGCCCCGGCCGCCGCCAGCGCGCGCGCGGTCGCCGCACCCAGCCCTTTCGCGGCTCCGGTTACCAGCGCGATCCGTCCGTCAAGGTCACCCATCATCGACTCTCCTCAGGCCTCGGCCACCAGCTTGCTCAGCTCGTCGCGCAATTCGCGGCGCAGGAACTTGCCGCTGGCGTTGCGCGGCAGCGGCTGATCCAGGAACCAGACATAGCGCGGCACCTTGTGCTTGCTCATGTGCTGGGCGCAGTGCGCGATTACCGCTTCAGCGGTTGCGCTTTCGCCGTGCTTCATCACCACGGCCACACCGATCTCCTCGCCCAGGCGCTGGTCCGGCACACCGAACACGCAGCATTCGGCCACGTCGGGCAGGCGGTAGATGCAGGCCTCGACCTCGGTACACGAGATATTTTCGCCGCCGCGAATCACCAGGTCCTTCTTGCGGTCGACGATGTAGATGAACCCGTCTTCATCGATCCGGGCGACGTCGCCGGTGTGCAGCCAGCCGCATTCGGTAATGGTGTCGGCGGTGGCGTCGGGCCGGTTGAGGTAGCCCTTGATCACCGGCGTGCCCTTGACCCACAATTCGCCGACCGAACCTTGGGGCAGTTCGCGCCCGTCATCGTCGACCACCTTGACCTCGAAGCTGGGCATCGATGGCCCGGCGCTGTCGGGCCGGTCGACGAAGAAGTCGCCCGAGACCGAGGTGATGATCCCGCAGGTTTCGGTCATGCCATAGCCGGTGGTCGGACGCGCTGTCTTTACTGCGCTTTCGATCTTGAGCACCAGATCGGGCGGCAATTGCGCCCCGCCGCCCGACAGGCCGAGCAGGCTGGACGTTTCGGTCTTCGCAAAGTCAGGGTGGTTGATCAGCTCGCGCGCCATCACCGGCACCCCGCTCAGCCCGGTGGCCTTGTAGCGCTCGATCAGCTTCAGCGCCTCGCCCGCGTCCCACTTGTACATCAGCACCATCATCCCCCCGGCGGCAGTGGTCAGATAGGCGCCGCAATTGTTGGCGGTGACGTGGAACAGCGGGGTGGTCAGGATCGTTACCGGCACCGGCGGATCGGCAGGCGGGGCAAGGCCGGTGGCGCGCTCTACCGCCAGGGCCTGGGCCGTGGTCGAATAGAGCATGTTCATCAGGTTCGCCACGCAGCCGCGGTGGGTCAGCTGGGCCCCTTTGGGAAAGCCGGTGGTGCCGCTGGTATAGAAGATGCAGGCGTCCGAATCCGGATCGACCGTTACCGCGGGCAGCGTGCCTTCATGGGCCGTCACCTGGGCATAGGGGATCACATCGGCCGGGTAATCGTCCAGCCGGACCCCGACCAGCGCGACCGCTTCGAACCCCGGGCATTCGCGGAACCGGGCCAGGCGTTCCTTGTCGGCGAACAGCACCTTGGGCTGGGCATCGCGCAGCGCCTGGTCCATTTCCTCGGCGGTCCACCAGGCATTGAGCCCGGCCACGGCCACCCCGATCGAAGTCGCGGCCCAGTAGATCACCATCCATTCGGGGAAATTGCGCATCGCCAGCGCGATCCGGTCGCCCGGGCGCACCCCGCGCTCCCACAGCCAGGCGGCGATCGCGGCGGCGTGGGCATGGGCCTGGCTATAGGTCAGCACCTCGTCCTCATAGGCAAGGTAGGGCCGGTCGCCCCAGGCCGCGGTGGAAAGCCAGAACTCGCGGATCGAGGGCGGGGCATTCTTGAAGCCGCGCAGGCGGCGGCCCAGGGCTTCGACTTCGGCAATCTCGAATTGGCCGCCCGGACCGGTCAGTTCCTCGCGCACCGCGCGCAGTTCAGCGTAATGCATCGCTCATCCCATTTATCTTAATTGCGCGATTAAGTGCACATCGCGCCCGCGCGGGCAAGGGATTCGTTTGCCTGCGGACGGATTCGCCCTAAGGCGCAGCCATGGCCCTGTCGCCCGATCGTCTTGACCGATTTGCCCGCCATATCGTCCTGCCCGAAGTAGGCGGGGCGGGGCAGGTTGCCCTGGCCGAGGCCCATGTCGCGCTGGTCGGATGCGGCGGGATCGGCAATCCCGCGCTGCAATACCTGGCCGCAGCCGGGGTAGGCCGCCTGACCTTGATCGACAGCGACATGGTCGATGCCAGCAACCTTCAGCGCCAGACGCTGTTTGCGCCCGCCGATATCGGCCGGGCCAAGGCCGAGGTTGCGGCGGCGTGGGTGTCCCGGTTCGATCCGGCACTTCGGCCCCGCGCGGTGGTGGGACGGCTCGGTGGGGATCTGGACCCCGCGCGGGAGCTCGAAGGCGCAACCCTTGTGCTCGACGGCTGTGACAATTTCGCGACCCGTCTGTTGGTTTCCGATGCTTGCGTGGCGCTGGGCCTGCCGCTCACCACCGCGGCGATCGGGCGGTTCCAGGGCCAGGTCGCGAACTTTGCCGGGCACTTGGCCGATCAATCCTGCTACCGCTGCTTCGTCGGCGATGCCTTCGATGCCGAGGATTGCGATACCTGCGCCGAGGTTGGCGTGCTGGGCGCGATGGTCGGCATGGTCGGCGCCTTCGCCGCGATGCAGGCGATCCGGATCATCCTCGACGGCAAGACTGCGCTGGGCGATCCGCAATGGGGCAAGCTGCACCTGTTTGAAGGGCTGGTGCCGAGCCTTCGGACCTTGCGGATTGCGAAGGATCCCGGGTGCCGGGGCTGCTCCGCAGCCTAGAAACTGGCGCCGTCAACAAGACGACGCGGTAGATCCATCCAGATTTCCGGATCGAACATTCTCAGATTGATACCCATCCGGCGGTATGCGGGATCGATCGCGGTCCAGTGCGTCACGCAGCCGCAATGCTCGCAGCGCCAGGTGGTCAAGGTTCGGTCGCCTTGCACGTAACCTTCGCACGGCCCGGTAACCGCGGCGTCATCCACGCTGCAGTAGTGCCACAGGCCAGCGATCCGGCGGCAGATCGAGCAATTGCATTCGCTTAGCTCGACGGGAGCCGAAGACAGGGTCACCTCGACCGCGCCGCAATGGCAGCTGCCAGTGGGGCCAGTCATGCCAGCATCTCCTCAACCCAGGCCGGGACAAGCGCGGTCGCCGGGCCAAGGCGCGATTCGTCGAACCAGTGCGAACCCTGGCTGCGTTCCAGGTTGAGCTCGAGCGTTCGTGCGCCCAGGTCCACCGCGTTCTGGACGAAGCCCGCTGCCGGATAGACCGCACCCGAGGTGCCGATCGAGACGAACAGATCGGCTTCGCGCAGCGCGGCATAGATCTCGCCCATGCGGTAGGGCATCTCGCCAAACCAGACCACGTCGGGGCGCAGTGTGGGTGCCCTGCAGGCCGGGCAGCGCGGGCGGTCAATCAGCGGGCCGGTCCAGCGGCTGCGCACATCGCAGGTGGTGCACCAGGCGTTGAGGTGCTGGCCGTGCATGTGCAGCACTCGGCAGGCCCCGGCCCGCTCGTGCAGGTCATCGACGTTCTGCGTGACGATCAGCAGCTTGCCGGGCCAATGCTGCTCCAGCCGCGCCAGCGCGGCGTGCGCGGCGTTGGGTTCCTTTTCCTGGATCGCGGCGCGGCGCATGTCGTAAAAGCGCAGCACCAGATCGGGATCGCGGGCGAAGGCTTCGGGGGTGGCGACATCCTCGACCCGGTGCTGTTCCCACAGGCCGCCGCCACCGCGGAAGGTGTCGATCCCGCTCTCGGCGGAAATCCCCGCGCCGGTCAGGATCACGATGTTGCGGATTTGGTTCATGTCGCCCATGAAGCACGCCGGAACTGGGGACGGCAATGGCAAGAATCGGCATCATCGGCAGCGCAGGACGCATGGGAGCGGCGCTGACCCACGCGATCGCGGCAGCGGGCGAAAGCTGCGCGGGCGGGGCCGACAAGGGAGATGACCTGGCCGCGCTGGCGGCGGTGAGCGACGTGCTGGTCGATTTCTCCTCTCCGGCCGCGCTGGAAGGCAATCTCGATGCGGCTGCGACGGCGGGCGTGCCGATCCTTGTTGGCACAACTGGCCTGGAAGAACGCCACCATTGGCTGTGCGACCACGCGGCAGAGCGGATTGCCGTGCTGCAGACCGGCAACACTTCGCTTGGCGTTACCCTGCTTGCCCACCTGGTCCGCGAGGCGGCCAGCCGCCTGGGCGAGGATTGGGATATCGAGGTGACCGAAACCCACCACCGGATGAAGGTCGATGCGCCGTCGGGCACGGCGCTGCTGCTGGGCGAAGCGGCGGCGCAGGGCCGCGGGATCGATCTGGCGGCGCATGCCGCGCGCGGCCGCGACGGGATCACCGGGGCAAGGCTGGCGGGCGACATCGGCTTTGCGAGCCTGCGCGGCGGCAGCGTGGCGGGCGATCACACCGTTTATTTCCTTGGCGATGACGAGCGTCTGGCGCTTTCGCACCTGGCCGAAAACCGCCAGATCTTCGCGCGCGGCGCGGTCCGGGCGGCGCAGTGGCTGATCGGCAAGCCGGCTGGCCGCTATACCATGCCCGAGGTGCTGGGGCTTTGAAGCAGGCCGAAATTTTCGAGTTCTTCCGCCGCCTTGCCGAGGACAACCCCTCGCCCGAGACCGAGCTGGAGTTTGGCAACACCTTTCAACTGCTGGTCGCGGTGGTGCTTTCGGCGCAATCGACCGACGTCGGGGTCAACAAGGCGACCCGCGCGCTGTTCCGCGAAGTGAAGGCCCCGGCGCAGATGATCGCGTTGGGCGAAGACGGTCTCAAGGCCCACATCAAGACCATCGGCCTGTTCAACACCAAGGCGAAGAACGTCATCGCCCTGTCCGAAATCCTCGAGCGAGACTTTGGCGGGGAGGTTCCGGCCGACCGCGACTTGCTGACCGGCCTGCCCGGGGTCGGCCGCAAGACCGCCAACGTGGTGATGAACTGCGCTTTCGGGGCCGAGACTTTCGCAGTCGACACCCATATCTTCCGGGTCGCCAACCGCACCGGCCTGGCAAAGGGCAAGACCCCGCTGGCGGTTGAGAAGGGCCTGGAAAAGAAGGTCCCCGCACCGTTCCGGGTCGGCGCGCACCACTGGCTGATCCTGCACGGCCGCTATGTCTGCAAGGCCCGCACGCCCGAATGCTGGCGCTGCCCGGTGGCGGACCTGTGCGCGTTCAAGCCGAAGAGCGAGAAGAAGTAAGGGGGGGCGAGAACCCCTTCCTACTTCCGATCGTCTTCGAAATTCGAATCTTCAAGATCCAGCCCGGCCCGGCCCGCCGCCGCGGTATGCGCCGGGGCGTGGGGATGTTCGACAAACTCCGGCTCCTCAACCTCCAGCATGCCTTCCCACTTGGTGATGACCGAGGTTGCCACCGCGTTGCCGACCACGTTGGTCGCGGTGCGGCCCATGTCGAGGAACTGGTCGATCGCCAGAATGATCGCCACGCCTTCGACCGGCAGTCCGAACATCGCCAGCGTCCCGGTGATCACGACCAGGCTGGCGCGCGGCACGGCGGCGATGCCCTTGGAACTGATCATAAGGGTCAGCAGGATCATGATCTGGGTCCCGACCGGCAGGTGGATCCCGTAAGCCTGCGCGATGAAGATCGTCGCGAAGCTCATGTACATCATCGACCCGTCGAGATTGAAACTGTAGCCCAGCGGCAGGATGAAGCCCGAAATGCGCCGCGGGATGCCATAGCGGTCGAGCTGCTCGAACATCTTGGGCAGGGCGGCTTCGCTGCTGGCGGTCGAAAAGGCGATCATCAGCGGCTGGCGGATATAAGCAAACAGCATCCGGATCCGGTCCCAGCCCAGGAACACGAACCCGGCCGTCAGCAGGATCCCCCACAGCAGGATCAGGCTGAGATAGAATTCGACCAGCAGTTCCAGATAGGTCTTGAGGATTTCAAGACCGCTGGCGGCAACCACGTTGGCGATCGCGCCGAACACCGCGAAAGGCGCAAAGCGCATCACATAGCCGGTGATCTGCAGCATCATTTCGGCCAGAGCATCGGCCCCGCGGACCAGCGCCGCGCCTTTTTCGCCGATGGCCGACAGGGCTACTCCCGCAAACAGCGAAAAGATCAGGATCTGCAGGATGTTGTTCGTGGCCATCGCCTCGAACGCGTTCTTGGGAAAGATCGAGAGGATGAATTCGGTGGCCTTCAGGTGCTTGACCTCGCC
>JBJTMC010000171.1:0-3782 GCA_046063325.1 Novosphingobium sp.
CGCAAGTGAAGGAACGAATGCCATGAAGACCATTTCCAAAGCCCTGGTCGGAACCGTCGCGGCTGGCGCGATGGCGATCTCTTCGGCAACCCCCGCGTTCGCCGACAACTATGGCCGCCATGACCGCGATGGCATCAGCGCCGGCGATATCATTGCCGGTGCGCTGGTGATCGGCGGGATCGCTGCGATCGCCACGGCGGCCAGCAAGAACAACCGCGACTACCGTTACGGTGACTACCGCGACGGCGACTATCGCTACGACCGGGCCGGCTACAACAACGGCTACGGCTACGGCAACGGCTACGGCTACCGCGACAATCCCCGCCAGGCGGTTGAGCAGTGCGTCTATGCAGCCGAACGCTATGCCCAGCAGCGCTATGGCCGCGCCGATGTCACCGACATCCGCCAGGTCAAGGACACCCGTTATGGCTTTGAGGTGAAGGGCCGGATCGCGGTCAACACCAACGGCCGTGACTGGCGCCGCGGTGATAACAACTACGGCAACGGCTGGGGCGGTGACTTTCGCGGCTGGAACAACGGGATGCGCGGCTACGATTCGGGATCGTTCAAGTGCCGGTACGAACGCGGCCGGGTCGTCGATCTCGATATCGACGGGGTCCGTGGTTTCTAAGCCGAAACGAGTGACATAAGCGACGGGCGGTTCAGGCCACAGCAAGCCTGAACCGCCTAGTCGTATCTGCAATGGGGCATTGCATGCGCCGGCACCGTGCCGAGGTATTCGCCCCTGGAGGGTCCAGGAAATGATGCGCAGGTCTTCGCGTCTTGCCGCTGCCTTGGCTTCGGCGGCGGCGCTTTCGATGATGGCTACTCCCGCTATGGCCCAAAGTTGGGGTGGCGGCTGGGGCGGTTGGGGCGGCGGCTGGGGTGGCGGTTATCGTCACCATGACCGCGGCGTCGATGCCGGCGATGTGATTGCTGGAATCCTGATTATCGGCGGGATTGCGGCTATCGCCAGCGCCGCCAGCAGCAACAGCAAAAACAAGCGCTATGAACGGCGCGACTATCCGCAGCGCAACGACGATTACGGCCGCGACTACAGCCGCGAATCGAGCCGCGACGATCGCCCGGAATGGCAGGGCTCAGCCAGCGACATCAACGGCGCGATCAGCCGCTGCCTCGACAGCGTATCGCGCGGTTCGGGCCGGGGCGAGCAGGTTGACCGGGTTGAGCGCGATGGCGACGGCTGGCGCGTGGCCGGCCGCAACGGGCAGGGTGAAAGCTTTGTCTGCTCGGTCGATCGCGATGGCCGGATTCGCAATGTTGACGTGGCCGGACGCCCAAACTGAAATCCGCGAAACGGAACCGGAAAAGGGGCGGCGAAAGTCGCCCCTTTTTTGTTAGCCGGTCGACGCGGACTTAAGCCAGCGGGAAACCGCGCCAAGCAAGTCGCGGTTGAAAGCCTGGGCCAGGTGCCCGTCTGCCACCACCTGAAATGCGTGGACGGCTCCGGGATAGGAATGCAGCTCTACCGGGATCCCCGCCGCGATCAGGCGGCGGGCGTAGTCCAGGTTTTCATCCAGAAACAGGTCAAGGCTGCCGGTCCCGATCCAGGTTGGCGGCAGGCCGGAGAGATCGGCGGCCCGTGCGGGGGAAAACCAGCCAATCCGCTCGTCATCAAGCTGGTAGTCGCCCTGCAGCGCGCTCCACCCGAAACGGTTGCTCTCACGCGTCCAGACGAATTCTCCGGTAGCGGGATTGCGCCATTCACACGCCTCCCCGCCGGTCCGATGGTCGAGCATCGGAAAGACCAGGAACTGGGCGGCAAGGGCGGGTCCGCCGCGATCACGCGCCATCAACGCGGTCGCCGCGGCCAGTCCGCCCCCGGCGCTTTCGCCGATGATCCCGATCCGCGCCGCATCGACGCCCAGAGCATCGGCATTCTCCGCCAGCCACTGCAGGCCCGCCAGACAGTCCTCTTGCGGCGCAGGGAACGGATGCTCCGGCGCCAACCGGTACTCGACCGAGGCGACCGGAATGCCCAGCGCGGCGGCTATGCCGGCCGGGCCGTGTTGCATCGACTTGACCGATCCGATCACCATTCCCCCGCCGTGAATGTGGAACAGCGCGGCCCGTCCGGCCTTGCCGGGTGCAGGATCGAACCAGTAGATTTCCAGCGGTCCACCTGGGCCATCGATCACCCGGACCTGCGGTGCCAAGGCCGGTTCGCCCAGGAAGGCAAAGCGCTGCTCAGACTGGACCCGGATCTCGGCCAGGGTTTCGGCGCTGAAGCCCGCGCCCGGCATCAGCTCGAGCAGGGGCAGCAGCGATGGATCGACCAGGTGACGGGTGGACATCAATGCAGGCGTTGGGACGGGAACATCCAGCGCTGGGCGAGAGCGGCCCGGAACGGCTTCCATTCGCCTTCGGGCTGCTTGAGCCGATCCGCGATCGCCACCATCACGCTGGGATTGACCCCCAGGCCGCAATGGCTGGCCCGGACCACGATATTTTCGGTCTGATCGTGGCCAAATTCGGCATGCTGGACCGAGCCGCGCCAGTGGACGATGCCGTCGGTGCGGGTCAGGATCGAGGTGGTCGGCACCGGCGGGGCATTCTTAAGCCCGGTGAAATGGCCGTGCTTGGTCGGTTCCGGATCCTTGCCGTTGAGGAATTCGAACAGGCGGCTGGCGTTGGTGTGGCGGCGATCGTCGTGGATCGGGCTGCCCAGCGAGATGACCTGCCGCACCGCTTCGGGATGGAGCTTGGCCAGTTCGCGGGCAAATACGCCGCCCAGGCTCCAGCCCACGATCGAAACCTTGCGGCCCGTATCGGCGAAGATCTTGAGCAGCAGGGCTTCCATGTCGTGAACCCGCTGCAGATCGACCCGGATGTTGCGCCCCAGGTCCCAGCCATAGGCATCGTAGCCCAGGTCATCGAGCAGGCGGCGCATCGGCAGGGTGGAGCTGTCCGAAGCAAGAAAGCCAGGCAGGACCAGCACCGGATGCCCATCGCCTTTGGGCAACAGGCCCAGCAGGTGGCGGGACGCATAGAACGAGGCCAGTTCGAACACGGCGCGGCCTTCGGCAAGGGCCAGCAGGCGGTGCGGTGGGCGCGCTTCGATTTCAAGCGCTTCGCGCGAAGCAGTAGTGGCTGTCATTTTTTCTTGGCGACCTTTCCAGGCTTCGCGGCGCCCTTTTTCGCCGCTGGTTTGGTTTTTGGCGCGGCCTTCGCCCTGGGGACAGGCTTGGTCGCTTTTGGCTCAGACGCGGGGGCATCCGCCGCCGCCTTGGAAACAGCTGTGCGGGCAGCGTCGCGCAATTCGGTAAAGCTTTCCTCTATGCAGGACGCATAGAACTCCGGATCGGGCATCAGGCTGCGGCAAGCGGTGAAGGCGATGGTCGCCTCCTTTACGTAGCTCTGCACCACATGGCCCAGCCCCATTCCATCGGTCAGGCACAGCAGGCCCATCATCGATTCCAGCCGCGCGCCGCTCGAATAGATCGGCACCGGCGGCCCGGGCACGTTGGTCACCACTGTGGTGAACGGCGGACCTACCCGGTTGGCCATGCCGAGGCGGGTGTAGAGCTGCGCGCCCAGAGCCATGAACAGCGCCGGGCTGACCTTGCTCATCTCGGTCATGTTGCGCGCGCCGATCGCGTCGGTCATCGCCTTTGAATTGACCGTCTGCGAATGGACATAGGCCAGCCGTTCCGCAGGATCGGCAATGTGGGTGCCGAGCGGCGCGATCATCGCGGCGACCTGGCTGCCCATGTCGCCCTTTTCTTCACCCGCTCGGACCGAGATCGGGGCCATCGCGGTCA
>JBJTMC010000172.1:0-9256 GCA_046063325.1 Novosphingobium sp.
GACAGGCGCACATAGCCGAACCGGCCGGGCACGTCGTAAGTCGTCGGATCGTAGTTGTTCAGGCTGCAGCTGAAGCAGGCCGGCGGATCAACGTCGAACGCGTTGTTCATCCCCAGGGTCAGCGTGAAGCGCCCGTCAAGCAGGCTCGGGTTCAGCTGGAGCTGGAAGTCGGTGTAGAACCGCGAATTGAGGTTCTTGGTGGTGTCCTGGATTTCGGTCACCGGACCGACATAGCGGCCGGTTACCGCAACCTTGACCGGTCCCATCCGCCAATCGACGGTGCCCGAACCCTTGAACTTGGGATAGGCCTGATCCGGGCTGCCGCGCTCATAGCCCAGATAGCTCGTGGTGGTCGTGCCGCTGGTGGCGGGAACCCCCTCGTCATACTGGAACAGGAAGTTGGTTGAGAGCGAGAGGCCGAATTCGCCCATCGCGCCCTTTGCGGCACGCAGGTTCAGGGTTGCATCAAGGCCGCGGGTGCGGATTGTGCCGGTGTTGAGCAGCACCCCGTTGATCGACGAGATGAAGCCCGACGGGGTGCGGACGATCGCCGCGCAGCTGAGCGCATCGCCGGTCTGTGCGCAGCGGTTGAGCAGCACGTCAGCCCCGATCGAAGCGATCGCACCCTTGAGCTTGATGTCGTAGTAATCGACCGTCAGGCTCAGCCCGCTGAGCGACCCACCGTGCGCCCAGGCCGGGCTGTAGACACCGCCAACCAGGATGGTGCGGGCGGTTTCGGGGGTGAGTGCCGGGTTGCCGCCGGTCAGCACCGGAAGCTGTCCACCCTGCGGTTCGACGTAGCTGCCGTTCGCAGGCACGCCGTTGGCGATGCAGTTTGCCTTGACCGTCGGGTTGGTCGGGAACAGCCCGCCCGGCGCGCTGGTGCAGGGATCGGACAGCGGCTGGTCGAAACGCGATTGCGCTCCGTACAGCTCGCCGATCGACGGCGCCCGGAAGCTCTGCGCATAGGAGCCGCGCAGCAACAGGTCGGACACCGGCTTCCACTGCACGCCGCCGGTCAGCGACGTGTTTCCGCCAAAGGTCGAATACTTCGAATAGCGCGCCGCGCCGCTGACTTCGAGCGACTGGAAGAACGGCGCATCCTTGAGCAGCGGAACGCGGATTTCGCCGTAGAACTCGTCCACCTTGAAGGAGCCGCTGGCCGCCTGTGCCGGAATGTCGGCACCCAGACCCGCCTGGATGATCGGATCGGGGGTGAACGAACCGAACTGGTAACGATGCTCAAAGCCCAGCGCGATCCCGACCGTACCGGCCGGAAGATCGAACAGCCCGCCCGAAACGTTGACTTCCAGATCGCTCATCTTCTGCATCGAGCGATCGCGTTCGTCGAAACCGATCCAGCCCAGCATGGCCGGGGTGACCGAACCGACACCGCCGAAGATGTTGAACGGTACGCAGGCCCCGGTGCACAGCGAAACCGGGCCGAGCGCCTGCTGCAGCTTGGCCGCGTTGACGTTGCCGGTGAACAGCTGCTTGGCGTCGTTGGTCCCGAACACCGCGTTGGCATCCCAGTACCAGTTGTGCCCGAACAGCTGGAACTTGCCGTCGAGCGTGCCGGTCACGCTGAAAGTGTCGACGTCCTGCGTGTAGGTCCGCTGACCGGCTTCAACCAGGCGGCGGGCGATGAAGCTGTAGTTGCTCGAATCGAGCGTCGCTCCGAACGGGTTGTAGGGGTTGGTCGCATCGATCACGATCGTGTCGAGCAGATTGCCGTTGCCGGCATCCGGGCCGACGAACAGCGGCAGGAACGCCGCCTGGTTCTGCGAGTGCCGGTGGTTATAGACCATCTTGAGCGAGACGTTGAGCGCATCGCTGATTTCCGCGCGGGCGTTGAAGAACCCGCCGTAGCGCTGGCTGGGAGTCTGGAAGTAGTTGAACGGCGCAAAGTTGAACCGGTCCGCCGAAGTGAAGGCCTTGTAATCGCCTGTCGCGAGGGTCGGATCATAGACCGGCGTGCGGCCGATCACCGGCCCGCGCAGGGTCATGTTCTGACCGAAGACGATGAAGCGGCCGAGCGGGGTCGCGCTGGAGCAGCCGCCGATCGGGTCCGAACAGGCGGTCTGCCCGGGGTTGGGGAACTGCGAAATCGAACGATCGCGCGCGCTGACCGAACCCTGCCCGACATAGCTGGCGCCGAACACGACATGGACCCGGTCCGATCCGGTGCCGTAGCTGAGCTGGTAGCTGCCGGTGCGGCCATCGCCCTTGCCGAGGAATTCGCCGAGCTGGGCCGAGCCGCGGAAGCCGTTCTGCTTGGAATTGGTGATGATGTTCACCACCCCGGCGATCGCGTCCGAACCATAGAGCGGCGAGGCGCCCGATTGCAGCACTTCGACCCGGTCGATCATGCCTTCGGGGATCGAGTTGAGATCGACCGCGTTGGGGATGCCGCTGGCCGAAGCGCCGCTGACATAACGCAGACCGTCAACCAGCACGAGGGTACGCTTGGCGCCGAGATAGCGCAGATCGATGGTCGACGAACCCGCGCCGACCCCGCCGCCGTCTGGCGGATTGCCAAGGTTGCCGCTGTTGTTGAAGCGGGTGTTGAGACCACCGGCCGAGCCGGGCAGACGCTGCAGGATGTCACCCAGCGAAGACAGACCGGTCTGGCCGATCGCTTCGCTGTCAATCCGGACCACCGGCGAAGGATCGTCGATCGGATCGCGGCGGATGCGCGACCCGGTAACGATAATTTCGCTCGAACCCTTGTCGTCGCTGGCGGAAGGATCGCCCGCAGTTGACTGGGCATAAGCGCCTGTGGACCAGGAGGCTGCGGTTGCGGCGATTGCCACACCGGCGAGTAGCTGGCGTCCGAATTTCTTCATGTGATCACCCTCATTTCAATCAGTCACTACGTGTGACCGGGATATCAGCGATTGTCGCTTGATGAGGGATGGCTAGCACCGGAGCGGGGCGCGGCAACCCCCGCCGGTCGATTGTACCTTTACTATGGCAAAAATGCCGCGCTTGGCTGCGCGGCGATCCGATCAGGCCGCGCGGGCGAACCAGATCACGTGGCGCGGCCCCTTGCCCTTACCGTTCTTGTCAACCCGGGCCCGCACTTCGACTTCCTCGACCGAGAAGCCGACGTCGCCCAGCCGCCGGGTAAACCGCGGGTCGGGCGCGGCAGACCAGATCGCGAGAATCCCGCCCGGAGCCAGCGACCGGCGGGCGTTGTGAAGTCCGGCCTTGGAATAGAGCCGGTTGTTCTCGCTCCGAACCAGACCGTCCGGGCCGTTGTCGACATCGAGCAGGATCGCGTCGAACGGATCGGGCGCCAGCAGCATGGTTTCGGCCACATCGTCCATGCGCAGCGTCACGCGCGGATCGTCGAGACAGCCTGCCGCCACTTCGGCCATGGGACCGCGCGCCCAGGCGATGATTTCGGGAACCAGTTCGGCCACCGTGGCGCGGCTTTTCGGCCCCATCCGGGCCAGCGCCGCGCGCAGGGTAAAGCCCATGCCATAGCCGCCGATCAACAGCCGCGGATCGCTGCGTCCGCCCAGCCGTTCCAGCGTCATGGTCGCCAGCGCCTCTTCCGAGCCGCGCATCCGCGTGGACATCAGCTCGTTGTGGCCCAGCACGATCATGAAATCGCGGCCATGGGCGTAGAGCTTCAGCTCCTCGCCGCCGGGAACCTGGGCCGTACCAAGCAGTTCGCGTTGGATCACGCCGCGCGCTGGGCGCGATCGACCGCTTCCTGGTTGAGCATGTCGGCCAGCAGGAAGGCGAGTTCGATCGACTGTGCCGCGTTGAGCCGCGGGTCGCAGTGGGTGTGATAGCGATCGGCCAGAGCCGCATCGCTGATCGCCACCGCGCCGCCGACGCATTCGGTCACGTCCTGCCCGGTCATCTCGATATGGATGCCCCCGGCGTGGGTGCCCTCTGCTCGGTGCACCGCGAAGAACCCGCGCACCTCGTTCAGGATCCGGTCGAACGGCCGGGTCTTGTAACCGCTTTCAGCCTTGATCACGTTGCCGTGCATCGGATCGCAGCTCCAAACCACCGGGTGCCCTTCGCGCTTCACCGCGCGCACTAGCGGCGCGAGCCCGGCTTCGACCTTGTCGTCACCAAAGCGACTGATCAGGGTCATCCGTCCGGCCTCGCGGCCCGGATTGAGCAGGTCGAGCTGGCGGAGCAGTTCATCCGGCGAGAGGCTGGGGCCGCACTTCAGGCCGAGCGGATTGCCGACCCCGCGCAGATACTCGACGTGCGCCGATCCCTCGAACCGGGTGCGATCGCCGATCCACAGCATGTGTGCGCTGGTATCGTACCAGTCCCCGGTCAGCGAATCCTGGCGGGTCATCGCCTGTTCGTATGGCAGGTGCAGCGCTTCGTGGCTGGTGTAGAAGCTGGTGCCCTGAAGTTGCGGCACGGTCGCGGGATCGACCCCGCATGCCTCCATGAAGTCCAGCGCTTCGCCGATCCGGCCGGACACTTCCTCGAACTTTGCGGCCCATGGGCTGCGGCCCATGAAATCGAGCGTCCACTGGTGGACCTGGCGCAGGTTGGCATAGCCCCCCGTCGAGAAGGCGCGGAGCAGGTTGAGCGTCGCAGCGCTTTGCGAATAGGCCTGCAGCAGCCGCTGCGGATCGGGAATGCGCGATTCCGGTGTGAAGTCGATCCCGTTGATGTTGTCACCCAGATAGCTGGGCAGTTCGACCCCGTCCTGGACCTCGACCGGCGAGCTGCGCGGCTTGGCGAACTGGCCGGCCATGCGCCCGACCTTCACCACCGGTTGCTTGCTGGCAAAGGTCAGCACCACCGCCATCTGCAGCAGCACGCGGAAGGTGTCGCGGATGTTGTTGGGGTGAAATTCGGCAAAGCTTTCGGCGCAGTCCCCGCCCTGCAGCAGAAAGCCTTCCCCCGCCGCTACCTTGGCCAGATCGGCCTTGAGCGCGCGCGCTTCACCGGCGAAGACCAGCGGGGGAAACGATGTCAACGTTCCTGTGACCTTGTCCAGCGCCGCGGCGTCGGGATAGGACGGCAAATGCCGTGCTTCCTTGGCCTTCCAGCCTTCAGGGGTCCAGTTGCTCGCCACGATTCATGCTCCAGCTTGTAAAGACGACTTCAATCTCAAGGCGCGGCCCATAGCCGTCCTTTGCTGCAAATGCAAAACATGCAAACCCGATCACCGCAATCGGGTAATTATGTTGCGCGCACTCCTCAGCGCGGCGCGGATGGCTGGGCCGGACTGGCCGGAGCCTTGGTCGCCAGGGTCTGTCCCTGCGGGATCACCGCAAGGCGCCACGACTTGCCAGGGGCCAGGTACTTGCGGGCCAGAGCCTGCATCTCGGCCGGGGTCGTTTCGGTAAAGTCGGACAGCACGGAACGGACCTGGCGGTACTTGCCCGGATCGCTTGTCGCGCCTTCGAGCAGGTACATGAAGAACGCGCTGGACGAGGACGCGCGGGTCAGCGCCTGCTTGAGCGGTTCGGTCACCCGGCCCAGTTCGTCCGCTCCGATCGGGTTGGCGGCCAGATCGTTGGCGATCTCTTCGGCGGTCTGGAAGAACACCGGAACCGACTTGGGCTGGAGGTTGGCGATCGCCATCAGGCTGCCGCCGCCGTCCAGATCGAGCGGCCACGAATTGACCACTTGCGGCGAATAGGATTCGCCCAGCTTTTCCCGCAGCTTGTCGAGCAGGCGGTTCTGGAAGATCTGGCTGAGAATTTCGAGCTGGCGGCTTTCGCGCAATTGATCCGATCCGCCCCCGGTCGGCCACGAGATGATCCCGGCCGACTGGTTGGCGTCTCCGTGGTGGAACAGCACGATCGGATCCTGTGCAGGCGGCAGGGTCCGCGCGTCGAGCCCGGCCGTGCCAGCGGGCAGTCCGCCGCGCACCGGCAGCGCGCCAAAGGTCTTGTTCAGCGCGGCAACCGCCTTGTCCTTGTCGAAATCGCCGAACAGCTGGATTTCGATCGGCCCCTGCTTGAGGATCGGCTCCCACACCGCGCGGAACCCTTCCGGGGTGGCGGCGTCGATTTCGGCAGGCGTGGGCGTGCGGAACACCGGATCGCGGCCGCGCTGCAGGAACTTGAGATCGCGTTCCAGCACGCCCTGCGGACTTGAGGCGTATTGCTCATAGTTCAGCTTGGCCGCGGCCTTGGCGCGCAAAAGGGGATTGGCGTCCCAGCGCGGATCGGCGAACTTTGCGGCGACCAGATAGAGCTGGTCGTCAAGATCGGCGGCCCGGGTATCGGCCTTGATCGTGAAGATCGCATCGTCGATGTCGAGCGTCATGCCGATCTTCCGCCCGGTCATCACCCGGTCCATCTTCTCGCGATCGAGCGGACCGACCCCGCTGTCGATCAGGGCCAGATCGCCAAGCGTGGCATAGGGCGCGGTCTTGGCGTTGAAGGCGCGCCAGCCCGCCCCGAACCGGACCTTGAGCGTGACCCGCCCCGGCTCGTCGGTGGTCGGCCAGAGGATCACCTTGACCCCGTTGGCATAGTCCAGCTGTTTGATCTCGAGCAGCCCGGTGGCCTTCTCCGCCAGCGGCGCAGCAGGCGTGCCGATCGGCGGGAGGTCCGAAAACTTGATCGTCGTTGCAGCCAGCCGCGAATTGCTGGCGGCAGCGACCGGCGCGGCCAGCGCGGTCTTGAGCGCGGCTGCGGTGCCTTCGTTGGCCTGCGGGGTCACATAGACCGCGCGGGTCACCGTGCCGCGGAACATCGCCCGGGTATGGGCAAGAACCTGGGCCGGGGTGAACAGCGGCTTCGAGCGGTTGAAGATATCCTGCACCACTTCGGGCGAGGCGATCGTTTCGCGGATGTCGAGCGCGGACACCATGTCGTCGGCCAGCTTGGCGCCGGGCAGCAGGCGGCGCTGCTCGACCGAGCTTTCAAACGCGACGCTGAATTCCTGGACTTCGCGGTTGATTTCTTCCTGGGTCGGCGGCTTGGCCATGGCATCGGCGATAACGCCGCGCGTATCGCTGAGCGCGGTCTTCCAGTCCGGGCCCAGCGGGGTGATCATGACATAGGTGGCATCGGCCGAGCGGACGATCTTGCTGCGATCGACCTGCGCGGTCAGAAACGATCCGCCCGCGCGCGCCCTGGCTTCCAGCCGGCGATTGATGATCGCCTGGGCCAGGCTGTCGACCATGATCCCCTGGTTATAGACCACCGTATCGCGCACTGGCCGCCAGGGCCGCATCACCGCATAGGTGATCGAACGCGGCATGTCGGGCTCCACGATGACGCGGGTTTCGCCGATCGGGGCCAGCCCGGCCGCTCCCTTGGGGGCAACCGGATCACCGAACGGCGGCTCTGCCGGGCGCGGACCGGTGCCTTGCCAATCGCCGAACCACTTCTTGATCGAGGCTTCCATCGCGGAGGTCGGGACATCGCCGACGATGATGATCACCGCGTTCTGCGGGCGATACCAGCGCTGGTGAAAGGCCCGGACCGACCCTTCGTTGGCCGCGCTCAAGGTGGCTTCGGTGCCGATCACGGGGCGCACGGCCAGCTTCTGCCCGGCGAAGAGGGTTTCCTGGGTCTGGTCGAACACCCGGGTCGCGGTCCCTCCCCGCTCGCGCATTTCGGCCAGGACGATCGGGACGTCGGTGCGCACGTTCTTTTCGCTCAGCGTCGGGGCGATCATCATGCCCGACAGCAGCTTCATCGATTCATCGAGCGAAGCCTCGGTCGAATTCGGCAGATCGATCTTGAAGGTCGTCGCGATTGGCGAGGTTTCGGCGTTGGTATCGGTGCCGAAGGTTGCGCCCATCTTCTGCCAGGTCGGGATCGCCTCGCCATCACCAAGATAACGCGACTGGCGGAACACCATGTGTTCGAGCAGGTGCGAGAAGCCGCGCTCGCTATCGGTTTCATACATCGAGCCGACATCCATCCGGATCCGGATCGAAACCTGGCCCGGCGGAACCCCGTTCTTGCGCACGACATAGCGCACCCCGTTGGGCAGCTCGCCGAACTGCCATTCCTTGTCCTGCGGAATATCGCTGCAGCGGTAGAGCCAGGGGGCGGAAGGATCGCACTTTACCGCGGGCGCAGCGGGCGCCTTCTTTGCCGCGACGGGCCGCTTGCCCTTTGCCGCAGCGGCCTCCAGCGCGGGGGATGCGATCAGGGCAAGGACGGGAAGGACTGAGGCGAAAAAGCGCAGCGGCCGGGAGGTCTTGAGCATAGGGAACGGACTATAAGCGGCGGATTTGTGAAGGGCCAGTGAATAAGGGGTGCAAACCGGGCCGGCAAAGCACCGCTTTGGCCCGGACAAGGACAAGCTGGACGCCGCGCGCTTGACCTCGCGGCGCGCGCGCCTACATGCCATGGCATGTTCATCGAAACCGAAACCACGCCCAATCCCGCGACGCTCAAGTTCCTGCCCGGGCAGGAAGTGATGTACGCCGGAACCCGCGATTTCCGGGATGAGGAGGATGCTGCGGCCAGCCCACTGGCCTCCGCCCTGTTCGACCTGGGGGATGTAACCGGAGTGCTGTTCGGGCGCGATTTCGTATCGGTCACTGCCGCCCAAGGAGTCGACTGGTCGGCGCTCAAGCCGCAGGTCGTTGCAATCCTGCTCGATCATTTCGTGACCGGCGCGCCGCTGTTCCACGCGCCGACCGCTGCAGGCTTCGCGGTCCCAGCCGAGGAGGAGGATTTCGGTGACGATCCGGCCGACGCCGAGGTGGTTGCCCAGATAAAGGACCTGATCGAAACCCGCGTGCGGCCCGCCGTGGCCAACGATGGCGGCGATATCGTCTACCGCGGCTTCCGGGGCGGCGTAGTCTTCCTGGCGATGCAGGGCGCCTGTTCGGGCTGCCCCAGCTCTACCGCGACGCTCAAGAACGGGATCGAGACGCTGCTCAAGCACTACGTTCCCGAAGTCACCGAAGTCCGCGCCGCCTGAACGCGGCCGAAATCAGCCAAACAGGGGTAAATTCTGCATGTCCACGCCGCTTGACGACGCTGCGCTCGATCAACTGTTCCGCACGGCCCGGACCTACAACGGCTATCTCGACAAGCCGGTCAGCACCGAGCAGATCCACGCCATCTGGGATCTGATGAAGATGGGGCCGACCAGCGCCAATCAGCTGCCCGCGCGGCTGGTGTGGATCACCACCGATGAAGCCAAGGCCCGGCTTGCCGCCTGCACCATGCCCGCCAACGGCGAGAAGATCCTCAAGGCGCCGGTCAGCGTGATCATTGCCCGCGACGCCGAATTTCATGAGCAGCTGCCCTGGCTGTTCCCCCACACCGATGCCCGCGCCTGGTTC
>JBJTMC010000173.1:0-10243 GCA_046063325.1 Novosphingobium sp.
CCGGACGGAGCGAGTTACACGATGGCGATCACGGGCAGGATTTTGGTGGCGGGCCTTGCCGCGCTGGCGCTTTCGGCCTGCGCTTCGATCAAGGACCACCGGGGTTACCTGGTCGACGGTCCGGTGCTCGATTCGCTCCAGGCGGGAGTGGACAATCAGCAGTCGGTCGAGCGCATGCTGGGCCGGCCAAGCTACATCAGCGAATTCGGCCAGAAGGACTGGTACTACATTTCGACCAACACCCGGCAGAACGCATTCAGCCGGCCCAAGGCCAGCGATCAGTTGATGGTCAAGGTGACCTTCGACGACAAGGGCAATGTAGCCGCGGTCCAGCGCACCGGGGTCGAAAAGGTCGCCAATGTCAGCCCGGATGGTGACAAGACCCCGACGCTTGGCCGCAACCGCTCGTTCCTTGAGGATCTGTTCGGCAATATCGGCCAGGTCGGCGCGGGCGGTGCCCCGGCGGGCGGCGGGCAGGGTGGCGGCCCCAACGGCAGCTGATATTGAAGCCTGACGGATCGACCATATATCCTCAGGCATGAACCATTCCAACGACAGCCACGGTCTGATCCAGTGGCACGGCACCACCATCATCGGCGTGAAGAAGGGCGGCAAAACCGTCATCGCGGGCGATGGCCAGGTTTCCATGGGCAACACCGTGATGAAGCCCAACGCGAAGAAGGTCCGCCGGATCGGCGATGGCTCGGTCATCGCCGGGTTCGCGGGAGCGACGGCCGATGCCTTCACCCTGTTCGAACGGCTTGAGAAGAAGCTGGAGCAGCACGCCCACAGCAAGAATGGGGGCCAACTGATGCGCGCCGCGGTCGAACTCGCCAAGGACTGGCGCACCGACAAGTACCTGCGCAACCTGGAAGCGCTGATGATCGTGGCCGACAAGGACGTGCTGCTGATCCTGACCGGGAACGGCGACGTGCTCGAACCCGAAGAAGGGATCGCCGCGATCGGATCGGGCGGGAACTATGCCCTGTCCGCCGCCAAGGCGCTGATCGAATACGAACAGGACCCTGAAAAGATCGCCCGCCGCGCGATGGCTGTCGCCGCCGAAGTTTGCGTCTTCACCAATGACCGCGTGACGGTTGAGACCATCTAGTTCCCCTCCCGCTTGCGGGAGGGGCCAGGGGAGGGCTTGTCGCCCGAGCCTGTGAACACTCCCTCCCCCGACCCCTCCCGCTTGCGGGAGGGGAGAAGGACCGAAATGACAGACAATCTTACCCCCAAAGCGATCGTCCGCGCGCTCGACGAACACATCATCGGCCAGGCCGATGCCAAGAAGGCCGTGGCCGTGGCGCTACGCAACCGCTGGCGCCGCCAGCGGCTGGGCGCGGACCTGCGCGACGAGGTGACGCCCAAGAACATCCTGATGATCGGGCCCACCGGCTGCGGCAAGACCGAGATCAGCCGCCGCCTGGCCAAGCTGGCCGAAGCGCCCTTCGTCAAGGTCGAGGCGACCAAGTTTACCGAGGTCGGCTATGTCGGCCGCGACGTCGAGCAGATCGCCCGCGACCTGGCCGAAGAGGCGATCCGGCTGGAAAAGGACCGCCGCCGCGAGGCGGTGCGCGATGCGGCCGAAAAGGCGGCGATGGACCGGCTCCTCAAGGCGCTGGTCGGCGATGGCGCGTCCGAGGCGACGCGCGAAAGCTTTCGTCAGCGGATCGTCGAAAAGGCGATGGATACGACCGAGGTCGAGATCGAGGTCGAGGACGCGCCTGCGGGCGGGTTCGATCTGCCCGGGATGCCTGGCGGTGTCGGCATGATCAACCTGTCCGACATGATGAGCAAGGCGATGGGCAAGCAGAACCTCAAGCGCCGCAAATTGAAGGTGCCCGATGCCTGGGCCAAGCTGGTCGACGAGGAAGCCGAAAAGCGCATGGACCAGGACGACGTTGCCCGGGTCGCGCTGATCAACGCCGAAACCAACGGCATCGTTTTTATCGACGAGATCGACAAGATCGCCGTTTCGGATGTGCGCGGCGGATCGGTTTCGCGCGAAGGCGTGCAGCGCGATCTGCTGCCGCTGATCGAGGGTACCACTGTTGCCACCAAGTACGGGCCGATGAAGACCGACCACGTGCTGTTCATCGCCTCGGGCGCGTTCCACGTCGCCAAGCCCAGCGACATGCTGCCCGAACTGCAGGGCCGCCTGCCGATCCGGGTCGAGCTTTCGGCGCTGAGCGAGGACGACTTCGTGCGCATCCTCAGCGAAACCCGCGCCAATCTGGTCGAACAGTACAAGGCGCTGCTGGGGACCGAGAAGGTGACGCTGGATTTCACGCCCGAAGCGGTTCGGGAAGTGGCGCGCATCGCCGCCCAGGTCAACGAGGCGGTCGAGAACATCGGCGCACGGCGGCTCCAGACCGTGATGGAAAAGCTGCTCGAGGAACTGAGCTTCGAGGCCGAGGACCGCGAAGGCGAGACGGTGACGGTGGACGAAGCCTATGTCCACGACCGGCTGGCCGGGCTGGCCAGGGATACCGATCTTTCAAAGTACATATTGTAGAATCCTCCCCCATTGGGGGGAAATGAGGTGCCATGCAGACCCCTGACGACCGCCCGATCTATCGCCTCCTCACCGGCAAGGACGACCGCGCCTTTTGCGAGCGGGTGTCCGAAGCGCTTGAGCAGGGCTGGCGGCTCTATGGCTCTCCCACCCTGGCGTGGGACACGGAAAACAACTGCATGAAAGCGGCGCAGGCCGTCCTTTGGCACGAAGTCGACGCTTAATAATCGCGCGCCGGTTGCTTGAATAGAAGGCCGGACTTGCTATCACGACCGCAGGAGTCGCGACCGGAGGCAGAAATGCCATCGGGCAACGCGTGTCGGATAGGGAGTTCAGGATGATCGAAGCAGGTGGCTGCCATTGCGGCGCCGTGCGGTATCAGATTGAAGCCGAACCGGTCTTCATCGCAGTATGCCACTGCACCGATTGCCGCCGCAATTCCGGCGCAATTTCCGTTGGCTGGATATCGGTGCCGGCCAAGGGCCTTTCAGTCCTTCAGGGGCAGACTGCCGCCTATGCTTCATCCCCGGGGGTTGATCGGCACTTCTGTCCTGCCTGCGGTACCGGACTGTTCTATTACAACGAGGAGTTCCTTCCGGGGCTGGTCGATATCCAGCTTACCACCTTGGACAATGCCGCCGCGATCGAGCCCCAGATGCACCTTCAGGTGGCCGATTGCCTCCCGTGGGAGAAAGGCCTGAATTCGCTTCCGCGATTCGAACGCTATCCCGAAGCCCTGGTGCATTACCACTGACTGCCCTTGGCAGGCGGCCTTCAGCTCACTCCGCCGCCTGCCCGAATTCCTCGATCGCTTCGGCCTGGCGGGTCCACATTTCGGCATAGAGCCCGCCCTTGCGCAGCAGCGCCTGGTGATCGCCCTGTTCGGCAAGCTGGCCTTCGCTCAGCACCAGGATCGTATCGGCATCGGCGATGGTCGAGAGGCGGTGCGCGATGGAGAGCGAAGTGCGGCCTTCGGCGACCGCGTGCAGCGTGCCGAGAATCTCCTGCTCGGTGCGGGTGTCGAGCGCGCTGGTCGCTTCATCCAGCAGCAGGATCTGCGGGTTCTTGACCAGGGTGCGGGCAATCGCGACGCGCTGTTTCTCGCCGCCGGACAGCTTGAGCCCGCGTTCGCCGACTTCGGTGGCAAAGCCTTGCGGCAACCGCTCGATCAGGCCCGACAGCGCCGCGCCGCGGGCCGCAGCTTCAACCTCGGCCTGTCCGGCACCGTCGCGGCCATAGGCGATGTTGTAGCCGATGGTGTCGTTGAACAGCACCGAATCCTGCGGAACGATGCCGATTGCGGCGCGCAGGCTGGCCTGGGTTACCTCGCGGATATCCTGCCCGCTGACCAGGATCCGGCCTTCCCACGGATCGTAGAAACGGAACACCAGCCGGGCGATCGTGCTCTTGCCCGCGCCCGAGGGGCCGACCACCGCGACTTGGTGCCCGGCGGGAACTTCGAACGACAGCCCCTTCAGGATCGTGCGGTCCCGTTCATAACCGAACACCACGTTGTCGAAAGTCAGCGTCGGACGGTTCACCACCAGGGCCGGGGCGCCGGGGGTGTCCTGGACCTCGATCTCGGTATCGATCAGGCGGAACATGTCGGCCATGTCGATCAGACCCTGGCGGATCGTGCGATAGACCATGCCCAGCATGTCGAGCGGGCGGAACAGCTGGGTCAGGTAGGTCTGGACGAAGACCAGCTGCCCGGCGCTGTACTGGCCCTTGGCCCAGCCATAGACCGTCAGCGCCATCGCCGCCGCCATCAGCAGGTTGGTGATCAGCGCCTGGGCGATGTTGAGCAGGCCCAGGCTGTTCTCGCTCTTCACCGCGGCCCGGGCATAGGCCTGGGTGGCCTGGGCATAGCGCGCCTCCTCGCGCGCTTCGGCGTTGAAGTATTTTACCGTTTCGTAGTTGAGCAGCGAATCGACCGCGCGCGACAGGGCCTGCCCGTCCAGCCGGTTCATCTGTTCACGCAGCGTGGTGCGCCATTCGGTGATCGCGCGGGTCACCCAGATATAGGCGACCACCGCCAGCGCGGTGCTGCCGACCAGCGGCCAGCCGAAGTTGAGGTAGAAGATCATCCCCACACCGGCCAGCATGATCACCGTCGGGGCGATGTTGAACAGCATGAAATACAGCATCGTATCGATGCTCTTGGTCCCGCGCTCGATCACCTTGGTCACCTCGCCGGTACGGCGGGCGAGGTGAAAACGCAGGCTCAGCCGGTGCAGCCGGTTGAAGACATGTTCGGCCAGTTGCGCGGTGGCCTGCTGGCCGACCCGTTCGAACACGATGTTGCGCAGGTTGTCGAACACCACTCCGCTCAGCCGCCCGGCGGCATAGGCCAGCACGAACAGCATGGCGAAGGTAATGACCCGTTCGCCCGGCACGCTCATCGCGTCGACCGCCCATTTCAGAAAATAGGGCAGGGTGAACTGCGTTGCGGTGGATGCGAGGATAAGCGCAACCGCGCCAACGATCCGCACGCGCAGCCGCCAGTCATCACGCGGCCACAGATAGGGCAAGAACCGGCGCAGTGTCCCCCAGCCGTCATGGCGGGCATTGCGCGGTGGCGCGGCGGGGAAATCGGGCTGCATCGGCTCCATTTAGGCGGACAACCGCGAAAGGGAAGGGCGCAGCGCTATTGGTACGCGGATTGGGGCACGTCGAAATAGACCTTGCGGGCCTGGAAATCGATCGCGATCCGATCCAGCGCGCGCATGTCGCGCATGCCCAGGAACAGGGCGGGCTTCTTGTCGAGTCCCAGCACCGCGAAGGGCGGGGCATCGGCATAGGCGATCATCACGTTCTGGAAAGACATCTCGCCCAGTTGCAGCTTCTTGCCGAACCCGATGTCGGCCACGATCGTCTGCCCGGTGACCGAACGCAGCTCGGTCGTTTCGGCCTTGCCTCGGCGCAGCATCGCGGCTTGCAGCGCGCGGTTGCCGATCGAGCTTTCGGCCCCGGTGTCGATCACCACGTCGACATCGATCCCGTCGATCTTCGCATGGGCCATGATCAGCTGGCCCGAACGGCGCCGCGCGGTGACCACGATCTCGTAGCCGCGATTGCCGCCCAGGGCCTTGGCGTCGGCCACCGCGATCTCGCGCTTGCGAAAGTCGATCACGACGCGTTGGCCCTGCAGGCTGTCGAGCCCGATGATCCCGTCGGCGCCCATGTCGCCGCGTTCCAGCAGCGGCGCCAGTACGCCATAGTAGGAGCGTTTCCCCAGATCGATCTGCTCGACCTCGACCGTGTCGACGATCGTGCTTCCGGCGATCCCCGTCAGCTTGACCCGACGGGCGTTGGGCAGGGCCAGCCGGGTTGCCAGAGCGGTTGAAAGCACCGTGTTCTGTGCGCCGGTATCGATCATGAAGTCGAACGGCCCCTGCGCGCCGATCCGCACCGGCACGGTCAGCCGGTCGTACTGGTCTTTGCCGGTCGCGATCACGTCGACGTCGCTGGCCTGCTGGGTGCCGTCCTGACCGGCCAGTATCGGAATTGCCATTGCCAGCGGCAACAGCTTGCCAAGGAACGCGTGGATAGCCATCGGCGGTTTCCTCTCTGCCGGAAAGCTTAGCACGGTTGCCTGGGGCAAACCATCACGCTGATCGGACCGCACCTCAGCCCTTTTGCTTTTGGTTAATCGAGAAATGTTAGGGCCTTGGGATGATCGAACTGGGCGACAAGGTTCTGCGCAGGCTGCGCGAGGTGCACTTCAACCGCGTTGCGCGCGGGATTCTGGCGACTCCGCCGGTGTGCGTAGCGAGCGACGGCCTAGTGATCTTTTCGATGATCGGGACCAAGGTGTTGCTGCCCTATCTGGTCGCGGCAAAATCGTTTCAGGCTGCGCTGGGAAGAGGCCGGTTCGTCATCCTCGACGACGGGACCCTGACTGCCAGCGACCGGGATATTCTGGCCCGCCATCTGGGCGATCCCGCGATCCTGCCGATCGCCGCGGTCGATACGGGCGCCTGCCCCAAGGGCGGCTGCTGGGAACGCCTTCTGACGCTGTTTGAACTGCGCCGCGACGATTACGTCATCCAGCTGGATTCCGATACCGTGACTCTCGGCACGCTGCCCGAAGTTATAGCCGCGATCGAGGCAAGGCGCGATTTCACCTTGCGCGGCGAGGCCCAGTCCGCCTGGGCCCCTGCGAGCCGCTTTTCGCGCGACCCGGCCACGCTGCCCCCGAACTTTCACGTCCAGGGTGCGATCGAGGCCGTGATGGGTGAAGCCTGTTCCCAGGTGCCCGGCCTGACGCATTACGTGCGCGGCTGCGCTGGCTTTGCCGGTTTCGCCCCTGGCGGGTTGGGCAGGGAAACCGCCGAGGCGTTCTGCCGCAGCGCGTCTGGCCTGCTTGGCTCCCAGCGCTGGGCGCAGTGGGGCAGCGAACAGGTGATGTCGAACCTGGTGGTGTCCAACGAAGGCGAGCCGGTGCTGCTGCCCTACGATCGTTACCTCAACTTCTGGAACGAGCCGGTCGGGGCAGAGGCGGCCTTCGTCCACTTCGTCGGCACCTACCGCTTCCACCGCGGGGCCTATGCCGCGGCCGCACGGCAGGCGATCGCTGCTCTGACAGCGGGGCTGAAGGTCGCAGCCTGACTTGCGCCAGTTCTAGCGTTTGAGCGCTAGGTTCACGATCTCGGTCAGGCGTTCGCGGGCGAAGACCAGCAGCCAACCGCCATAAACCGCTGCGCCAACCGTTGCCAGCGCCGATAGCCGCACGATCTGGGGCAGGGCCGGCAGCATGCGGTCGAGCAACGTCACCGCTGCGGCCATCGCTGCACCCGCCAGAACCGGCGGCATGACTGCCTCGGCAAGCTGCCGGGCCCGCAGGCCGATCACCGGCAGCGACCAGGCGGCGACGGCCAGGGTCAGGATCGGCCAGGCAACCAGCCAGGCCGCGGCGATTCCCTCGGTTCCGAACCGGATGCCGACCAGAAAGCACAGCGGCATGACCACGGCCCCCAGCACCGAGGCGCGGGTCGCAATCCCCGGGCGGCCACTCGCATTGGTCGCGGGGCCGAACAGCACATAGAGCGTCATCACCGGCATCGCCGTGGCCAGCAGGCGCAGGATCGGCGTGGCCGGAGCCCACTTGTCGCCCAGCAGCACCAGCACGGCCGGCTGCGCCACGGCAGCCAGGCCCAGGCAGAACGGCATGGCCAGGGCCATGATCACCCGCACCGACTTGAGGAAATTCGCCCCCACCGCGGCGACGTCGTCCTGGATCCGCGCATAGGCCGAAAAGGCCACTTCGTTGAGCGGCGGCACCACCTTGGTGACGAAGATCTGCGCCAGGAACAGGCTGGTGGTGTAATAGCCCAGTTGCTGCGGATCGAAGGCGCGACCGGCAATCGCGATGTCCGACTGGGTCTGGACGAACCAGAAGAACTGCCCCGCCATCACGATCCAGCCGTAGCTGGCAAGTTCGCCCATGCCTTTGAGGTTGAAGCTCGGGCGAACGAAGGCCCCGGCGATCAGCGCCATGCCAAACCCGCGCACGGCAAAGCTGGCCAGCGGCGCCATGACCAGCGTCCACACCCCCCAACCGGCCAGGGCCCCGCCCAGCGCGGTTAACGCGCCGACCAGCGCCGAGACGATGTTGACCTGCGCCTGGCGGCGGAAATCCATCGCCCGGGTCAGGACGGTATAGCCGATCACCAGAAACGGGTTGGTCAGGTAGATCAGTGCCTGGACCCGCAGCAGATCGGCCACGCGCGGCTGGCGATAATAGTCGGCGACCCAGGGCGCGGTGATAAACTGGATCGCGGCCAGTGCGACGTTGAACAGCAGCAGCAGTCCGAACAATTGCCGCAGCTTCTCCGGCCCGAATTCGCGCTGCTGGATAGCGGCATTGGCAAAGCTGTAACCGTTGAACAGCGTCAGCAGCACCAGCACCACCGAAGTCATCGCGAACAGCCCGTAGTCGGCCGGCGCAAGGATGCGGATAACCAGAAAGGTCGAAGCCCAGGCGACCAGCTGGCTGAACACCTGGGTGCCGGAACGCCAGATTACCGCGCTGCGAACCTGGCGGCGCAGATCGGCAGCAGGGGCGGTCGCCTCGGTCATGCCGCTACTCCGCCTTGGAACAGCGAGCCCAGCAGGCTCGATTCGTTGCCGCGGCTGTGCGCCTGGCGGCGCCAGGCCAACATTGGCCGGGCCGAGCGCGGGAAGATCCGCCACAAGGCAAACGACAGGGCCCAGACGGGACCGCCCACCAGTTCCTTGACCCGGCGCAGATCGGCCAGACCGCGCGCCGTATCGCCATCGACTACCCGGTCGACCGCATATTCGAATTCGAGCGCGCGTTGGCTCTTGGCAATCATGCTGTCGATCAGGGCCTGTTCGGGTGCGTCGGGGGGAATCGCGGCCCGGGCCTTTTCGTATACGCGGATATTGCCCAGCAGCAGCCGCCCGGCATGGGCCGAGGCCGAGTTGGCCCGGACGCGGTACTCCCCAAGGATCGCGTCGACATAGCCGGCGCGCCCCCCCAGCTCCATCAGGCGGACCCACAGGTCGAGGTCTTCGGACTGAGCCATTGCGGTATCGAAGCCCCCGATCCGGTCGAAATCCGCGCGGCGGAAAGTGGTGCCGATATAGACGGCAAAGCTGCGGTCGAGCACGTCGACGAGGGTCCCGTGCCGTCCATCGCCGCTGCCTTGCTTGCCGGTGAAGCAGACCCGCTCCTGGGGAACGGCTCCGAACAACAGGGCATTGACCGTAACGAAACGAAGCGTTGGATCGCTCTCAAGCCAGGGCACCGTTTGCGCCAGATAGTCCGGGCGAAGGCGATCGTCGCCGTCAAGCAATGCGATTAGCGGCGCGCGGGTTGTGGCTATCGCCGTGTTGCGGGCCGCCGATACGCCATGGTTGGGTGTCGAAAGGAAGCGAATCCGCGAATCGCACAGGAACGGCTGAACCGCACCCGCCACATCATCCGGCGCGCCATCATCGATCACCACGCATTCCCACTGGGTAAAGCTTTGTGCCTGCAACGAAGCCAGCGCTTCCGCCAGCAGATGCGCGACTCCGTAAGCCGGAACGATCACAGCCACGCGCGGCTGCGCAGAATCGGGGGTGAGAGAAGCGACCTCTGACATGCCCACGCTATAGCTAAGGGGCGTTAATCATCGCCTTACAGGGGCATCTCGACGGGCAAATTGCGTGATTCGGCAAGGAATGCGGCCTTCCAAGCCTCGAATCCTGCTCAATAGCCACGGATTTCCGCCATTTTTCCGCCGATTGAAATAAAATTGCAAAAAGGCGTTGACCGAATCAAACACCAGGCTTAGAGGCCCGTTCACCGGACGGGAACGCCGCCTCAAACGGCTGAAACGCTCCGGTCGCCAACATAGACGGACAACAAGTCCCCCGAACTCAAAAGCGGGGAACGACGGTTGTCCGGTTCGTTTTGTCGGTGGCTCTTTGACATTGTTGGTTTTAGATGAAGGGACATGTGGGCGACGGCGCCCCATCCGGGGAGCTTCAGGCTCCGTGTATGGGTTGACTAAGTCGTTACCTCATATGTCCTTCGTATCCATTACGTTTGACAAGTGCAGGTATCGGCTCCTAAAGTTCGGTATCGCGGTTGGCGGGTTTCGGCCCGTGCCGTGCATATCGTGACACAAACTTGAGAGTTTGATCCTGGCTCAGAACGAACGCTGGCGGCATGCCTAACACATGCAAGTCGAACGAACCCTTCGGGGTTAGTGG
>JBJTMC010000174.1:0-5010 GCA_046063325.1 Novosphingobium sp.
CAAGCCCCCCAGCAGCAGGTAACGAAAATCGACGTCCGGCATTGACGGCCCCCTGGTTCAAGGGCCTGTGTAAGGGTCAGGACTTACTAAAAAGTAACTACCCTCAGGAGGCCGGAATTAGCCACGAACGACAAGGATGCGACCGGCGTTCGATCCCGGCCGGAGCCGTGGAATCGCGCTGGCAGACGGGGGACGGGCATGCCATCCGGCGGATCGACTGGCCGGCCCCGGCAGGGGCGGCGCAGGGATCGATCCTGTTCCTTCCAGGGCGCGGGGATTTCTATGAGAAGTATCTCGAAACGCTCGATCACTGGCATGGCCAGGGCTGGCAGGTAACCGCTTCCGACTGGCGCGGACAGGCCGGATCGGGGCGGCTCGGGCTGGATGCGGTGACCGGGCATATCGACGATTTCGCCACCTGGGTCGAAGATCTGGGTACCCTGTGGAAGCACTGGAAGGCGGCCATGCCCGGGCCGCACGTGCTGGCCGGGCACTCGATGGGCGGGCACCTGGTGCTGCGCGCGCTGGCCGAAGGGCAGGTCGATCCGGACGGGCTGATCCTGTCCGCGCCGATGCTGGGTTTTTCGGCCAGCCTGCTGCCGGTTCCGGTGATGCACGGCGCGGCGCGGCTGATGAAGGCGCTGGGCGATCCGCGCCGTCCGGCCTGGAAATGGAGCGAAGCCCCCGGGCAGGTTCCGGCCGAGCGCATCCACCTGCTGACCCACGATGCAGAACGCTATGGCGATGAACTCTACTGGCGAGAGGCGCGTCCCGAACTGGTGATGGGGCCCGGATCGTGGGGCTGGGTGGAACGGGCCTATGCCTCGATGCGGTTCCTTGCCGAACCGGGTCTGCTTGAAGCGGTGCGCACACCGGTTCTGATCCTGGCGACCGACAACGACAAGCTGGTCGGCTACAAGGCAATCGCCCAGGCCGCGGCGCGATTGGGCGATTGCGAACGGGTTCATTTCGGCAATGAGGCGCACCATGAAATCCTGCGCGAAGCCGACCCGGTGCGGGACCGGGCACTGGCCGCTTGTGACGCTTTCCTGACCCGAATTGCCGGACGCTGACTCCTCATGACCGCGCGTTTCGATTTCGCCATTGTCGGCGCGGGGATCGCCGGGGCCTCGCTTGCCGCGGGGCTGGCGCAGCACGGCCGGACCGTCCTGATCGAGGCGGAAGACCGGCCGGGTTACCATTCGACCGGACGGTCGGCCGCGTTCTGGACCGAAAGTTATGGCGGGCCGCTGGTTCAGCCGCTGACTACCGGATCGCGCTCCTTTTTCGACACTCACCACCTGCTTGCCCCGCGCGGGGCGCTGACCCTGGCCCGGGCGGACGAGAAGGCCGAACTGGATGCCTTCATCGCCGAATTCACCGCGCTGGGCGTGCGGGTCGATGCGTTGGATCGGGCCGCGCTGGAACGCCGCTTGCCGGGGTTGCAGGCAGAGTGGCGGCATGGCGCCTACGAACCCGAATGCTGCGATATCGACGTGGCGGGCTTGCATCAGGTCTGGTTGGCGCAGGCGCGCCAGCATGGGGCAGAGCTGCTGTGCCGGGCGCGGGTGGAGGCGGCGCAGCACGGTGTCGGCGGCTGGACGCTGGCACTGGCCGATGGCCGCGAACTGGCGGCGCAGGTGCTGGTCAACGCCGCCGGGGCCTGGGCCGATTCCGTGGCAGTGGCGGCGGGGATTGCCCCGCTGGGGATCACGCCGTTTCGCCGCACGGTGGCGCAGCTGCGGATGATCGATCCCGTTCCCGCCGATCTGCCACTGACGCTAGGCCTTGACGGCTCGTTCTATTTCAAGCCCGAGCACGGCAAGCTGTGGCTTAGTCCCCACGACGAAACCGCCAGCCCGCCCTGCGATGCCGCGCCCGAGGAAATCGACGTCGCGTTGGCGATCGACCGGTTCGGTCAGGTGGTTGACTGGCCTATCGCTGCGTTGGAACACAAATGGGCCGGGCTGCGCAGCTTCGCGCCGGACCGGCTGCCGGTCTATGGCTTCGACCCGGTCGCGCCGGACTTCTTCTGGTTTGCAGGGCAAGGCGGCTTCGGGATCCAGACCGCACCGGCGGCGGCGGAGCTTTCGCTGCGGCTGTTGCGGGGCGAAGCGCCGGGCGCGGTCGATCCTGCGCCCTATTCGCCATTACGTTTTGTTCACTAGCGAATCGAAGGGTTTAGGTTATCTTCCCTGCGCCTAACCGACGAAGGGACGCAAAATGGCTCACACATTCGAAATCTACAAGGACAAGGCCGGGGAATTCCGCGTCCGTTTCAAGTACAATTCCGAAGTGATGTTCGCGACCGAGGGTTACTCGACCAAGGCCAGCGCGCAGAACGCGATCGATTCGATCAAGAAGAACGGCCCCGGCGCGGCAGTCGAAGACAACAGCTAAGCCAAGGGTCTAGGCGGCGGCCAGTGCCGCATCGCTTGCCAGACGGTCAGCCCGTTCGTTTTCGGGGTGACCGTCGTGGCCCTTGACCCAGATCCACTCGATCCGGTGGCGCCTGGTAGCGGCCAGCAGGTCCTGCCACAGATCGGCGTTGAGCACCGGCTTCTTCGCCGCGGTCTTCCAGCCGTTCTTCTGCCAGCCGTAGATCCACTTGGTGATCCCATCGATCACATAGCGGCTGTCGGTGTGCAGGTGGACGTGGCACGGTTCCTTGAGCGCTTCCAGCGCGCGGATCACCGCGGTCAACTCCATCCGGTTGTTGGTGGTTTCCGCCTCTCCCCCGGACAATTCCTTTTCGTGATGGCCCATGCGCAGGATCGCGCCCCAACCGCCCGGGCCGGGGTTGCCCTTGCAGGCGCCGTCAGTGAAGATCTCGACCTTTTTCACGGGCGGGCAAAGACCCCGGCGTTGGCCGGATCGGCATAGAATTCCAGCCGCCGGGCAAAGGCCATCGGGCTCTTGCGCACGACCAGCGCATCGACCGGCGTGTTGAGCCAGTCGTAGGCCCGGCTCATGGTAAAGCGCAGCGCCGCGGCACGAGCCAGGACCGGCAGCGCGCTGCGCTCGGCCCCGCTCAGCGGGCGCAGGCTTTCATAGCCTTCCAGCAAGGCGGCGGAGATCGCCGGGTTGAAACCCCGCCCTTCGTTGTCAAAGCACCAGGCCGCATGGGTAACCGCGACGTCATAGGCGGCCAGATCGGTGCAGGCGAAATAGAAGTCGATCAGCCCGGTCACCTGTTCGCCCAGCATCAGGACGTTGTCGGGGAACAGATCGGCGTGGATCACGGCCTGCGGCAGTCCGGCGGGCCAGGCCGCTTCGACCTGCGGAAGCTCCCGCTCAACCAGTTCGGCCAGCGCGGGATCGATCCGGGTCATGGCATCGTGTCCGCAAGCATCAGCCATGCGGCGGCTTTCCGCCAGGTTCATCGCATTGGCACGGGTTCCGGGAAAATCGGCGCTGGCCAGGTGCATCTGGGCCAGGGCCCGTCCAACGGCGCGGGCCTGACCCGGCGTGGGATGGCTGACCGAGACGCCGGGCAGAAATTCGATCAGCGCCACGGCCTTGCCCTCGACCAGCCGGTAGAGCGCACCGGACCGGTCGTGGATCGTGCGCGGGACCGGGCAGCCGTGCGCGGCCAGGTGATCGAGCAGCGAGAGGAAGAACGGCAGATCCTCCACCTCGATGCGGAATTCGTACATGGTCAGGATGAACCGGGCGCCGGTGCCGTCCTTGCCGGTGGTTTCGACCAGCCAGTTGGAATTGGACACGCCCTCGGCGATGCCCTTGGCGCTGGTCAGTTCACCGACATCGAAGTGCGCGATCAGCGCAGCCAGATCCTCTGCGCCAAGATGGGTATAGACCGCCATCAATCGACCAGTTGCCGCGGCAGCTTGAACACCATCTTTTCCTCGGCGGTGACCACCTGTTCGATCGTCACCTCGCGCAGCTGCGCGACCCGGTCGATCACTTCGGTCATCAGCTCTTCGGGGGCGGAGGCCCCGGCGGTCAGGCCCAGCACTTCGACCCCATCGAGCCAATCCGCGGCAATCTCGCTGGCCCGCTGGATCAGCACGCCGCGCGCGCCGCAGCGCTGCGCCACTTCAACCAGCCGCAGCGAGTTCGAACTTTGCGGCGATCCGATCACCAGCACCAGCTGGCATTCCGGGGCAATGGTCTTGACCGCAACCTGCCGGTTGGAGGTTGCGTAACAGATGTCCTCGGCCTTGGGCCCGACGATCTGGGGGAAACGGACCCGCAGCGCCGAGACGATCTCGGCCGTGTCATCGACCGAAAGCGTGGTCTGGGTCAGGAACGCAAGCGGTTCCCCCTCCGGGATCCGCAGTGCGGCGACATCGCCGACCGTCTCGACCAGGGTGATCGTCCCCTCGGGCACTTGCCCCAGGGTGCCGATTACTTCGGGATGCCCCTTGTGGCCGATGAACACGATGTGGCGCCCGGCCTCGATCTGGCGTTCGGCCTGGCGGTGGACCTTCGACACCAGCGGGCAGGTGGCATCAAGCCAGTCAAGCCCGCGGGTGGTCGCTTCTTCGGGAACCGTCTTGGGCACGCCGTGGGCGCTGAACACCACCGGAACCCCGTCCGGCACCTCGTCCAGTTCCTCGACGAAGATGGCGCCCTTGGCCTTGAGGCTATCGACCACGAAGCGGTTGTGGACGATCTCGTGGCGGACATAGACCGGCGCTCCATAGCGCTGCAGCGCCAGCTCGACGATATCGATCGCACGGTCGACACCGGCGCAAAAGCCCCGCGGCGCAGCCAGCAACAGGCGCAGCGGAAGCCTTTGTCCGGTCGGAAAGGGAGCGTTCATGTTGCCCCCCCTAGCGCTTTGCCCCGCGCGCCGCTAGGGCAAGCAAACCGAGATTCCAAGGATGCCCAGATGACCGCTCGTTTCCGCCTGATTTCCGCGCTTGCGCTGACCGCTGCCCTGGCCGGGTGCAAGACGGCCGGCGATCTGGTGGTCGATGAAGGGGTTGGCGTCCAGGCGATCCGCAGCGCGTGCCCGGCGGTGGGCGTGCCCGACTTTACCGGCGA
>JBJTMC010000175.1:0-4282 GCA_046063325.1 Novosphingobium sp.
GGCGATCTGGCGGGGCCGTTCGGCGAACATGTCGCTGCCGCCGTGGGCCAGCGGAATGTAGCAGGCATCCCCGGCGCCCAGCGCCAGGCTGATCCCGACCAGATCGGCGCGGATCGAATCGAGCGCGCTGGTTTCGGTGTCGAAGGCGATCAGCCGGGCGGCCTCGGCCCGGGCGATCCATGCTTTCAGCGCGTCCTCGTCCTGAACGCAGGCATAAAGGGAGCGGTCAATCGGCGGCAGCTGCGCAAGCGGCTGGCGCTGGCCGGACGGTTCCTGCGCGGTTGCCGTGCTGGGCTTGGCCGGGTTGAGATCGACCTTGCGTTCCGGGCTGCCGCGCCCGTCGCCCAGCCGCTTGAGCAGCGAATTGAAGCCGTGTTCCTGCAGGAACGCGGCCAGCGGTTCGGGCGGGATCGCACCCAGCTTGAAATCGTCAAGCGCCACCGGCAGAGCGCAGTCTTCCTTGAGCTGTACCAAGACCCGCGAAAGCCGGGCCATGTCGGCTTGTTCGATCAGGCTGTCGCGCAGCTTTGACGGCTTCATGTCCGGGGCGGCGGCCAGCGCCGCTTCCAGGCTGCCGTGCTCCTGGATCAGCTTGGTCGCGGTTTTCGGGCCGATCCCGCGGATGCCGGGGACATTGTCGACCGAATCGCCCATCAGCGCGAGCACATCGCCGACCTTTTCGGGGACTACGCCAAACTTCTCGATCACCTCGGGCACGTCGATCCGCAAGTTCTTCATGGTATCGAGCATGTCGATCGCGGCCTCGCCGCCATCAGCCAGCGCGGTCCCGCCAACCAGCTGCATCAGGTCCTTGTCCGACGAAACGATCGTCACATCCCAGCCGCGATGGGTGGCGGCGCGGGCGTAGGAAGCGATCAGATCGTCCGCCTCAAGCCCCTGCTCTTCGATGCAGGGCAGGCTGAAGGCCCGGGTCGCATCGCGAATCAGGGGAAACTGCGGCCGCAGATCCTCGGGCGGGGGCGGGCGGTTGGCCTTGTACTGATCGTATATCTCGTTGCGGAAGCTCTTGCCGCTGGCGTCGAGGATCACCGCCAGATGAGTCGGCCCATCGGCCTTGTTAAGGTCATCGGCCAGCTTCCACAGCATCGTGGTATAGCCGTAAACCGCCCCGACCGGCACACCCTGCGGGTTGGTCAGCGGCGGCAGGCGGTGGTATGCGCGAAAGATATAGGCCGATCCGTCGACCAGATAGAGATGCTGCTTGGGCTCCATTCCGCCTGATTAGCAGGCCCGGCGGGGCGGGGTAAGGGGCTGATCGAGTTGCGGCCTTCCCCCAAGATTGTGACGGTTCAACGACTATCTCTTGCATCGCAAAACGAAGGCCACTAAATGGCGCGCTGAAGTCTACCGGATCGGTAGGCTTTACGTGCGGTTGCTTCCATTCCGGGGCGGTCGTGCGGGGTCCACACTGTTTTCAAGGAATACTATTCATGCGCAAGATCGTTCTCGCCGTTGCCGCCGCTGGTGCCGCTCTGACCCTTTCGGCTTGCTCGAAGGAAACCAAGGACGACGCCACCGCCGTCGTGACCGACGCTGCCACCGACGCTTCGGATGCCGCGACCGACGCCGCCGATGCCGGCAAGGCTGCCGTCACCAAGGTGACCGACGCTGCCAAGGACGGCGCTGCCGTCGCTTCGGAAGCCGCCGTTGACGGTGCCGACAAGGTCGAAGACGCCGCGGCCCAGGCCAAGCAGGTTGCCGACGAAGCCGTGAAGAAGGGCGCCTAAGCCTCTTCAAGGCCGGACATTCCGGAAGGGGCGCGGGGGCAACCTCGCGCCCCTTTTCCGTTTGCGCGGCACCGGAAGCGATCTTGCCTTGATCTTGTTTAATCGCGCGATTAAACTTCCCTCCTGACCGGCCGAACGGGGCCGGCGGGAGAGCGCGGATTTGACTGTTTCCCTGCCCGAAGGCCTGGCCATGGCCCTGTCGCGAATCGGCCTGGCCTCGCCAGAAGGGCTGGAACGGCTGTCGGGCGGGGCCAACATGGAAAGCTGGCGCTTTTCGAGCGGCGGACAGATCTGCGTGCTGCGCCGCGCACCTTCGCTTGAAATGATGGCCGGTCGGCCGATGGACCATGCCGGGGAAGCGGCGCTGATCCGCGCTGCCCGCGCTGCCGGCGTGCTGGCGCCCGAAGTGCTGGTTGAGCTTCAGCCCGAAGATGGCATCGGTTCGGGCTATGTCATGCGGGCCATTTCAGGCTCACCCGATCCCAACCTGTTCCTGGCTGAGGCCGATCCGGCAATCGCCATCCGCGATATCGCGCGCGAACTCGTCGCCACACACCGCACCGATTGCGGCGACCTGCCGGTTCCGGTGATGGACACCGCCGATGCCCTGGGCGAACTGCGCAGGCGCTTTCTGGAATATGGCGGCGACCGCCCGATCCTGGCACTGGCCTTGCGCTGGCTTGAGGGCAACATTCCCCCGCCGGTTCCGCCCAGCCTGGTCCACGGCGATTTCCGGCTTGGCAACCTGATGTTCGAGAACGGCCGCCTGACCGGGGTACTGGATTGGGAACTGGCCCACCTGGGCGATTGGCACGAGGATCTGGCCTTTGGCTGCATGACCGTGTGGCGCTTTTCGCGGCCCGATCGCCCCGGTTACGGGCTGACTTCGGTGGAGGAGCTTGCCGCAGCCTACGAAGCGGCGGGCGGGGCCCGGTTCGATCCGGAGCGGTTCCGGTTCTGGACGATCTACCGGACCTTCTGGTGGGCGCTTGGCTGCCTGCAGATGGGGGGATTCTGGCGGGCCGGGCAGGATCGTTCGGTCGAACGGGTGGTCGTTGCGCGGCGCACCGCGGAACAGGAACTGGACCTGCTGCTGCTGCTTGAGGATCTGGCGCCACTGAGCGAGCGCGGACGGCCCCTGCCGCCTGCGTCCCCGCCGGTCGAGCCGGGCACCGGCGAGCCGGACGGAGCGGAAATCCTGACCGCGATCTCCGAATGGCTGGGCAGTGATATCAAGCCGCTGGTATCTGGGCGCGGCAAGTTCGATCTGGCGGTGGCCCGCAACGCGCTGGGCATTGTCGCGCGTGAAATCGCGCAGCGGCCGGTGGCAACCGATGCTGCGCTGGCCGCTGATCTTCTGGAAGGTCGGCAGGATCTGGCTACTCCGGGCCTGCTCGCCCGCTTGCGCCGGATGGCGCTGGACAAGCTTGCCGCCGATATGCCGAAATATCCCGCCCTCGCGCACGCGCGGGCGAAATGGGAAGGGAACTGAAATGGATTTCTCGTTGCCGCAGGATCTCGTCACCTATCTGGCCGAGCTCGACGCCTTCATCGCCAAGGAGATCAAGCCGCTGGAGGACCAGGACGACAACATCCGGTTCTTCGATCACCGCCGCGAATGGGCGAGAACCGATTTCGATAACGATGGACTG
Source organism: Novosphingobium sp. (assembly GCA_046063325.1). GTDB lineage: Bacteria > Pseudomonadota > Alphaproteobacteria > Sphingomonadales > Sphingomonadaceae > Novosphingobium. The sequence goes on from JBJTMC010000175.1 coordinate 3,401, forward strand.
CCCCGCCACGAATGGGAAATGCTGCTGCGCGAAGCCTCACTCCGCGCAGACAAAGCCGGGCACTGGCGCTTTTCCGCGCCCAAGAAATATGGCGGCAAGGACGGCTCCAACCTGTGGATGGCGGTGATCCGCGATCGGTTTGCCGCGATGGGGCTGGGGCTGCACAACGATCTGCAGAATGAACACTCCATCGTTGGCAATTTTCCCTTTGTCGCGATGTTCGAACATTTCGGCACCCCCGAACAGCAGCAGGAATTCATCCTGGGCGGGTTCAACCGCGAACGCCGGGTCGCTTTCGGCCTGACCGAACCCGATCATGGATCGGATGCCACCCATATGGAAACCCGCGCGGTGCGCGAAACCCGGGGCGGCGTGCCGGGCTGGCGGATTGACGGGCGCAAGATGTGGATCACTGGCATGCACGTTGCCACCCACTGCGCCGCGTTCTGCCGCACGTCTGGCAAGGACGGCGATGCCAAGGGAATCACCTGCATCCTGGTGCCGATCGATACGCCGGGCATGGTGGTCGATGAATATATGTGGACCTTCAACATGCCGACCGATCACCCACGGATGCATTTTGAAAACTGCTGGGTGCCCGAAAGCGCAGTGCTTGGGCCGGTGGACGGCGGGCTGTCGATCGCGCAAAGCTTCGTCCATCAAAACCGCATCCGCCAGGCTGCCAGCTCACTGGGCGCAGCGACTTACTGCGTTGAAGAATCGGTCAAATATGCGCGGGAGCGCAGGCCGTTCGGGCAGGAACTGGCGCGCAACCAGGGAATCCAGTTCCCGCTGGTTGAACTGGCGACCCAGTGCGAAATGCTGCGCGCTCTGATCTATAAAACCGCGAGGGAGATGGACCAGATCCCGCACAAAGAGCTG
>JBJTMC010000176.1:0-32666 GCA_046063325.1 Novosphingobium sp.
AAGCGAAGCGGTCAAGGCTATCTCCATATGTGGCGCGAGGCTCGGCACCGTTGGGGGTGCCGGGTTCCGCATACGAATGCAATGAATTCGAGTGGCGCGCATAGCGGGACCAGCCGATTCCGTCAAATCACCATCTGACACACTTATTCGTATTTCTATTCAGACAGTTAATCGTCTTCCTCCAAGGCAATTGCCACCCTTCGCGTTAACGGCTAACCCGGTTTTCGCCGATCCGCTTCAGGTGAAATCGTTTCAACACGCGAACATGGCCGAACTCCAGCCCTCCCCTGCTCCGGTGCAGCCGCAGGTTATCGCCCTGGTCGATGACGATCGCAACATCCTGACGACGGTTTCGATCGGGCTCCAGGCCGAAGGCTTTGCCACCCGGGTCTATTCGGATGGCGAAACCGCGCTGAAGGCCCTGCTTGAAAATCCGCCGGACCTTGCGGTCTGCGATATCAAGATGCCGCGCATGGACGGGCTCGAACTGCTCCAGAAACTGCGCGCCAAAAGCGCGCTGCCGGTGATCTTCCTCACCAGCAAGGACGAGGAGCCGGACGAGGCGTTGGGTCTGGCGATGGGTGCGGATGACTATATCGCCAAGCCGTTCAGCCAGCGCCTGCTGGTCGCCCGGATCCGCGCGATCCTGCGCCGCGCCGACCTTGTTCGCGGCGAAGCGGAAGTGCAGGCAAACGATCCCGCGGCGGATTCGCTGGTCCGCGGCCGGCTCGAGATGGACCCGGTGCGCCACCGTGTCAGCTGGAATGGCAAGCCGGTGTCCCTGACAGTGACCGAGTTCATGATCCTCGAGGCACTGGCCGCCCGGCCGGGCGTGATCAAGAGCCGCAACCAGCTGATGGACGCGGCCTATACCGACGACGTGTTCGTCGATGACCGCACGATCGACAGCCACATCAAGCGCCTGCGCCGCAAGTTCCGCGCTGCCGATCCGCAGTTCGCCGCGATCGAGACGCTGTACGGCGCGGGCTATTCCTTCGCCGATGGCTGAAACCCGCCCGCGCGGAAACTGGAAGCGCCGCACCAGTCTGACGGTCCGGATCCTGGCGGTGAACATCATCGCGCTGGCACTGATGGCCGGAAGCCTGTTCTATCTCGATTCCTACCGCAAGCAGCTGTTCGAAGAACGCTTCAAGCTGGCCCGCGCCGAAGCCGAGATCGCCGCCGCCGGGCTGAATGCGACGGCTCCCGATGCCCGCAAGGCGTTGCTGGTCCGGGTCGGGCAAGCCCAGAAGCTGCGCTTGCGGCTTTACGGCGCGGACGGGCGGCTGGCGCTCGACAGTTTCGCCCTTGCCCCGCCCAGCTTTGTCCTGGTCGATCCCGACAGCGAAGGCTGGTACGAGCGCGGCGGGCGGCTGATCGACGGCTGGATGCAGCTGATCCTGGGAGCCCAGACCAGCGAGATCTATGCCGATCCGGCGCAGGACAGCGTTGCCGCGTGGCCCGAACTGGGCCAGGCCGCCCGCACCCGATCGAGCGTGATCGAGGCACGCGCCGCGCGCGACGAAACGCCGATGATCAACGCCGCCACCCCGGTCGGCAGCGGCGGAGAACTGCTGCTGACCACCCGCAACGCCCGCGATATCACCCAGTCGGTGCGCGATGCCCGAGGGACCCTGGCGATCGTTGTGGCGCTGACCCTGCTGCTTTCGATCCAGCTTTCGCTGTTTCTTGCCCGCACCATCGTCCAGCCGCTGCGCGCGCTGGTCCGCGCCGCGGTGCGGGTCCGGCTGGGGCGCGACCGCTCGGTCGAAGTGCCCCGCCTGCCCGAACGCGGCGACGAGATCGGCCTGCTCGCCCGGGCGCTGTCCGACATGAGCGGGGCGCTGCGCCAGCGCATTGACGCGGTTGAAAGCTTTGCCGCCGATGTTGCGCACGAGATCAAGAACCCGCTGGCCAGCCTGCGCAGCGCGCTGGAATCGCTGGACAAGGTTCAGGACGAGGGCCTGCGCGGCGAACTGGCCGCGATCGCCGCCCACGATGTCCAGCGGATCGACCGGCTGGTCAGCGAAATATCCGAGGCGAGCCGGATCGACGCCGAACTCAGCCGCACCCAGTTCGAACCGGTCAACCTGCGGGTGCTGGTCCAGGGACTGGTCAAGGCCCGCGACGAGCGCGGTGAGAACAATCCGGCGCAAGTTCTGATCGCCAGCACCGGCGGCCCTTGCGACGTGCTGGGTGACGAGACCCAGCTGGTTCGGGTGCTGGAAAACCTTCTCGACAACGCGGTCTCGTTTTCGCCGGCCAATGGCGAGGTGCTCGTCTCGTTGGGGCGCGAGGATGATCGGGTGGTGCTCGCCGTGCTCGACCAGGGCCCGGGGATTCCGGCCTCGGAACGCGCCAAGGTGTTCGACCGTTTCCATTCGCTGCGCCCCGCCGGAGAGGCGTTTGGCAACCATTCGGGGCTTGGTCTGGCAATTGCCCGGACTATCGCCGAAGCCCATGAAGGCACACTGACCGCCAGCGACCGGCCCGACGGCAAACCCGGGGCTTGCCTGGTGCTGTCGCTTCCCGCGATGGCCGAGGAAGAGGACGAATAGTGAGCCGGATCCACCAGGCCAGCGCCGTGGCGATCCGGGGCCGCGCGGTCTTGATCGAAGGCGCATCGGGCAGCGGAAAGAGCAGCCTGGCCCTGGCCCTGATCGATCGCGGCGCCCGGCTGATCGGCGATGACGGGGTGACGCTGGAGGCGCGCGACGGCAGGCTCTTTGCCAGCCCCCCGCCCAACATTGCCGGCCTGATCGAGGTGCGCAACCTTGGCCTGCTGACCATGCCGACCACCAGCGATGTTCCCGTCGGCCTGGTCCTGCGCCTCGATCCCGCCGCCCCGCGTTTCATCGAGGCGGCCGAACGGACCGGCCTGAACGGGATCGACCTTCCGCTGATCCGGCTGTGGCCGGACGGGCCCGGCGGCGCGATCAAGGCCGAGCTGGCGCTCGATCGCTATGGGCTGGCCTAGCGGGTCAGGCGTCCCTGCGGGGGACAGCCCGGGCGTGACCCTTCACATTGCGCCCATCAGGCCCCATTTATCCTGCACAGTGATGAGCGAATCCCCCGCCTCCCGCCAGCGTCTGCTTCTGGTCACCGGCCTGCTTGGCGCGGGCAAGACCACGGTGCTGCGCGTGCTGGAGGATCTGGGCTGGGAAGCGATCGACAATTTCCCGATCCGGCTACTGGGCCGCCTGATCGACAGCCCTGACGGGTCGAGCGGCGACCTGCGCGGGCCGCTGGCGATCGGGTTCGATTCGCGCACCCGCGGGTTCGATCCGGCCAAGGTGATCGACCGGGTCAAGAAGCTGGCCGAACGCCCCGATCTGGAAGTCACCACGCTGTTTCTCGATTGCTCGGGCCAGGAGCTTGAGCGGCGCTACAACGAAACCCGGCGGCGTCACCCGCTGGCGCAGGATCTGCCCGCCGCCAGCGGCATCGCCGCCGAGCGTGAGGCGATGGAGCCGCTGCGGCGCTGGGCCGACATGGTGATTTCGACCACCAACTTTACCAGCAACGATCTGCAACAAGCGATCCGCGAACGCTTTGGGCAAAGCGCCCCGGCATCAATGACGGTCAGCGTCACCAGTTTCGGCTTTTCGCGCGGCACGCCGCCGCTCGCCGATCTGGTGTTCGACATGCGTTTTCTCGACAATCCGCACTGGGATGACAAGCTGCGGCCGATGACCGGCATGGACAAGCCGGTGGCCGCCCATATCCGCAAGGATCCCGCCTTTGCCGAGGCCTATGAGCGGATCCGCGACCTGATCCTGTTGCTGTTGCCGCGCTACCAGGCGCAGGGTAAGGCCTATGTCAACATCGCCTTCGGCTGCACCGGGGGGCGGCATCGCTCGGTCTTCGTGGCCGAGCAGATCGCCCGCGATCTGACCAAGGCTGGTTTTGCCCCCAACCTGGTCCACCGCAACCTGACCGCCCGCGCGGCCGACGCGGTGGAAGGAAAGCATTGACCATGGGCCCTGCCCGCGCCATGGCCCTCCGCCACCCTCCGGCGCGAATCGCCGGGTCGCAATTGCGGAGCGCAGATCCAGCATGATCGGCTTGATCCTGGTTACCCACGGCAAGCTCGCCGAAGAATTCGTGGCGGCGATGCAGCACGTTGTCGGCCGCCAGGACGCGGTGCGCACGGTCTGCATCGGCCCCAACGACGACATGGAAGCCCGCCGCGCGGAAATTGCTGCTGCCGTAGCCGAGGTCGACGCGGGCCAGGGCGTGATCATCCTTACCGACCTGTTCGGGGGCACGCCCTCCAACCTGGCCATTTCGCTGATGCAAAAGGGCAAGGTCGAGGTGATTGCGGGAATCAACTTGCCGATGCTGATCCGGCTGGCCAAGGCGCGGGGCTGCATGGACCTTTCGCGGGCGGTGGTCGCCGCGCGCGATGCCGGGCGCAACTACATCACCATTGCTTCGGAGTTCCTGGGGCAGGACGCATAAGATATCAGGGGGATGCGGGGTATGAGCGAGTTCCGCCAAAGCGTCGAAATCGTCAACAACCGCGGCCTTCACGCGCGCGCCAGCGCCAAGTTCGTCAACGCGGTGACCAAGCTGGGTGAAACCGTCGAAGTGCGGGTCGAAAAGGACGGCAACGACGCCGCCGGGGCTTCGATCCTGGGCCTGATGATGCTCGGCGCGGCCAAGGGCGATGCAATCGACATCGTGGTCTGCGGCGATGGCGCAGAAGCGGCGCTGCTCAAGCTGATCGGCCTGGTCAAGGACGGCTTTGGCGAGGATTGATGCGTGGCTGAGCGCCGCCAGATAACCGGATTTTCCAACCCCACGGTCAAGTTCCTGCGCTCGCTGCGCGAGAAGAAGCACCGCAAGGCCGCGGGCAAGTTCCTGGCCGAGGGGCTGCGGCTGCTGACCGACGCGCGCGAAAGCGGCCATGTGCCCGAAGTGCTGGTCATGGCCGAAGGGCGCGATCCGCATCCGCTGCTCGATCAGCTGGAAGCAGACGTCAACGCCGCCGGGGGCGAGGTGATCGAAACCAGCCCAGACATCCTGGGCAAGATTACCGGCAAGGATAACCCCCAGGCGGTCGCCGGGGTGTTTGCCGAATTCGATACCGGCTTTGCCGCGCTGGACCGTTCGCAGGCCCGGATCTGGCTGGTCGCCCAGGCCCTGCGCGATCCTGGCAACCTTGGCACAATGCTGCGGACCGGCGACGCGGTCGGTGCAGGCGGACTGATCCTGATCGATGACTGCGCCGATCCGTTCAGCGTCGAAGCGGTGCGCGCCAGCATGGGCGCGGTTTTCACCCAAAGGATCGCGCAGGCGCGGTGGGAGGAGTTTCTGCCGTGGCTGCGCGCCGGACAGGGGCAATTGGTCGCCGCCTCGTTGCGCGAGGCGGTCGATTACCGCACCGCGCCCTATGCGGCACCGTGCTTCCTGATGGTCGGCAACGAAAGCCGCGGGCTGCCCGAAGATTACGAACGGGCCTGCGACCTGCGGGTGACCATGCCGATGAAGGGCCGCGCCGACAGCCTCAATGCCGCCGTGGCCGGCGCGGTGCTGGCTTACGAAGCCTTGGCCCATCTTGAATAGCGCGTTCACCGCGCGATCAGCTTGGCAGCGCTAAGCTGCGCGGCATGTTGATCCGGACCCTTCCCCTCGCCCTGCTGGCGCTGGCCGCCTGCACCACCACCAGCCAGGCCACGCCGCCCCTGACCGGCAGCCAATGGACCTTCGTGACGATCGACGGCGCCGCGCCGGTTTCGAGCAAGGCCCGGCTGACCATTGAGGCAAACCGGATCGGCGCGAATGTCGGCTGCAACGGCATGGGCGGCGACCTCAAGATTGAGGGCGGCCGTCTGGTTTCAAGCGGGATCGAATCGACCCTGATGTTCTGCGACGGGATCATGGAGCAAGAGCGCGCGGTCACCGACCTGCTCGGCGCCAGCCCGCGCTACACGATTGGCGGAGACAGGCTGGTGCTGGAAAGCGCAAAACACCGCGCCGAACTGCGCCGGGCGAAATAAAGCCTCGGCTGGTTCAGCCAACCCCGCTCCCGTTCGTCCCGAGCGAAGTCGAGTGACAGCGATCTGGCGGATCCCTCGACTTCGGCCAGAGGCCCGCATTTGTCCTGAGCGCAGCTGCCAAGCCGCCAGCCGGAGGGCTCGGGACGAACGGGTGTTGGTCCGATGAAAAGCATTTCCCGCTAGGTCGAACTACTCCGCCGCTTCGTCGGGCGCCCCGCCTTCACCCGAAAGCAGCAGCGGGTCTTCGTTTTTATCCGCATAGCGCGGCGCGGCTTCGATCGCCGGAACATCCTCGATCTCGCGCTTGCCGATCTCGATCCCCTTGTCGCGCAGGCGCTTGCCCGAACTGAGCACGTTGCGTTCAAAACTGCCGACAAAATCGTTGTACTTGCGCACCGCACGGTCGAGCCCCGCGCCCATGCCCTTGAGGTGTTCGGCGGCGACCGCCAACCGGTCGTACAGTTCGGCCCCGGCCTTGCCGATCTCGACCGCCTCGCGCGCCAGTTGATCCTGCTTCCAGACCATCGCCACAGTCCGCGCGATCGCAACAAGGTTGGTCGGCGTGGCCAGCAGGACCTTGTTATGAAACGCGAAGTCCCACAGCTCGGGATCGTGTTCGAGCGCGGCGGCGACGAAGTGTTCGCCGGGCACGAACATCACCACATAGTCCGGCGCTTCGGCGAACTGGCTCTGGTAACTCTTGGCGCCCAGCGTCTGGATATGCCCGCGCATCGAGCGGGCGTGGAGATCGAGGTTGCGCTTGCGGGTATCGTCGTCGTTCGCCTCAAACGCGGCCTGGTAGGCGTTGAGCGAGACCTTGGCGTCGATCACCAGCTTTTTCTGGCCCGGCACGTGGACCACCGCATCGGGCCGCAACCGCCCGTCCTCGGTGTCGAGCGAATGCTCCAGATCGAAGTCGGTATGTTCGGACAGGCCGCACTGTTCCAGCACGTTCTGCAGCGCCCGTTCGCCCCAGCGGCCGCGCGCCTTGGGGGCGTTGGTCAGCGAATTGCCGAGCCGCGCCGCTTCGGCCCGGACCTGTTCCTGCCCTTCGCGCAGCGACTGGATCAGCCCGCCAAGCTGGCCGAAGGCATCGACCCGCTCTTTCTCGAGCTTGCCGACCTGTTCCTCGTAGCTGGCGAGGCGCAGGCCGACCGGTTCGAGCAGCGCCTTGATCCGGGCTTCGTTCTTTTCTTCCGACTGGGCAAAGCGCTCCTGGGCGCGGTTCAGCAAGGCTTCCTGCGCCTGATTCAGGATCTTCGCGCCAGCCGCTTCAAATTCCCGCTTGAGGCTTTCTTGTGCCGCCAGCAGCCCGGCCTTCTGCTCGGCAAAGCTGGCCGCATTGGCCTTGAGCGTCGCATTCTCAATCGAAACGTCCCCCAGGTCCTTGATTGCCGCCCGAAACCGACCGTCCAGATCTTTCAGCTCCGTCTCACCCACGGCGAGCCGATCGCGCAATTCCGCCGCGGGACGCGAACCGGCAAACCAGCCAAGGCCTGCGCCGACCAGCAGGGCGATCAGGATCAGGACGATTTCGAGCGGTTGCATCGCCAATTCCAATGAGAACGAAGCGCGAACCTAGTCCGCCGCGTCGGCCAGCGCAAGGCCGCGCGTACAAGTTATCGCCATTGTGGTTCAATTGGCCCCGTGGCGGGGGTTCACGCCGCCTTGCGCAGCTTTTCCAGCTTCTTGAGCGCCATCTGCCGCTTGAGGCGGCTGAGGTGATCGATGAACAGCACACCTTCGAGATGGTCCATTTCGTGCTGCAGGCAGGTGGCCAGCAGGCCCTCCATCACTTCCTCGTGCACCGTGCCGTCGATGTCCTGCCAGCGCGCGCGGATCCGGGCCGGGCGTTCGACATCAGCGTAGATCTCTGGCACCGAAAGGCAGCCTTCCTGATAGACCGCGTGGTCCTCCGACGGATCGAGAATCTCGGGGTTGATGAACACCCGAGGTTCCTTCTTGGTCGGCTGGTGATGGTGGTGATGGCCGTCATGGTCGCACGGCAGCGGATCGGCATCGGGATCATCGGGTTGAAGATCGATCACCAGCACCCGCAGCGGCACGCCGACCTGGATCGCAGCAAGGCCGATGCCGGGGGCGTCATACATAGTCTCGAACATGTCATCGACGAGCGTCTTCAGCTCCGCATCGAACGCAGTGACGGGATCGGACACCACCTTGAGGCGGGGATCGGGAACTTCAAGAATTTCGCGAATGGCCATGAGGGGGCAGATAGTGGTGTTGCGCGCGATTCTCAACCCACCGGTCGCCGCGCCCGCAGCGCCTGCGCCAGAGTGCCTTCGTCGAGGTAGTCGAGTTCGCCGCCAACCGGCAGGCCGTGGGCCAGTTGGGTAATCCGCACCGGATAGGTCTCAAGCCGCTCTGCAATGTAGTGCGCGGTGGTCTGGCCCTCCAGCGTGGCGTTCATCGCCAGCACCACTTCATCGATCCCGCCTTGCGATACGCGTTCCAGCAGTTTGCCGATCGTCAGATCCTCGGGCCGGATGCCTTCCAACGCGGAGAGCTTTCCGCCCAGCACGTGATATTTCCCGGTGAATAGCCTTGCGCGATCGAGCGCCCACAGGTCGGCCACGTCCTCCACCACGCACAGTGATCGCGGATCGCGGCGCGGATCGGCGCAGATCCCGCAGGGGTTGGCCGTATCGACATTGCCGCAGGTGGCGCATTCGACCAGCCCCTCGCGCACTGCATCAAGCGCTTCGAGCAAGGCCACCAGAGACGTCTCGCGCCGCTTGATCAGCCACAGTACCGCGCGCCGCGCCGAACGCGGGCCAAGCCCGGGCAGGCGGGACAGGGCCTGGGTAAGTGTTTCGATCTCTTGCGATGCCATGGCCTGACAGATAGGGCGCGCATTCAGGAAAGGCAAAGCGGCGATGCGCGTGATCTTCATGGGAACTCCGGACTTTGCCGTCCCGGCGCTGAAGGCGCTGGTCGCGGCTGGGCACGCGGTGGTCGCCGCCTATACCCAGCCCCCCCGCCCCGGCGGGCGGCGCGGCAAGGAACTGACTCCCACTCCGGTCCACCGCGCGGCCGAAGCGCTGGGGATCGAAGTGCGACATCCGGCTTCGCTGAAGGGCCCGCAAGAACAAGCAGAGTTTGCCGCGCTAGGGGCCGAAGTCGCGGTGGTCGCCGCCTATGGCCTGATCCTGCCGCAGGCGGTGCTCGACGCGCCAAAACATGGCTGCATCAACATTCACGCCAGCCTGCTCCCGCGTTGGCGCGGTGCAGCGCCGATCCAGCGCGCGATCCTGGCGGGGGACGAAGAAACAGGAATTTCGATCATGCAGATGGAGGCCGGGCTCGATACCGGCCCGGTGCTTGCCGTTCATGACACACCGATTGCGCGCAACGCCTGCGACGCAGCGGGGCCTCTCACCGAAGAGCTGGCAGGTATCGGTGCACGCCTGATTGTCGAGGTCCTCGCCGATCTTGAGGCCTATCCTCCGGTTCCCCAGCCCGCGGAAGGCGTCACTTACGCCCGCAAGATCGACAAGGCCGAAGCCAGGATCGATTTCTCGAATTCAGCGGACTACATCCACCGCCAGATTCTCGCCTTCAATCCGACACCGGGCGCATGGTTTGAATACAAGGGTGAGCGTTTCAAGATACTGATTGCGGATTGGGATGACTTCAACGGTCCGGCCGGCACGACGATCGACGACAGGTTTTCGATCGCCTGCGGCGAAGGATCGATCCACCCCCGGCAGGTCCAGCGCTCGGGCAAGCCCGCGATGTGGCTGGAAGAATTCCTCCGGGGGTTCCCGATTCCCGCCGGGACCAAACTCGCTTGACCCGCTTCGCGCTCACCCTTGAATTCGACGGCACACCGTTTTTCGGGCTGCAGCGGCAGGCGCATGGGCCCAGCGTGCAGCAGGCGGTCGAGGAAGCGGTACTGGCCACCACCGGTGAGACGGTGACACTTCACGCCGCGGGTAGGACCGATGCCGGGGTGCACGCGCTGGGGATGCGGGCCCATGTCGATGTCATAAAGGAAATCGACGCGTTCCGGCTGATGGAGGCGCTCAACCATCACCTGCGCCCCGATCCGATCGCGGTGCTGGATTGCCAGGTGGTCGGGGATGACTGGCACGCGCGGTTTTCCTGCACCGGCCGCGAATATCTCTATCGGATCGCCAACCGGCGCGCGCCGCTCACGCTCGATGCAAATCACCTGTGGCAAGTGCCCCAACCGCTCGATGCCGCGGCGATGCACCGGGCAGCGCAGGCGCTGGTCGGGCGGCACGACTTCACCACCTTCCGTTCGGTCCATTGCCAGGCGCAAAGCCCGGAAAAGACGCTCGACCTGCTGAGCGTCGCGCGTGTGGGCAAAGAGGTGCAGATCCGCGCCGCCGCGCGCAGTTTCCTCCACCATCAGGTCCGCTCGATGGTTGGGTGCCTCGCGCTGGTCGGCATGGGCCGCTGGCGCGAGGAACAGGTTGCCGAGGCGCTGGCGGCGCACGACCGCGCAGCTCTGGGCCTCAACGCGCCGAGCGAGGGGCTTTATTTCGTCCGGGCGCTTTACCCCGGCGAATGAAGCATTAGGTTGCATTCCGAAACGAAGGAATCGGGAGACGACCCATGGCATTCACCGGCAAGCAGCTTACCACCCAGCTCGATGCAGACGGCACGCTGACCGTCCAGCTGAACGACAAGACCTGGGACGATCCCAAGCCCGGTCAGGTCCTGATCAAGGTTGAGGCGACCCCGATAAACCCCAGCGATCTGGGCTTGCTGTTTGCCAGCGCCGATACCGACAACGCGGTCTATTCGCCCGGCAAGGTCGTGGCAAAGATGCCAGACAACGCGACCCGGGCGATGAAGGCGCGGCACGGCATGGCGATGCCCGCGGGCAACGAGGCGGCGGGCACCGTGGTTGCCGCGGGCGAAGGGGCCGAACACCTGATGGGCAAGCGGATCGCCTGCGTTCCGGGCACCGCTTATGGCAGCTACGCAATCGCCGAGGCGCAGATGGCCTTCCCGGTCGACGATGGTGTCAGCGCAGAGCAGGCTGCCAGTTCCTTCGTCAACCCGATGACCGCGCTGGGCTTTACCGAGACGATGAAGCTCGAAGGTTTCACCGGGATCGTCCATGCCGCCGCGGCATCGAACCTGGGGCAGATGCTGGTCAAGATCTGCAAGGAAGACGGCATCCCGCTGGTCAACATCGTGCGCAGCGAGGAACAGGTGAAGATCCTGAAAGACCTGGACGCGACCCACGTGCTCAACATGACCGACACGGATTTCATGCCAAAGCTGATCGATGCGATTGCCGAGACCAAGGCGATGATCGGGTTCGATCCGATCGGCGGGGGAACGCTCGCTGGGCAGATCCTCTCGGCGATGGAAGCCGCAGCCAGCCGCGGTGCGGCCTTCAGCCGCTATGGCTCGAGCGAGGCCAAGAAGGTCTACATCTACGGCGCGCTCGATCTGGGCCCGACGATTCTCAACCGCGCCTTCGGCCTGACCTGGGACCTGGCCGGCTGGCTGCTGACCCCGTTCATGATGAAGGCCGGGATGGAGATCGTTGGCCGGATGCGGATGCGGGTGATGAAGGACCTGACCACCACCTTTGCCAGTCACTATTCGATGCGCGGCTCGCTCGAGGATATGCTGACCAAGGAAGCGGTCAGCGTCTACAACGCCCGGCGCACCGGCGAGAAGTATCTTGTGGTGCCGTGATCTGCTCTGATTGACGACACTCCTGACGCGCCCTAGCTTTCGGCAAAATCGGGTCGCTGACCGGCACGGCATAACGCTCTGCCGCCAGCGGAGATTGCCATGACCCACTTGCCCAAGCTTGGCGGCGCGCCGTTCCTCACAGATGCGGGGCTGGAAACCTGTCTGATCTTTCACGACGGGTTCGATCTGCCCAGCTTCGCCTCGTTCACCCTGCTGGATGATCCGCCGGGCACTGAAGGGCTAAAGGCCTATTACCGCAAATTCCTGGGAATGGCGGAGGCGCATGGCGCCGGGTTTGTGCTCGACGCGCCGAGTTGGCGATCCAGCCCCGATTGGGGCGCGGCGCTCGGCTATGACCGCGACCGGCTCGCCGCCAGCAACGCGCAGGGCATCGCACTGATCGCTGAATTGCGCCGCGAACACGGCGGCTCAAACCCCGTCGCTCTCAACCTCCCGGTCGGTCCGCGCGGTGATGGTTATGATCCGGGCGCCATGATGACCGCGGCGGAGGCGCAAGCCTATCACGCCTGGCAGATCGGCGTGGCGCGCGATGCCGGAGCCGAGATCGTCACCGCGCTGACCATGACCTACCTTGAGGAGGCCCAGGGCGTTGCCGCCGCCGCAGCCGACGCCGGGCTGCCCGCCGTGGTGTCCTTCACGGTCGAGACCGATGGCCGCCTGCCGACCGGAATGACCCTGTCCGAAGCGGTCAAACGGACCGACGATGCGGTGGGCTCGATCGCCTATTTCATGATCAACTGCGCCCACCCCTCGCACTTTGCGGCAGTGCTGGACGATTCCGAACTGGCCGCGCGGATCGGCGGCCTGCGGGCCAATGCCTCGCGGATGAGCCACGCCGAACTCGACGAAGCGGCGCAGCTTGATGAGGGCAACCCGGATGAACTGGCGGGCGAATACCGCGACCTGCTGAACGCGCTGCCGCACCTGTGCGTGCTTGGCGGCTGCTGCGGCACCGATCACCGCCACGTCGATGCGATCGCGCGTGAATGCCTGCCGCGGATGCGGAACTAACCCTTCGCCACCACGCTTTCGGGCAGAGTTCGGTCCCGAACACCCGCTGGTAGTTTTCGATCACCTTCAACAGCCACAACAAGCAGCGTTTCAGCCTTGAAGAAATGCTGACCAAGGATGCAGCGAGCGATTACAACACGCGGCGGACTGAGAAGAGGTATTTGATAGTGCCTTAACTCTGGGACGAATCTCAGCTCAATCAAATGTTATAGACACTGGAACCGGCCCAGAGGTTTTCCGATTCAATCGATCAGAAGTGGGACATAAAAGGAACTTTGTTTGATGATGGCATTGGATCATCATTTCCAAAACGCAAACGCGAAGCCGAATTGCCTCTGCCGCACTGCAGCAAGGCCATGAGAATTCGCGATTCGTAGGTTGGATTCTTGATAAATCTATTAATTACAGTTAGTTATCGTGTCGTCGTGAAGATTCCGTGGTTTCCGCCGAGTCAAGAGAAGAAATTTGAGTTTCTTTACTGATGGGGCCTTGCCTACGCGAATCACAATGATGCAAAACCACTGAGATCGAAGGCGAGTTCCAAGCGCTGGAGAGTGGGAGCGAAAGGCGGGAGCCTCGCGAGCGCATTGCCCCTTCCACAAGGGTAATTTGGCCGCCCTTCGCTCTCAAATTAATTTGGCGGGTGTGAATATCATTGTCGAGCGCGAACTTCACATCTGGCGTACTTTTGCGAGACGTTGCCAGAAATAAGTACGACTTTCGCAAGCTCCCGCGCTCACCCCTTCGCCACCACGCTTTCGGGCAATTCCGTTCCGAACACCCGCTGGTAGTATTCGGCCACCAGCATCCGTTCGGTCTCGTCGCACTTGTTGAGGAAGCTTAGCCGGAAGGCGAAGCCGGGGTCCTTGAAGATCGCAGTGTTCTGCGCCCAGGTGATCACGGTGCGCGGGCTCATCACGGTGGAGATATCACCGTTGATGAACCCTTGGCGGGTCAGGTCGGCAACCTTGACCATGTTGGCAACCATTTCAGGCGCGGCGCCTTCGGTCTTGGCGAGGACGATCTCGCTCTCCACCTGGGCGGGCAGATAGTTGAGCTGAACCACGATGTTCCAGCGGTCCATCTGCGCCTGGTTGATCGCCTGGGTGCCGTGGTAGAGGCCCGAAGTATCGCCCAGCCCGACCGTGTTGGCCGTGGCGAACAGGCGGAAGAACGGATTGGGGCGGATCACCCTGTTCTGGTCGAGCAGGGTCAGCTTGCCTTCGGTTTCCAGCACGCGCTGGATCACGAACATCACGTCGGGGCGGCCGGCGTCGTATTCATCGAACACCAGCGCAACCGGGTGCTGCAGCGCCCAGGGCAGCAGCCCTTCGCGGAATTCGGTCACCTGCAGCCCGTCGCGCAGCACGATCGCGTCGCGGCCTACCAGGTCGATGCGGCTGATGTGCGCATCGAGGTTGATCCGCACGCAGGGCCAGTTGAGCCGCGCGGCGACCTGTTCGATATGGGTCGACTTGCCCGTGCCGTGATAGCCCTGGACAATTACCCGGCGGTTGAAGGCAAAGCCCGCCAGGATCGCCAGCGTGGTGTCCGGATCGAACACATAGGCGCCGTCCACGTCCGGTGTGCGCTCGTCGGGCTGGCTGAAGGCCGGGACCTTCATGTCGATATCGATTCCGAACACCTCGCGCACGTCCACTTGCGTGTCGGGCGCGGGCAGGACGGTCTGGTTCGCCGTATCGGTCAGGGCTGTTTTGTCGGTCATCGCGGCAATCGCCTATACGCGCGGGCGCGCGGCTGCAATAAGCTTTGGTTGCAAAAAACGACTCATCCGGGAGATCAATTCATGAAAGTCTTCGGCTTTCCGCTTTCGCCATTCGTGCGCAAGGTTCACCTCGTCGCGGCCGAAAAGGGCGTTGCGGTAGAGGCGGTTCCGGCCAATCCACGCAGCCCCTCGGAAGAGTTCGCGGCGGCCAGTCCATTCCGCAAGATTCCGGCGCTGCAGGACGGCGATTTCAACTTGGCGGATTCAACTGCGATCGTCACCTATATCGACGCCTTGCATCCCCAGCCCGCGATTTTCCCGGCCGAACCGCGCGCCCGGGGCAAGGCGATCTGGTGGGAAGAGTTTGCCGACACGATCCTGGCTGCCGCATCGGGCAAGGTGGTGTTCAACCGCTTTGTCGCACCCAAGGTGCTGGGCGTGCCCGGCGATGAACAAGCCGCCGAGGAAGGCGTGGCCGATGTGGCGCGCGTAGCCGACTGGTTCGAGGGTCAGGCCCCGCAGGAAGGTTGGCTGTGCGGCGAGTTTTCCATCGCGGACATTGCCGTCGCAACCGTGTTCAAGACGCTTGGCTATGTCGGCCTGGAGCCCGACAGCGCGCGCCATCCACGCACTGCGGGCTGGTACGGGCGGGTCAGCGCGCGCCCGGCGTGGCAAGCGGTTGCCGCGGCGGAAAGCCAGGCCCTGGCTGGGTTCGCTGCCTAGGCAGGTCCCGCCGGCCAGACGAAGCGTTGCGCGAACCGGTCGAGGCGATTCGACTTCATACCGACCGGTTGGTATGGAGTGAGGCGTGATTCCAAATCAGCCCTTTCGGCCCCAGCCTGTGACGGCGCGGGACAAACTGCTGGAAGCCGCGGTCAAGCTGATCCGCAGCCAGGGCTTCGCAGCCACTTCGGTTGACGAACTTTGCCGTGAAGCCGGGGTGACCAAGGGTGCGTTCTTTCACCACTTTGCATCCAAGGAAGCGTTGGGTGTAGCGGCGGCGGACTATTGGTCGCAGTCCACCGGCGCGTTCTTCGCCGCGGCTCCGTTTCACCATCTGGCCGATCCGGTCGCGCGGGTGCTGGGCTATATCGACCTGCGGATTGCTCTGGTTTCCGGCCCGCCGGAAGGCTTCAGCTGCGTCGCGGGCACCATGGTTCAGGAAAGCTTCCGCACCAGCGCAGCGATCCGCTTGGCTTGCGAAGCCAGCATCCTGGGCAATGCCCGGACGCTGGAGGACGACCTTGGCGCGGCGATCGACCGGAGCGGCGCAAAGGGCGTGACCGCCGCGGGCCTGGCGCGCCATGTTCAGGCGGTAATCCAGGGCGCCTTCATCCTTGCCAAGACGCAGGAAGAAGGCGCTGCTGCGATTGCTGCACAGGAACACTTGCAACACCTGCGCCGTTATTTCGAATTGCTGTTTGGCGCGCAGCCTGGATGAACTGCAAACGGGAGAAGCCAGATGGAACGGATGATCTTCGTCAACTTGCCAGTCACCGACCTGCCCCGGGCCCGGCAATTCTACGAGGCGCTGGGCTTTACCAACAACCCGCAGTTCACCGATGATACCGCTGCCTGCATGGTGTGGAGCGACGCGATCTTCGTGATGCTGCTGACCCACGCCAAGTGGAAAGGCTTTACCACCCGGCCAATCTGCGATTCCGGATCGAGCGAGGTGTCGCTGGCCCTGGCGCTGGATGACCGCGGGGCGGTCGACCGGCTGGTCTTGGCCGGCGCCGCGAACGGCGGAACCGCCGACGTCAACCCGCCCGAAGATCACGGCTTCATGTACCAGCGTACGATCCTCGATCCCGATGGCCATGTCTGGGAGCCGTTCTGGATGGACCCGGCCATGGCATCGGGTGAGGCACCGGCCGGGGAGGCGGTGCAATGAGCTATGTCGACGGATTCCTGATCCCGGTGCCCGAAGCGCACAAGGATGAATACGTGCGCATGGCCCAGGTCGCAGCGCAGGTGTTCGCCGATCACGGCGCGGTCCATATCTCGGAGAATTGGGGCGACGATCTGATCCGCGGCGAAACGACGGACTTCTACATGGCGGTCAAGGCCGAGCCGGGTGAAAACGTGGTGTTCAGCTGGATCACCTGGCCCAGCAAGGAGGCGCGGGATGCGGGAAACAAGGCAGCCATGGCCGACCCGCGTTTCGACGAATTTGCCGCGAACAAGATTTTCAACGGAAAGCGCATGATCTTCAGCGGGTTTCAGAACCTTCTGGAGGTCAGACCATAGGAGAGAGCCAATGGGTACCCTGCAAGGCAGCTGGATCTGGTACGAACTGATGAGTCCGGATCCCGAAGGTTCGAAGACGTTCTACGAAGCAGTGGTCGGCTGGACCATCTCGACCGGACACGGCAGCGACGACAGCTATGGTTTCATCGCCAACGCCGACGGCGGGATGACCGGCGGACTGCTGCGGCTGAGCCAGGAAATGCAGGATCACGGCGCCCGGCCCTGCTGGCTTGGCTATATCGCGGTTGACGATGTCGATGCCTTTCTGCCCCGGCTGGAAAGCGCTGGCGGCAAGGTTTTGATGGGACCGCGCGACGTTCCGATGGCCGGGCGGATCGCCATGGTTGCGGATTGCTGCGGCGCTCCGTTTTACGTGATGACCCCCACCCCGCCACCCGGCGGCGGCGAAAGCACCGCCTTTTCGTTCGTGCTCAAGGGGCGCTGCGGCTGGAACGAGTTGTCGGCCGGCGATCAGGCCAAGGCTATCGCGTTCTACACCGGCTTGTTTGGCTGGTCGCTTCCCGATGCGATGGATATGGGTCCGATGGGCACCTATCAGTTCATTGCCCATGACCAGTTGCCGATCGGCGCGATCATGCAGAAGGTGCCGGAACGTCCCGCGCCGGTCTGGCAGCACTATTTCACGGTCGAAAGCATCACCGCTTCGATCGCCGCGGCCCGCGCTGGCGGCGGCCAGATCATCCACGGCCCGCAGGAGGTTCCCGGCGGAAGCTGGATCGTGGTCGGGATCGATCCGCAGGGGGCGGAGTTCTGTCTGGTTGGAGACAAATAGCGGTGGCGGTGGATTGACTCCGCCTCAATGTTCTATTTATGTTCCATATTATCCCAGGAGATCACCGATGGCCGCCTATACCTTCTTCACCAACCCGATGAGCCGCGGCCAGATCGCCCGCTGGGCCCTGCACGAAGCGGGCGTGGACTATGATCAGGTGCTGGTCGACTGGGCGGCCAAACCGGCCGCGTTCGTTGCGGCCAATCCGATGGGCAAGGTGCCGACGATCCTTCACCGGACCGAAACAGGGGAGCGGGTGGTGACCGAATGTGCGGCGATCTGCGCCTATCTGGCAGAGGCCAATCCGGAAGCCGGGCTGCTGCCGTCCGACGCCGAGATGGCCGACTATTATCGCTGGATGTTCTTCGCCGCCGGTCCGGTCGAGCAGGCGATCGTCGGGCGCTCGATGGGGTGGGAAGTCGCGCCGGAACGCGAAGCGATGGTCGGGTTCGGCAATCTCGACCGGGTGCTCGGCACGCTTGAGGGGCATTTCAACGATTCCGCGTTTGTGTGCGGATCCCGCTTCACCATGGCCGACGTCTATGTCGGCAGCCAGATCGACTGGGGTTTGACCTTCGGTTCGATCCCCCCGCGCGAGGCATTCGTCGCCTATGCCGAACGGCTCCAGGCGCGCGATGCCTACAAGGCCGCGAAGGGGATCGACAACACCCTGATCCAGGAGATGAAAAAATGACCGGCGTAACCCTGTGCCTGTGGTTTGACAGCGAGGCGGAAGCGGCGGCGCGGTTCTATGCCGCCACCTTCCCGAACAGCAGTGTCGGCAAGGTCCACTATGCCCCGGGTGATTTTCCCAGCGGCAGGAAAGGCGATGCGCTGACCGTCGAATTTACCGTCCTGGGGATCGCGTGCATCGGGCTCAACGGCGGACCGGCGTTCAAGCCGAACGAGGCGTTTTCGTTCCAGGTCGCAACCGAAAGCCAGGACGAAACCGATCGCTACTGGGACGCCATCGTTGGCCACGGCGGCGAGGAAAGCGCCTGCGGCTGGTGCAAGGACAGATGGGGCTATTCCTGGCAGATCACCCCGCGCGTGCTGACAGAGGCGATGGCGGCAGGCGGCGACAAGGCCCGGCGCGCGTTCGAAGCGATGATGACCATGCGCAAGATCGACGTGGCTGCAATCGAAGCAGCCGTGGCCGCGGCAGAGCCGGCATGACCCCCGGCTTCACCGTGTGGATCCACGTCGCCCGCCCGCCGAGCGAAGTCTATGAGGCGGTCGCCGATCCGGCGAAGCTCTCCTGCTATTTCACCACCGGCGGCGCGGTTGGACGGCTGGAAAGCGGAACCACGGTGCAATGGGACTTCGCCGATTTCCCGGGCGCCTTCCCGGTCAGGGTGATCGAGGCGGCAACGCATGAACGGATCAGCATCAGTTGGTTCCGCAGCGACGGCAGCGGCGAAAATGAAGTGGATTTCGTGTTCGAACCCGTGGACGAGGGCCGCCGGACCAAGGTTTCGATCAGCGAAAGCGGCTGGGCCGGTGACGAAGCCGGGCTCAAAGCCTCCTATGACAATTGCATGGGCTGGTCGCAGATGCTCTGCGCGCTCAAGATCTGGACCGAACACGGCATCAACCTGCGCGAAGGCGCCTACAAGTGACCCTCGCGCTCTATGGCCACCCGTTTTCGTCCTACACCTGGAAGGCCCTGATCGCGCTCTATGCCAACGAAACGCCGTTCGAATTCCGGTCGGTGGGCGGGGAGAATCCGGAATACGACGCCTTCGTCGCCAGCGCAGGCCCAAGCGGTCAGTTCCCGGTGTTGGCGGATGGTGAAACCACAGTGTTCGAGGCCACTTCGATCATCGAACACCTGCACCTCAACCACCCCGGCCCTGCCACGCTGCTCCCCGCCGATCCCGGCGGCGCGATCCGCACCCGGATGTGGGACCGGGTGTTCGACCTGCATGTGATGAGCCCGATGCAGGAGATCGTCGGCGAATATATCCGCCATCCCGATGCGCCTGATCCTGCGTTGCGGGAACGGATCGAGGCCAGGCTCGACCGGTCGTACCGCTGGATCGAGCAGTGGCTGGAAACCTATACCCGGCGCGATTGGATCACCCTGGTCGAATGCGCCGCCGCGCCAAGCCTGTTTTACGCCGATTGGGTCTATCGGATCCCTGCGGCCTGCCCGCGCCTGATCGCGTGGCGCGCGCACCTGCTGGCCCTGCCCCCGGTTGCACGCTGCGTCGAGGACGCTAGACCCTTCCGGCAATACTTCCCGCTTGGCGCGCCCGACCGGGATTGAGAGAGGAACGAAGATCCATGTCGCACGAACTTGCTGTCACACGTCTGATCGATTCGCCGCCGGCCAGGGTTTGGGATGTGATGGTGAACCGCACCAACGAATGGTGGTGCCCGGTGCCGTGGCGCGCCGAAATGGATTTCGGCAGCCGCAAGCCCGGCGGCATGACCCACGCGAAGATGTTCGGCCCCAATGGCGAGCAGAACGACCACCCCGGATTCATCCTTGCCTGGGAAGAAGGCAAACGCTTTGCCATGACCGACGCGATCGAGGGGGATCTTCAGCCCGCCGGGCCGTTCATGCTGGGAATCTGGGAGATCGAGCCCGAGGGGACCGGGACCCGCTATACCGCCCGCGCCCGGCACTGGACGCCGGAAAGCAAAGCGCACCATCAGGAGATGGGCTTTGTCGAAGGCTGGGGCGCCTGCGCCGATCAGCTCAAGGCGCTGTGCGAGGCGGGCTGACCATGGACCGCAGGCTGTGGCTCAAGGCCTGGTTGCTGTGCGGCGTGCTGGACGCGGCCTATGCGACGATCCTTGCCGCCGTGCGCGGCGGTGATGTGGTCGGCGTCTGGCTGGGGGTGGCATCGGGCCCGTTCGGCGACGGTGCAAGGGACTGGGGCCTCCCCGGTGTAATGGCCGGGCTGGGCGTCCACTTCGCGATCATGGCGGTAATGGTGGCGGTCGGTCTGTGGCTGGCCCGCAAAACCCCGCTGGGCGAAGTTGCACCCTGGAAGGCCGGAACGCTTTATGGACTGGCGCTCTACGCCGTCATGTACGGCATCGTGCTGCACCAGCGCTTCGGCGCGCCCTTCCCCAATCCGGACCGGATCAAGCTGACGCTCGGCCTGTTCCCGCACGTCTTCCTGGTCGGCATTCCGCTGTTCACACTGTTCAGGCGAACGCCGCAGCCTTCCTGAGCAGCTGGTAGGCTTCGACCACCTCTTGCAGCCGCGCTTCGAAGCTGCGGTCGCCGCCGTTACGATCGGGATGGTACTTGCGGACGAGCTGCGAATAGCGGCTGCGCAGCTCATGCCGGGTTGCATCCAGCCCCAGCCCCAACACGTCCAGCGCGCGCCGCTCGTCCGGCGTAACGGCACGGCCGTCCTGGCGCTGAACGGGCCTGCGCGACCGGACCCGCGCTCCGATCGCTTCGAGCGGATCGGAAAAATCTGCCCAGCGCGGCGCGGAATCGATGCCCGCAGTCGGCGAAAAGGCGCGGGTCTGCCGCTCCCAGCCGTGAACCGGGTTCTGCGCGGCCATGATTTCCTCAGGCGACATGCCTTCGAACCAGTCGTACCCAGCGTTGAATGCTCGGACGTGATCGAGGCAAAACCAGCGGTAATCCCCGGGGCCGTCAAAGCTCGATCCGCGCGGCCCTGGCGCGCGGAATTCACCCGGCAGATCACAACCCGGTGCTTCGCACCTGCGTCCGTCGGTCGCCATGCGTCCATGAAATCGATCGTGTTTCACGCCTTCCACATGGCAATTGTTTGGTTAGAATGAAACCCATGACAACACCCACCGCTCCCAAAATAGCTGACGAAATCGAACGCCTGCTGACCGCCGCCTTCACCCCCACCCGCCTTGCCGTGATCAACGACAGCGCCCGTCACCACGGCCACGCCGGAGACGACGGATCGGGCGAAAGCCACTTCACGATAGAGATCGAAAGCGCCGCGTTCGCCGGGGTATCGCGGCTCCAGCGCCAGCGCCTTGTCAATGCGGCGCTGGGCGACATTCCGGGCCAGCGGGTGCATGCGCTGGCGATCAAGGCCAGGGGCCCAGGAGAAGCACCATGACCATTACCGACACTATCTTGCCCGTAACCCACAACCTCGGCGCGTTTCAGGTGCGGCGCGTGCTGCCCAGCCCCGGCCGCATCACAGTCGGTCCGTTCGTGTTCGTCGACCAGTTCGGTCCGTCGATCCTTCCGCCGGGAATCGCGATGGACGTGCGGCCCCACCCGCACATCGGCATCGCCACGGTAACCTGGCTGTTCGAAGGCGCGATCAACCACCGCGACAGCCTGGGGACCTTCGCCACGATCCGCCCCGGGCAGGTCAATCTGATGACCGCGGGCAGCGGCATCGTCCATTCCGAACGCGGCCTGCCGGACGAACGCGACCATGAAAAATCGCTCTACGGGATGCAGACCTGGCTGGCTCTGCCCGATGGCAAGGAAGAGATCGCACCGGCCTTCGAAGCGGTCACCGACCTGCCTCTGATCGAGGATGGCTGCGCCAGCGCGCGCGTGATCATGGGCAGCCTGTGGGGCAAGACCGCGCTGACGACCCAGCATTCCCCGACGATCTATGCCGAGATCGTGCTTGCTCCGGGCGGGTCGATCCCGCTCGATCCCGAAGCCGACGAGCGCGCCGTGATGCTGGTTGGCGGCGAAGCGAGCGTTGATGGCGCGGCGCTCGGGCTGTTTGAACTGGCTGTGCTGGCCCCTGGCCAGGCGATGCGGCTTGCGAGCGAACAAGGCGGGCGGATCATGCTGCTGGGCGGCGCGGCGCTGGACAGCCCGCGCCATGTATGGTGGAACTTCGTCTCGTCCTCGCGTGAGCGTATCAACCAGGCCAAGCTTGACTGGAGCGACGGACGGTTTCCCAAGGTTCCGGGGGACGAGGATGAATTCATCCCGATCCCGCGGGTGCCGCTGACCCGCAGCGAATGAGGAGAGGGTAATGACTTTTGCAGGACAGGCCGCGTGGATCACCGGGGCTTCATCGGGGATCGGCGCGGCGCTGGCGCGGGCGCTGGCCGGACAAGGCGCGCGGCTTGTGCTTTCCGGCCGCAACGTAGAGGCGCTCGAAGCAGTGGCGGCCGATTGCCCAGCGGCGCTGATCCTGCCGTTCGAAACCACCGACTATGACGCCTTGCCCGGCGCGGCCGCACAGGCGTGGGACTGGTCGGGCGGGATCGACCTTCTGGTCAACAACGCCGGAATTTCGCAGCGCAGCTTGGCCCAGGATACCGACTTTGCGGTCTATGAACGTATCGTCGGAGTCGATCTGCTGGCTCCGATCGCGCTGACCCAGGCCCTCTTGCCCAGGATGGTTGCACGCGGCAGCGGGCGGATCGCAATGATCAGTTCGGTCGCGGGCAAGGTCGGCGTGCCGATGCGCACCGCCTATTGCGCCGCCAAGTTCGGGATCGCGGGCTATGCCGATGCTTTGCGGGCTGAGGTCGCGCATCTGGGATTGCAGGTTCACAACATCTATCCCGGCTCGATCCGGACCGATGTATCGCGCAACGCCCTGACCGCCGACGGATCGGCCCGCGGTGTCTCGGACAAGGCGATCGACAACGGGATCGATCCCGATCTGGCGGTCAAGGCGATGATCGAGGGAATGCTTGCCGGCGACCGGGAAATCATCGTCGCGGTCGGCGTAGAGCAACAGATGGGCGAAGCGCGGCGCACGCAGGATGCCTTGCTCGACCAGATCGGCGCTTTCATGGCGGCTGGCTATTCCCAGCGGATGAACTAGGGAGCGCAGTGATGCAGCGTGTCAAACTGGCCAACGGGATCGAACTGGACGTGGTCGACGAAGGCCCACGCGATGCCCCGGCGCTGATTTTCCTCCACGGCTTTCCCGAAAGCAACCGCACCTGGCGCCACCAGATCGCGCACCTGAAGGACCGCTATCGCTGCATCGCCCCCGATCAGCGCGGCTATCGCGGTTCGTCGAAGCCGCAGGATGTTGAATCCTATACGCCCGACAAACTGATCGGCGACGTGTTCCTGCTGGCAGCCGAACTGGGGGTCGATAAATTCACGATCGTCGGCCACGACTGGGGCGGCGCGATCGCCTGGGGCGTGGCGCTGATGGGCCAGGGCACCGGACGGGTGACCCGCGCCATTATCGCCAACGCGCCGCATCCGGTGCTGTTTCCCAGGCTGCTGTGGATCAACCGCCACCAGCGCGAATCAAGCCAGTACATGCGAACGTTTCGCGATCCTGAAAACGACCAGATCGTGCGCGATTTCGGGCTTGGCGGCATGCTGATGAAGGCCTTCGAAGGTCGGTTTGAGACCGAAGACCGGATGGAGCCGGAGGAACGCGCGGCCCTGCTCAAGGACTGGGAGAACCGTGACGCCGCATTCGGGATGCTCAACTGGTACCGCGCCAGCCCGATGGCGGTCCCACCGATGGACGCACCGTTTGAATTGCCGGCCAACTACGCCGCGCCGCAGATGCCGCCGCTGAAGATCCCGACGCTGGTGATCTGGGCGCTCGACGATGCCGCGCTGCCGCCCGAGAATCTCGACGGGATGGAAGACGTGGTTACCGATCTGACCCTGGTCAAGGTTCCGGACTGCGGCCACTTCGTGCCGTGGGAAGCCCCTGCCGCGGTCAACGCTGCGATGGATGAATTCCTTGGCCACAACGCCTGACCGCCGCCCCGTCGGCGGCATCGGTGCCGCGATTGCCGCAGCCGAGGCGCGCCAGCGCCGCTCGCTGCTGCGCAACCACGGCGGCGGCAGTGCGCGGGTCAGCGAGCTCGAGCTGTTTTTCGATCTGGTTTACGTCTTTGCCGTCACCCAGCTCTCTCACTTCCTGCTCGGATCGCTGACCCCGCTCGGCGCTCTGCAGACGGCGATCCTGTTTGCAGCGGTGTGGTGGGCCTGGATGTTCACCACCTGGGCAACAAACTGGGTCGATCCCGATCGCGCCGCGAACCGCCTGATGATCGGCACGGTCATGCTGCTCAGCCTGGTCATGTCGGCAGCAATTCCGACGGCCTTCGGTTCCGGTGGGTTGATCTTCGCGCTCAGCTATGTCGCGATCCAGCTTGGCCGAAGTTTCTATGTCAGCTGGGCAATGGAACGTGATCGTCCGGGAGGCGGACGCAACCTGCTGCGGATCGGCATCTGGTTCTGCGCCACGGCTCCGCTGTGGATCGGCGGCGGGCTGAGCGATGATACCGGGACGCGGATCGCCCTGTGGCTGCTGGCCCTGGGGATCGACTACAACGGACCGTTGGTATTTTTCCCGGTTCCGGGCCTGGGCCGTTCGCAGCTGACCGACTGGGTGATTTCCGGATCGCATATGGCCGAACGCTGCGGCCTGTTCATCATCATCGCGCTGGGCGAAGGGCTGATCCTTATCGGATCGACCTATGCCGGGGCACCCACGCAACCGGGGCTCAACTGGGCACTGGTCAATGCCTTCACCGGATCGTTCGCGATGTGGTGGCTGTACTTCGACATGGGCGCGCGGCGCGGCGCCCACCATATCGAAAACCACGCCCTGCCGGGACTCGTCGCCCGCCAGGCCTTCACCTACTGGCATATTCCGATCGTGGCCGGAATCATCGTGCTGGCAGTGGCCGATGAGTTGGTCATGGCGCACCCGCTGGAACCGGCGCACATCGAATTCGTGGCGATCGTGGTCAGCGGAATGCTGCTGTTCCTGGCCGGACTGATGGGGTTCAAGCGGATCTCCAGCCGGGCCAGCACCCTGCCGTTCTCACACTGGATCGGGATTGCGGCGGCGCTGATGCTGGGCCTTTGGGGCTGGCTTAGTCACCCGCCTTCGCTGTTGCTGTTTGCCGGGACGACCCTGATCTTCGCGCTGGTCGCGGCGTGGGAGTGGGGCAGCTATCACGGCGGCTGGATGGAACGGATGGAACAGCGCGGCTGGAAGTTGGGCGGTTTCCTGCGCCAGCGAACCGAAGCGCGCCGCGCTGTGCGGGAAGCGAACGAAGGCTAGATCGTCCGCTCGCTCTCGCCCCAGGCGATCCAGGCACCGTGCGGATGCGCGCGGGTGACGACTGCGGATTCTTCTCCGCCCGGCCAGTAGCGCACCGTCATCTCGTGAATGTGCAGCACCCGGTTCGATTCGAGCGATACCCAGGCTAGCGGTCGCTCGGGCGTGGCGTGCGCGCCTGCGGCTTCCATCGCGGCAGTCACCCGCGCCTGCTGGTCAGCCGGGACATATTGCCAGACGATCGAATGCATCAGCATCCGCGTCGTCCCGGCGGCTTGCGGCCTGGCCAGCTCAGCCTCGACGAACTCGGCCGCGTTGCTGTGGACCAGGTCCGGCGCCTGCCTGGCGGCTTCAGCGATTGCCGCCTCCATCCGCTCAAACCGGACGGTGTGTTCGGGCCAGATATAGGCCTTGAGCCGCAGCGCCTGTGCCGGATCGGTCAGGTCGACCGGGGCCACGTCGCAGCCGCGGGTCGCTGCAATGGTGATGTCACGATCGGGCGGAGCCTCGCCCTGCCATTCGGGCTGGATTCGCATCGCCCCGGGTTCCGGGCCAACCGCAACCCCGCCAAGATCGTAGTGATAGCGATCAAGCATCCGGTTGATTCCGGCGCTTGAGCCGATTTCAAGGCATTCGAAGCGCGGCGGCAGCCCCTTGTCGGCCAGCCACAGCATGGCCGCGATGAAGTTGGCTGAACGTCCCGCTTCGTTGGTCTGCGGCGGACCATCGAGCCAGGGGAGCAGCTCGGCTTCACGGGCGCGGATTGCGGCCGCGACGATTGCGGCATCGTCCACACCGTCGCGGTCTTCATAGATCGCGGCCAGCGCGGGCTCTGCGCCCTTGAGGTGCAGCGAATGGATCCCGCCCGCGATCCGCAACGGCAGGGCATCGGCCAGCGGTGCCCCCGGCCAGGTGCGGATTGCACCGAGCAGCGCGCCGGGCTCTTCCCGTTCCAGCAGGTCGCGCAGCGCCGCTACCACCCGCGCCGTCACCGTCGCGCCCGATGCAGTGCAATAGGCAACCTGGTTGTCAAAGGCAGCGGTCACGATCCCCGGGCCGCTCGCGTTGATGTCGATGAACTGGTACTTTTCGGCCATCGCGCCAACTCTCCTGCGAGCATTGTTGCACTTGCGAACAGGCTGCGCCTTTTCGCTGCACCGCACAAGGAAAAACCGCAGCGCTCCTTGCCCTTTTCCGCCCCGCAAAGTAAGGGCCGCACCCTATGGCCAGCCCCCTGACATTCGCCGTTCCCAAGGGCCGCATTCTGGACGAGGCGCTGCCGCTGATGGCGCACGCCGGCGTGGTTCCGGAATCCGGCTTTCACGACAAGGACAACCGCGCCCTGTCGTTCGCCTGCGAAGGCAGCGACATGCGCCTGATCCGGGTCCGCGCCTTCGATGTTGCGACCTTTGTCGCCCACGGCGCGGCGCAGCTGGGGATCGTCGGCTCTGATGTGGTCGAAGAGTTCGCCTATCCCGATCTGTATGCCCCGGTCGATCTCGATATCGGCCATTGCCGCCTTTCGGTGGCAGAGCCCGAGGGCCAGGCCGCAAGTCCCGGCCATGTCAGCCACTTGCGGGTTGCCAGCAAGTACCCGAACCTGACCCGCCGCCATTTTGAGCGGATGGGCATTCAGGCCGAAGTGGTGAAGCTCAACGGGGCGATGGAGCTGGCTCCGGGCCTTGGGCTGGCCAGCCGGATCGTCGATCTGGTCTCGTCCGGGCGGACTCTGAAGGACAACGGCCTGATCGAAACCAGCCGGATCCTCGACATTTCCGCACGGCTGATCGTGAACCGCGCCGCGTTGAAAACCGACGAACGGGTCGCTGCGCTGGTCGAGCGGTTCCGTGCGCTGGCCCAGGCCGCGAAGGCCGCCTGATGCTGCGGCTCAATTCCCGCGACCCCGGCTTTGCCCAGGCGTTCAAGCGCCTGGTCGCCGACCGGCGCGAAAGCGACGATGACGTTTCGCGCGACGTTTCGGTAATCCTCAGCGACGTCAGGAACCGGGGCGATGCGGCGCTGGCCGACATGACCGCGCGGTGGGACGGCCACGCGCTGACGTCCGATGCCGACTGGACGATTTCGGCAGAAGCTTGCCACGATGCCTACCAGGCGCTCAAGCCCGACCTGCGCGCCGCACTGGAATTGGCGGCAGAGCGGATCCGCGCCTTTCACCTCAAGCAGCTACCCAAGAACCGTGACGAAACCGACGAACTGGGCGTGCGGATGGGCGCGCTGTGGCGTCCGGTCGATGCGGCGGGGCTCTACGTCCCCGGCGGACGGGCGGCCTATCCCTCGTCGCTGCTGATGAACGCCATTCCGGCCAAGGTCGCCGGGGTCGAACGGCTGGTTGTGGTCACCCCGACCCCCAAGGGCGCGATCAATCCGCTGGTCATGGCCGCGGCGCATCTGGCCGGTGTGGACGAGGTCTGGCGCGTCGGCGGGGCCCAGGCGGTTGCCGCGCTGGCCTATGGCACCCAGCGGATCCAGCCGGTTGACGTGATCACCGGCCCAGGCAATGCCTGGGTCGCCGAAGCCAAGCGCCAGCTCTACGGCGTCGTCGGGATCGACATGGTCGCCGGGCCGAGCGAGATCCTGCTGATCGCCGATGGCAGGAACGATCCCGAATGGACCGCGGCGGACCTGCTCAGCCAGGCCGAACACGATCCCGCCGCGCAATCGATCCTGATTACCGATGATCCAGTCTTTGCCGATACGGTCGCCGACCGGATCGGGGTCGAGCTGGCGATGCTGCCCACCGCGCGGGTCGCGGCGGAAAGCTGGAACACCCATGGGGTCATCATCGAGGTCGCAAGCCTGGACGAGGCCCCCGCCCTCGCCAACGCACTTGCTGCAGAACACGTCCAGATCGCCACCGACGATCCGCAAAAGCTGTTCAAGCAAATCCGCCATGCCGGGTCGGTATTCCTGGGCCGGATGACCCCGGAGGCCGTGGGCGACTATGTGGCCGGGCCCAACCATGTGCTCCCCACCGGACGCCGCGCGCGGTTTTCTTCGGGGCTGTCGGTGCTGGACTTCATGAAACGCACCAGCTTCATCCAGCTTGACGAGGCCGCGCTGAAAGCAGTTGGTCCGGCCGCGATCGAACTGGCCGATGCCGAGGGCCTGACCGCCCATGCCCGCTCTATCGAAGTGAGACTAGGAATATGACCGGCCGCCCCAAGGCCCGCTCCGCCGCACGGCTTGCCGCGGTTCAGGCGCTCTATCAGCTCGAGATGGAAGGCACGCCGATGGCGTCGTTGCTCGACGAGTTTCACCGACACCGCCTGGGCGCAGAGATCGAGGGCGATCAGTACGCCGAGGCCGAGGTCGCGTTCTTCGACGACCTGGTCAAGGGCGCTGCCGCCCGCCGCGCCGAGATCGACGAACATCTGTCCGGCAAGCTTGCCGAAGGCTGGAAGCTCGAACGGCTCGACCGGACCATGCTCCAGATCCTGCGCGCGGGAACCTACGAATTGCTGGCCCGCGCCGATGTGCCGACCGCATCGGCAATCAGCGAATACGTCGATGTCGCCCACGCCTTCTTCGAAGCGCGCGAGGCAAAGTTCGTCAACGGCGTGCTGGATGGTGTGGCCAAGGTGGTGCGCCGCTGACCAGCGAATCCGCCTTCATCGCGGCCCTGCGTGCAATCGCCACGCACCCTGGTGCACGCGGGCTGGACGATGATTGTGCGGTGCTGGAATTCGGCGGGGAAACCCTGATCCTCACCCACGATGCGATGGCCGAAGGGACGCATTACCTGCCCGACCAGGATTTGGCGGACATTGCCTGGAAACTGGTCGCAACCAACTTGTCGGACCTTGCCGCAAAGGGTGCAGCGCCGGTCGGCGTCCTGCTCGGCTACCAGTTGGGGACGGGCGACGCCCGGTTTCTGGCGGGTCTGCGCGAAGCGCTGGACCACTATGCCGTGCCGCTGCTGGGCGGCGATACGATTGCCGCCAGCGGAACACGGGTGCTGGGCCTGACCGCGCTGGGCCGCGCCACCCATCGGCCGGTTCCATCGCGCGCTGGCGCCAATCAGGGCGACGCGCTCTGGATCACCGGGCCGCTGGGCGCCGCGATGCTGGGGCTTGAAGCGCTGCGATCTGGCAAAGGCGATTCGCTGGCCTACCGCCGTCCCGCCGCGCTGTTGGCGCAAGGACAGGCGCTGGCCCCCCGCGTTTCGGCAATGATGGACCTGTCGGATGGCCTGCTCCTCGATGCCCGGCGGATGGCCGACGCCTCGGGAGTGACCCTGTCGATCGAGAGCGCAGCAGTGCCGATCGCCGCGTCAGAAGAACGCCGCGACGAAGCCTTGCGCTGGGGCGAGGACTATCAGCTGCTGTTCACCGCCCCCGCCGGAACCGCCCTGCCGATTGCCGCAAGCCGGATCGGGACCGTCCTGCCGCGCGGCGACCAATCGCTGCTGCTCGACGGTGTCCCGCCGATTGGCAAACTCGGTTACGAGCACGGATGAATCCCCGGTAAACCGCCGCAGAGGCGTTGCAATGCGGCAAATCCCCCCTATAGCTCTCGCCCGGCTGCCTTCGCCCGCGTGGCGGAGCGCACGTTTTTGGGAACCATCAAAAGGGGGGAGCGTCCCGTGAATCTCGTCACGATCGCAATTCTGCTGGGATTGCTGGCCGTCGTATACGGCTTCATCACCAGCCGCCAGGTGCTTGGGGCATCGGCAGGCAATGAAAAGATGCAGGAAATCGCCGCCGCCATCCAGGAAGGCGCGCAAGCCTACCTCGGACGTCAGTATCGCACCATCGCCATGGTCGGCGTGGTCGTTGCGGTGCTGGTCGGCTATTTCCTTGGGCCGATCTCGGCCGCTGGCTTCGTGCTTGGCGCCGTGCTTTCGGGCGCGACCGGGTTCATCGGGATGAACATCTCGGTCCGCTCGAACGTGCGCACCGCCGCCGCCGCGCAGACCGGACTGCAGGAAGGTCTGACCCTGGCGTTCCGCGCCGGTGCGATCACCGGCATGCTGGTTGCGGGCCTCGCGCTCCTCGCGATTGCGGGCTTTTTCTGGTATCTGACCGGCCCTGCGGGTCACACCGTCGGCGGCGATGACCGCACCGTGGTTGATGGTCTGGTCGCTCTTGCCTTCGGCGCCTCGCTGATCTCGATCTTCGCGCGCCTTGGCGGCGGGATCTTCACCAAGGCGGCTGACGTGGGCGCCGATCTGGTCGGCAAGGTCGAAGCCGGAATCCCGGAAGACGATCCACGCAACCCGGCCGTGATCGCGGACAACGTTGGTGACAACGTCGGCGACTGCGCCGGCATGGCCGCCGATCTGTTCGAAACCTATGTCGTCACCATCGGTGCGACCATGGTGCTGACCGCGCTGCTGCTGAAGGGCGCCGACAACCTGATGGCGCTGATGAGCCTGCCGCTGCTGATCGGCGGCGTCTGCATCATCACCTCGATCATCGGCACCTATTTCGTCCGTCTCGGCGGCGGCAAGAACATCATGGGCGCCATGTACAAGGGCTTCCTGGTTACGGCCGTGCTCTCGATCCCGGCTATCTGGTGGGCGATCTCCCATGCATTGGGCGGCGATATGAATGCCGCGATTGCGGGACAGAGCTACACCGGCAAGACGCTGTTCTATTGCGGTCTGCTGGGTCTGGTTATCACCGGGCTGATCATCTGGATCACCGAATACTACACCGGCACCAACTATCGCCCGGTCCGTTCGATCGCCAAGGCTTCGGAAACCGGCCACGGCACCAACGTCATCCAGGGTCTGGCGATTTCGCTTGAATCGACAGCCCTGCCGACGCTGGTGATCTGCGCCGGGATCGTCATCGCCTACCAGCTGGCAGGCCTGATCGGGATTGCCTATGCGGCGACCGCGATGCTGGCGCTGGCCGGGATGGTCGTCGCGCTCGACGCTTACGGTCCGGTTACCGACAATGCCGGCGGCATTGCCGAAATGGCCGGGCTCGACGATTCGGTCCGCGAAAAGACCGACGCGCTCGACGCGGTGGGCAACACCACCAAGGCCGTTACCAAGGGCTATGCGATCGGTTCGGCTGGCCTGGCTGCGCTGGTGCTGTTCGCGGCCTATACCACCGACCTCAAGGCGTTCTTCCCGAACCTGCAGGTCAGCTTCAGCCTGGAAAACCCCTATGTCATCGTCGGGCTGCTGCTTGGCGCATTGCTCCCCTACCTGTTCGGGGCGATGGGCATGACGGCCGTGGGCCGTGCGGCGGGCGAAGTGGTCAAGGACGTTCGTGACCAGTTCAAGAACGATCCGGGCATCATGACCTTTGCAAGCAAGCCCAACTATGCCCGCACGGTTGACCTCGTCACCAAGGCTGCGATCAAGGAAATGATCGTTCCGTCGCTGCTGCCGGTGCTTGCACCGATCGTGGTCTACTTCGTGATCACCGCCGTTGCCGGCCCGGCCGAGGGCTTTGCCGCACTTGGCGCACTGTTGCTCGGCGTTATCGTCGGCGGCCTGTTCGTCGCGCTCTCGATGACCTCGGGCGGCGGCGCATGGGACAATGCCAAGAAATATATCGAAGACGGCAACCATGGCGGCAAGGGCTCCGAAGCCCACAAGGCTGCGGTGACCGGCGATACAGTCGGCGATCCCTACAAGGATACGGCTGGTCCGGCGGTCAACCCGATGATCAAGATCACCAATATCGTGGCGATCTTGCTGCTCGCGGCGCTGGCGCATTCCGCCATGTAAATCGCTCGCCCCTGCCAAGGGACAAAAACACCCAGTCGGAGTGATCCGGCGGGGTTTTTCTTTGCCGCGAGCAGCCAGACCGAGCAGGCTTTCCGCCGTGCCTTCAACGGGAATGATTGGTTTACCCGTTGCTGCTATGGAGCAGCGATGACCGAGGCCGTGACAGACATCGCCCAGCGCCCGTTCGCCCCCGTCGCAACGGCCGCAGCTCGCGCTGCGTCTGCGGCTGGCATAGCTGCGCCCACTGTCTCGGCAAGCATCATCGCCGCCACCGACGTGCAGGACAGCGACTGGCAGGCGTGGGACGCACTGTGCGACAACGCAGGCCAGGCCAATGTGTTTGCCCGGTCATGGATGCTGCGGCCAGCATTGGCGCATTGCGGCGCCCCTGCGCCGATCAGCATCCTCATCGTGCTGCGCGCGGATCAGCCCATCGGCATGTGCGCCCTCACCGTCACCAACCGGCTCGGTC